>DWYL01000334.1 GCA_019118685.1 Candidatus Blautia merdipullorum
CACAGTGGCTATTATGACTTATGTAAGAGGTGTCTCTGTGGCTGCGGACAACCGGGAAGTTTTTGTAAGCCTGGAGCGGCTGGGGGCAGACAGTGAGTATCGGAAGAAAGTTTTAAAAGCTCAGCTCAGGAAAATTTTTATTTACCCGACAGTTTTGGGCTGTGGGGTAGGATTGCTTTTCAGCATAGGAATGAACTATATGAATGACGGAAGACTAACCGCTGCTGAGCTTCGGAGTCTGATGATAGTCCTGGGAATCAGTCTTCTTATCTTTCTGTTTCTGTGGGCCGTTTACCAGGCAGCCAGGAGAAAGGGAGAAAAAATCCTGGGAATCTTCAGGGAAAAGCAGAGATAGGTTGTGGAAAAAATAGAAAAGTAAGAATATTTGCTTGGATAGGTATTTTTTGAAAAATATTCATATCTTTTTATATACAAAAAATGTATTTTTCAGTATAATCTTTGTGGTGAAAATATAAGGCTTAACAAAGAATAATCTGAAAAAGAGAGGAAAAAGAGATGAGATTTTCAGAAACAGAAAAGAGACAACTGATCATTTTTGCGGCACTGGCCTATGGGATCACTTATGTCCTGGGACTGTTGATGTGGTATGGAAACAGCACAGGAGCAGATCTGAGTGTATTTCCCAACGCCCAGATGCTTTATCCGGCGGCGGGAGTTATGATGGCTTATCTGCTTACCAGGAAAGGAGACCAGAAGGTGCCCAGGATATTTTTTGTGACCTTCCTTGTGATTACAGTCCTGATGATCCTGTGTGCCCTGGGTTCTGTATTTCTGCCTCAGAGTATACAGGCAGGACAGATGGAAATGTCAGTATGGATGGTGCTTGTACAGGTGGTATTGATCCTGGGAAGCATTGTATTTTGGATCACCCTTCTGGTTTCGGGAAAAGAGAGACGGGAAGCCTGCGGTCTGCGGTGGAGAAACTGGAAAAAGTCGGTTTTGTGTATGCTTTTGTTCTTTGTGCTTTACAGCCTCCGTATGGGGATTTCCAGTGCTCTGGGAGGACAGATGGGAGAATTTATCCAGCTGTGGGCTTTGCCTTCTACCTGGCTCTATCTGGTTACATTGGTCCTGAATTTCTTCCTGGTAGTAGTGGCCTTCTTCGGAGAGGAATATGGATGGCGGTATTATCTCCAGCCTCTCCTGCAGAAAAGATTCGGACTGAGAAAGGGCGTACTGCTTTTAGGGGTGATATGGGGACTGTGGCACCTGCCTCTGGATTTCTTCTATTACACCACGCCGGATATGGGCGTGATCTATGTGGCGTCCCAGATCGTTACCTGCGTCTTTATAGGAATCTTCCTGGCTTATGTCTATATGAAGACCAGGAACATCTGGGTAGCCGTGGCTGTCCACTATATGAATAACAATCTGATCCCTATGTTTGTTGGAAATTATTCTGCAGATGTACTCCAGGGACAGACCATTGCCTGGGGGGACGTACTGGCTTCTCTGATTCTGAACCTGGTAATCTTTGGATGGTTTATCTTCCTGAAACCATTTCGGGAGAAAAAAGAAGCCTGAGAAGAACTGTCGAAGACAGATGTCTGCAGATAACACAGAAAAAAGGACTCTTTTTGGAACTGTCGCATTAATCAAAATCGAGAATATTTATACATTTTACTGCTCAGTCTGCGTCGCTTTGAGCCTAGGGTCTCAAAGCTATACTCGACAAATTCGCATAAAATGTATAAATATTCCTGACATTTAACGCGACAGCTCCAGAAGAGTCCTTTTGGGCTTTCTGAAGCTGTGGGCCAGGGGGCGTTATACAACGATCCAGCCCATTGTCTCAGAAATCGCAAAGATCAGGATCAGGGCCAGGAAAATGGGAGCGACCCATTTCAGCATGATCCGGTAGAACTTTTTAATCTTGAAGGGACCGTTAAGTTCCACTTCATCCTCAATAACCTTGGGTCCGATAAAATGCCCCACGCAGATACAGGTGAGAATAGCCACAATAGGCATGAGCACACTGTTGCTGATGAAGTCAAAGAAATCCAGCAGTCCCAGTCCCAGAAGCTTGATAAAGCTCAGAGGTCCGAAGCCCAGAGAGACGATGGTTCCCAGTATCAGGACATAGATGGTGATCAATATCGTGGATTTTTTTCTGCCCCATCCGGTCTTATCCCGAAGAATGGAAACCGCAGTCTCCATCAGGGAGATGGAAGAAGTCAGTGCTGCGAAAAGCACCAGCAGGAAGAACACCGCTCCGATCACTCCCCCAAGGGCCATATCGTTGAAGACCTTCGGCAGAGTAATAAACATCAGGGAAGGTCCTTTGCTGAGGGCAGCTTCATCCCCTCCTGAGAAAACAAAGACCGAAGGCACGATCATCAGACCAGCCAGGAAGGCGACTACCGTGTCAAAGATTTCAATCTGCCGCACAGAAGCTTCCAGACTGCTTTCTTTTTTCATATAAGAGCCGTAAGTGATCATAATTCCCATAGCCAGAGACATAGAATAGAATAGCTGCCCCATGGCCGCCAGCACAGTGGTGGCAGAAAATTTGGAAAAGTCGGGGAAGAAGTAATATTTTACACCTTCCATAGCTCCAGGCCGTGTAACACAGTAAATGCTGATGCCTACGATCATGACGATCAGCAGGGGCATCATAAAGCGGCTGGCTTTCTCAATTCCTTTTTCAACGCCCATGATCACTACAATGGCGGTGAGAAGAACATATATGCAGAACCATACCACCGGGGAAACCGTCTGGCTGGTAAAAGCGGTAAAATATTCATCTCCGGAAGCAAGGCCGCCGTCTCCGGTAAGGAAGGTGACAAAGTATTTGATCACCCAGCCTCCGATAACGCAGTAATAAGGGGTGATGATAAAAGGTACGGCGCAGGCCAGATAGCCTACGAAACCGAAACGCTTATCCAGTGACTGGAAAGCGCCGATGGCGCTGAGTCTGGTCTTTCTGCCGATGGCGATTTCTGTGACCATCAGTGTAAATCCGAAGGTCACTGCCAGGATCAGGTAGACCAGCAGAAAAATGCCCCCTCCGTATTTTGCAGCCAGGTAAGGGAAACGCCAGATGTTTCCAAGGCCCACAGCCGAACCTGCAGCAGCCAGAACAAAGCCCATCTTGTTTGTAAAAGATCCTCTTTTTTGTTCCATATTTTTCTCCTTTGTATTGTGTGTAAGGTATGTAGGCATAATTATGCCATTTCTTATAAGAAAAAACAAGGGAATTTTTATACAAAAAAGCTTGACTTTGTGTTTTGGCTATGCTATATTACAAAAGTCTGAAGAAGAAAAAGAAAGCAGAGTATCCACTCTCACCTTAGCACAAATGGGTGACTAACGGTTTATAGAATGCAGTGAAGCGCACAGCGTTTTCATATGGAGATATCAGGTGGATAGTGTCTTTTGCTATCCGCTTTTCTTTTGCTCTGTAGATTCTTATTCATGACCATGAAAGCCGGAAGGCTTACGTGTTCTTTTCTTAAAGGAAATGGCCAAGGGGGCCCGAGAGTGTTTTATCAATATTATGGAGGTGCACGACTATTAGCGATTTAATGATCAACGAACAAATCAGAGACAAAGAAGTACGTCTTATTGGAGCGGATGGACAGCAGCTGGGAATCATGTCCGCAAGAGAAGCCCAGAAACATGCAGTGGAAGCCGGACTGGATCTGGTAAAGATTGCTCCCACAGCGAAGCCGCCGGTTTGTAAAATTATTGACTATGGCAAGTATAAGTACGAATTAGCCAGAAAAGAGAAGGAAGCTAAGAAGAAACAGAAAACCATAGAAATCAAAGAAGTGCGTTTATCCCCTAATATTGAGGAAAACGATTTGAAGACCAAGGTCAACAACGCCAGAAAATTCCTGCAGAAAGGAAACAAAGTGAAGGTGACTCTGCGTTTCCGGGGAAGGGAAATGGCACATATGCAGAGCAGCAAGCACATCTTAGATGAGTTTGCGCAGGTTCTGTCCGACATTGCGGTGATCGAAAAGGCGCCTAAGGTGGAAGGCAGAAGCATGACTATGTTTTTGACAGAAAAACGTTAATAAGAAAAAGAGTTTAAGGAGGACATAAACATGCCAAAAATGAAAACTACTAAAGCTGCTGCAAAGCGCTTCAAAACAACAGGAACAGGTAAATTAAAAAGAAATAAAGCTTACAAGAGCCATATCTTAACAAAGAAATCTCAGAAGAGAAAAAGAAATCTCAGAAAAGCAACTATCACAGATGCAACAAATGTAAAGAGCATGAAGAAAATTCTGCCTTACATGTAATCTGGAAAGTCGGCAAAGTTTCATTGAAAAAAGATTATCTTTAATATAGGAGGAAATTAAGAATGGCAAGAATTAAAGGCGGATTAAACGCTAAGAAGAAACATAACAGAGTATTAAAAATGGCTAAGGGCTACAGAGGAGCCCGTTCCAAACAGTATAGAGTAGCAAAACAGTCTGTAATGAGAGCTCTGGCAAGCTCCTACGCAGGAAGAAAACAGAGAAAACGTCAGTTCAGACAGCTTTGGATCGCTCGTATCAACGCTGCTGCAAGAATGAACGGTTTATCCTACAGCAAATTCATGCACGGCTTAAAGCTGGCGAACGTTGACCTGAACAGAAAAGTTCTGGCTGACATGGCTATTAACGATGCAGAGGGATTCGCAACTCTGGCAGAGCTGGCAAAAAGCAAATTAGCTTAATAGATTTATCAAGGGGTTGTTGCGTTAGTCATATTTCAGGAATATTTATACATTTTATGCGAATTTGTCGAGCATAGCTTTGAGACTATAGGCTCAAAGCGGCGCAGACTGAGCAATAAAATGTATAAATATTCTCGATTTCGACTAACGCAACAGCCCCTTTTCATATTTGACAAATTTTAGTTCCTTGACTATAATATACTTAACAAGACAACTGGAAAAGATGGCTGCACCCCATCCGCTCCGGGAAGATATAAAAGCTTAGTTACAAAAAGTAGTCGCTATCTTGACCAGAGACAGGGCGGCTACTTTTTATTTTTCATACTTAGGATGGCTACGATCAAATTTGCCGTGGCAATGATGATCATAAACTCTTCATATGTACTCATAATTACCACCCCTTTCGTAAGACCTCCGAAACAGGTGGAAGCTGCCCTTCCCAGTTGCCTGGGTAAATATACGCTCTTATCTTGAATACAGTATAAATATCTTTTTCCAGCAAGTCAATAACACCGTCTAGGAAGAATATCTATTTCCCATCTATCCTAAATTTCATAAAAACTTAAATTCCCGTGTAAAAACCGCAGATGTCCACATACTAATTTTGGCAGCTATCCAGCTATGCAGCGCAGATTTTACGAAGTTAATCTTGTGAAATTAACTCCAGTATGTTATGCTATTCGGGCATGTCAATTTATTAACAAACCTTTGATGGAGGAAAACAAAATATGCACAGAAATGAGACAAAAGGATTTCCGGGGGGAATTCATCCTACAGACGGTTACGATAAGTCTCTGACTATGGACATTCCGGTGCGGGAATACTGGCCGGAAACAGTGACGATTCTGGCAGAACAGTCTTTTCGTGCCCTCTGCAGCCTGAAGGTCAGGCCTTTGGACCATGTGCAGGAAGGAGAGCGGATCGGGGATCCTGATGCCTTTATGGCGGCCCCTCTTCATGCCAGCGTTACCGGAGAAGTGATAGAGATCAAAGAGGCAGAGAATCAGGGAAGGACCGTGACAGCCTGTGTGATCCGGCGGCTGGAAGACCAAAAGAGAGAGACCATGTCTTATGAAAAAAAGGGAGTTTCTCTGTCTGAGATTGATTCGGAGAAGATTTTGGAAGGGATTCGGGAAGGCGGCCTTACCGGTATGGGAGGCGCAGGTTTTCCTGCATTCCGAAAATATGAAACCGATAAGGAGATAGATACTTTGTTGGTCAACGGTGCGGAATGCGAGCCCTTTTTGACCTGTGATTATCGTCTGATGCTGGAGCAGGGACCTGCTCTGCTTAACGGTGTCCGGCTTCTTCTGAAAGCTTCTGGCGCTGGCAGGGCTTATGTATGTATTGAAGACAATAAGCCGGAGGCCATTGAGAATCTTCGGAAGATTTTGGAAAAGATGAGAGAGCAGGGGATTTTAGACCAGGGAGAAGAACTGGAAGTAAAAGCGCTTCCTACAAAGTATCCTCAGGGCGGTGAGCGCCAGCTGATACAGAGTGTTTTGGGGAGAGAAGTTCCCATGGGAGGGCTGCCTGCCGATGCAGGAGTGATCGTTTCCAATGTGGGAACTGCCAAAGCCGCAGCAGATATGGTTCTGGGGAACAGACCCCTGACATCCAGGATCGTTACAGTAACAGGCTGTGTGAAAAATCCGGGGAATTTTCTGGTCCCTATCGGTACTTCCGCCAAAGAGCTGGTGGAACTATGCGGAGGAGTCACCACAGAAAAGAATCGGGTCATCGGGGGAGGCCCTATGACAGGTCCCTGTGTGGCTTCCGACTGGAAAGGGGAAGAAGAGCTGTTTTATATTACCAAGAGCACTTCCGGTATCCTGGTCCTTCCGGACAGTCATTACGAAGAGCAGCCCTGTATCCGCTGCGAGGCCTGCAAAAATGTCTGCCCTGCAGGGCTTACTCCCTACCAGATCGATTTTGCTTTTTTAAAGGAGGACTATGATCTGTGCCAGAAGCTCTATGCCGGCGAATGTATCGCCTGCGGCTGCTGCTCCTACATCTGTCCGGCCAAAAGAGAACTGACACTCCGGAACAGACTGGCGCGAGATTTCGTGAAGCAGCGAATGAGAGAAAAGGCGGTGAAGAAATCATGAGTCCCACAAAAGTAATAAACGGTCCTCATCTGAGGACTGCCCAGACCACCAGGAACATCATGCTCCATGTTTCTATTTCCCTGGTTCCTGCTCTTCTGGGAGCAGTGTATTATTTTGGAATCCGGGCCCTTTATCTGACTGCTTTTTCTGTAGCAGTATGTGTACTGACGGAATTTCTGTGGCAGAAGATAACCAAAAAACAGGTGACAGCAGGAGACTTCAGTGCGGTAGTTACCGGAATGCTCCTGGCCTTTAACATGCCTGTGACAGTGCCTGTCTGGGTCCTTGGAGCTGCGGCTGTCTTCAGTATTCTGATCGTAAAGCAGATGTTCGGAGGCATTGGAAGTAATTTTGCCAATCCGGCTCTTATGGGAAGACTTTTGGTCATGGTCCTGTGGCCGGGGACGGTTATGGAATATACGGCGCCCAGGACACTGACAGCAGACGCTGTTTCCCAGGCTACGGTTCTGGGAACGGTAAAGGCAGGAGGAGAAACGGGATATTCCTATCTTCAGATGTTTCTGGGAGAAGTTCCCGGCGCTATGGGGGAGACCAGCAAGCTTCTTCTCCTGGTAGGATTTGCCTACATGTGTTACATGGGTGTGGTGAATGCAGAGGCTGCCCTTACCTATATTGCTACAGTGACAGTCCTTACCTTTATTTTTGGTCCCTCCGGCCTTTTTACCGGAGATATTCTGGCCAACCTTTTTGGCGGCGGACTGATCATGGGAGGCTGCTATATGCTGACCGATTATGTCTTTGTATCCAGAAGAGGAAAACTTCTGTATGCTCTGGCAGCAGGTATCATTACGGCTGCCATCCGTATTTTCAGCACATATCCGGAAGGAATCTGCTTCGGGATCCTGACGGCTAACTGCCTGGCAGGAATTCTTGCCCTGCTTTACCGGCAGCAGGTATATGGAACAAAGAAAAAGGCGATTTAAAGGAGACGAATATGAAAAATAAAAATGTCAGAGGAATTCTTGCGTTGATCATCGTAACTGCTCTGTCCTTTGGAGTGATCGCAGGCTCTAAGGCTTTGGCAAAAGACCAGAGTGCGGACCAGGGACAGGACAAGGCCCAGATAACAGAGGAACTGGATGTGACAGGGACCGAAAATATCCAGTCAGCTGCCAGGACAGAGGATGGCTATCTGGTAACTGTAACAGAAGCCGGATACAGCGGCGACATTGTTCTGGAAGTATCCTTTGGGGAAGATAAGGCTACTGTGACAAATGTGGCAGTGACAGAACAAAATGAGACAGAAGGCGTTGGGTCCAAGATTACAGAAGAAGAGTTTTTAAGTCAGTTTGCAGGAGCAAAGGCTCCGGTTTATCTGCCAGGTATGACACTGGAAGAAGACACTGCTTCTGCTCAGGCGGAAGACCTGGAACTTCAGGACGGAACCTATGAAGCTAAGACAGAAACTCCTGACAGCAATGGATACACGGATCAGGTGACCATTACAGTTGCTGACGGAAAGATTACAGAAGCTGTATGGGAATCTGTAGATGCAGATGGAAACAAGAAAAGTGAGCTTTC
>DWYL01000335.1 GCA_019118685.1 Candidatus Blautia merdipullorum
TCTTATAAAGAAGGCATATGACGAAAAGGAAGAAAAGCATTCAATGCGATATTTCTTTGAAAAATATGGAATAACGGAACAGGATCAGAAAATGCGGTACAGCAGAATTCAATCGTATGTCCAGAAGTATCGGAAAAAAGAATATGATTTTCGCACTAGAGAATCTGGCTTTGCGTTGGTTTCAGATATTAGTGAGCTTTTGCCACCGGACATGTCCGATATGAAAATAAAACTTGAAGGATATCAGTTGTCGGAAATGAATTTCTTTGAATTGACAACGATACTCGACAATGAATTTACAAAAGCATTTACGGAGCATCGTTTGATTGACTCAAAGAAAATTTCGAATGAAAGATTTAAGAAAATTATAGATCAGTATGATACTGAGATAAGTTGCATGAACGGACATTGGCTTGAGTCGGATGAGACAATAGTATTTAACACGCTGGCGGCATTCACTCTTGAATGGAAGTATCCGATAAATTTTATTTATGCCATTGCAAAACGTATGGAAGATCTTGGAATATCTGAATTTTCGGATCAGAGGATGCGTTTGGCGACATTTTGTGCGGATATTACTTATGTATCTGCAGAGTTAAAAATGAGGATTTCAACGCATAGCAGGATGATCAAGATTAGGGATAAATATATTGATCTTATGCTTCAAGAACCGAAAGGGTCGCCTTTGTTTGAAGCCGAGCAAAAGGCATTTCTGGAGGGGCTTACTATAGCGACTATACTGGTAAAGAATATGACGATTGAGAATGTTCCCATCTTAGAATGGTTTATAGAAAATACTACAAAGGAGGATTGGGCATCTTTCTTTATTGATTATGATATTTTTGGGCATATCTATGGCAGCGAGAAACATTGGAGTAATAAGAGTATACGTTATTTTCGAGAGTGTCTGGGTATGATTTTGCGATGAGGACGACGATGAAGGAATAGCTGGCTTGCTCGGTCTGTGGTTTTAAGCGGATAGTGGATGCTGAGCATTATATGAAATCAGAATTATGCAGAGAATTACAGATTAGGCCCGGTTGGAGACTGGATTATTATGCCAAGTGTAAAAAAACGCGGAAAGCAGATAGGAATAAAAAAATAGAATAAATATACTTTGTACAGAGTACGATGCAATATTGATAAGCCTGACAGGTAGCTATAACAGCTATTTGTCAGGCTTTTTGTTTTTATCCCGATTTTCGTTATTAGTGGTCACGCTTTCAATATTCTATCATGACAATAGAAAGGAAGAAAGCAGGCAGATGGCTATTTTTGAGACGGAAAAAGAATACCAGATACTTCGTCAAAAATAAAAGTATGAACTAACCAATTGACAATAGAACATATGTTCGATATACTATATTTATCGCTGCCATAGGATTTAAGTCACGGCAAACAGTGCAGAGGAAAATAAAAAAATCACCAACGGTCAGTTTGACATTCCCTTTTGGCTGGCCTCTTGCGGGAGGCGAAAAGATATGCAGGAAGTGCATGTGGCTTGTCCATGTTGTAAAAATAAAAGGCTGTTTGACGCGGACCCGGAGGCAGTAGAGGGCATTATTAAAATTAAATGCCCCATCTGCAAATCGGTCATTGCTGTCAGCTTCCACAGAAAAAAGGTTCGTACTGAGCGAATCGGCGTATGAGCAATCATAGCGACCAGAGCCTGACGAAGTATAGATGTGAAAATCATCTGTATTTTGTCAGGCTCTTTTTTTTATGCGATTTACAAAAACGGGACAATTTCATTTTTAAAAGGAGAAGAAGTAAATAGACATGCCGGAAAAGTCTTGAAAATCCGATTGATAACAAAAATTGAGATATTGACCAGAACAGGTATCTCTGGATGCAGGTTCTGATGAGTATCCCAAAATACTCAGATAAAAATTCATATCGGCCACATGTGCGCAGTGAGGCAGGATACGACATACCGTGGAAAGCAGTTGTGAGAAAGACAACTGACGGAACACGGGTGTAAGTACCCTTGTTTTCCTGCGCACTTTTTAGCCGGTTCCGGGGTATTTCGGTTCAAAGTCCGTACCGGGTAACCTGCTCTCGCTGCCTCCAGGCCAGAACGGAGGCAATTATGAGAGTCAAAAAAACGAGACAGGATCAGAGAGGTGTTTACAGGTATCCGGTAGATGTTTCGGATGGGCGAGGCGGTTACAGGAGATCTTATAACGTGGTCAGACCGGGCGAGGGCGGCGTGACTGAAGTGTGGATCCGGGATTTGCACCGGATGGATGATAATGAAGTCAACAACAACATTAAGAATGGGCATACCAAATTGACGGCAGAACAGAAGGCTGTGAAAAAAGAATGGGAAGAAGTGCATCCGGGAGAGAAGTTTGATATGAACTGGAACCTTTCCCTGGATTACATAGCCGGAGACACGGATGACGGGGAACTGGACAAGAGCAGCGTGCTTGCCGGGGCCAGTTATGATCCATTTGATGAGGATGTGCCGGATGAGGTGCTGAAGCTTCGCGAGATTGCGGCAACAAAAATGACGGATCGGCAGAGACAGGCTTACCAGCTGATCGGCCTGGAAGGATACTCCAGGACAGAGGCGGCGAAGATCATGGGAGTGAGTGTGAAGGTGGCCAAGGTCCATTATGATAAGGCGATCGAATGCATTAAGAAATATTTTTAAAGTTTTTTCGGGAGAGGGTAAAATCTCTCCCTTTTTTCTTGCCTGTGACATGTAAGGAAGACAGCTTCCTGCAGAAAGAGAGGTGAAGAAAAAATGGCGGTCAAACATAAGATTGTCATTAACGTCTCTGATTCCAGCGGGCGTAAGGAGAACGTGCTGAAGGGCGCGGATGTGAAACTCCCGGCAAGGCTGCTTAAGTTCCTGTTCGGGGAGTTTACGCAGGTGTATCTCCTGTCGCCGGGGCAGACGGTGGAATCCGTAGACATCCGTGAAGTTGAGGAAGGAGGAGCAAAAACATGTCAAAAATGAGTGAACTGGATTTTCTGGTTCAGGAACTGAAGAAGTGCGGGGAGAGCCTGGTGAACATTGCCGATGAGCTGACAGGGGTTTTTTCTGAGACAGGGGAAAAGAAGGAAGAAGCTCCGGCAGAGCCGGCAAAGGAATATACCTTTACCGAGGTAAGGGCATTCCTGGCGGAGAAGTCCCGGGCCGGGCATACGGCAGAGATCAGGAAGATCCTTGAAGCGCACGGGGCGGACAAGCTGTCCGCGCTGGATAAAGGGGAATACGCGGCGGTGATGGCGGAAGCGGAGGTGCTGGGATAATGGGAAAGCATGCGTTTTTATCGGCGTCATCCAGCCATAGATGGCTGGAATGCCCGCCTTCGGCAAAACTGTGCGCGGAGCAGGAAGACAGGGCCAGCCCTTACGCGCAGCAGGGTACGGACTGCCATGAACTCTGCGCGTATCTGGTGGAAAAGTCACTGGGGAAAGACGCGGCAGATCCGACGGAAAACCTTACGTATTACGACCAGGAGATGCGGGACTGCGCGGAAAGCTATTGTTCTTATGTCAATGAACAAATCGAGGCGGCAAAGAAGCATTGCCCGGATCCGCAGGTGCTGATCGAGCAGAGACTGGATTTTTCCCGATGGGTGGAGAACGGTTTCGGTACCGGCGACTGCGTGATCGTGGCGGATGAGATGCTGCAGGTCATCGACTATAAACATGGGGTGGGCGTACTCGTATCCGCGGAGAAGAACCCGCACATGATGTGCTATGCATTGGGCGCCCTGGAATTGTTTGACGGCCTGTATGACATCCAAGAGGTCCGTATGACCATCTTCCAGCCCCGGCGTGAGAATGTCAGCACCTGCGTC
>DWYL01000336.1 GCA_019118685.1 Candidatus Blautia merdipullorum
GGAAATAAATCTGCCTGGAGGATCCTCCAGGCAAGGCGTTTTGGCAGACTGGACTTCTCTTCCCTGAAAAAGATAGGTGTTGTACTGAAACGGGCACAATACTTCATTACTTGTAATGGAAAAATGCGTTATCCTACGCCTATTGAAGAAAACTTTATCACCAGGCAGCTTACAGGCGCTGAAGAAAAAACGCTCTGGGATTTAGAGCATCCTCAGACCTACCATCAGCTTTCCCTGTTTAATGATAACTTTCTCGATATGCCCCCGACTGTGGAGGATAACTGTAAAACTTTGTCCGGTCAATTATGATCCCTTTAAATACTTTTACGAAAATAATTCAGGAGGTGACAGTAAAGTAAATGGTAGTTTTCACATGTAACGATGACTTTGAATCTATGATGACCTGCATTTATGACGCCTGGGCCGCCAGACTGGGCCATTCCAATATAAAGCTGATGACAGAGCCCATAGAAGAACCGGAACTTTTCTGTCAGTACCGGCACATAGGTCCGGATCCGGAGAAATCCCGGAAGGTGATCCGGTCTGTCTGTAGTAAAATTTCTCTGAACGCCTACCAGGACATTTACCGGGCAGCCATGCATTGGAGTCCGGAGAAACTGGATATGATCTATCGTTTTCTTGTTCTGGGCTTTGCTTACGGCCCTCAGGTTACCCGTATGCTTGGCAATCCTTATGTATCAGCTCTTTTTGAACTGGATCGGAAGGTGACCAACGAAAGCCATCAATTCCGGGAATTTATCCGCTTTTCCAGGCTGAATGATCAGGCCCTTTTTTCTCTTATCGAGCCGAAATGCAATGTTCTCACACTTGTAGCCTCTCATTTTTCCAACCGTATGCCCTCGGAAAACTGGCTGATTGCAGACAAAAAAAGAAGGATAGCCCTGGTCCATCCTACTGATAAAGATTATTTTCTCACATCCGTCTCCCCTCAAGAATTAGTCCATATGGAAGAAGCACGGAAAG
This sequence comes from Candidatus Blautia merdipullorum, assembly GCA_019118685.1. Taxonomy (GTDB): domain Bacteria; phylum Bacillota; class Clostridia; order Lachnospirales; family Lachnospiraceae; genus Blautia; species Blautia merdipullorum. The sequence continues at coordinate 985 of DWYL01000336.1, forward strand.
GAGATACTTATTCCTCTCTGTGGAAAGCATTCTTTGATGCGGTGGGGGTAGAGGCACGGACCAATTACCGCTGCCAGCGGAATTTCCTTCCTCTCTGGTACAGGAAGGATATGACAGAATTTTCCGGTTAAAAATTCCATCTATGCTTCTGCCGTGCCGGAACTGCCTTGGTTCCAAACACCAAAGCAGCCCCGGCAGGAGTAAGATTCCCGCCAGGGCCCACTTTACTTATGATCTGTTTTTTTATAATGTTGGGGGCAAAAGCCCCCAACTATGATACAGACGGATTGCTACGTGCTGCGCACTTCCACAATCCTCCCTGGTATCATAAATATTTTCTCTTTGCAGCTTCTACAACATGACCTACCAGCACAGAGGTGGTTACGCTTCCAACGCCCCCTGGAACCGGAGTAATCGCCTCTACGATAGGCTCCGCTTTCTCAAAGTCTACATCTCCGCAGAGCTTTCCTTCTTCATTTACATTAATACCTACGTCAATGACTACCTGACCAGATCTTAAGTATGTATCGTCTACCACACCTGCCCGGCCTGCTGCCACGATAACGATATCCGCTTCCTTTACAACAGAAGGCATATCTACCGTTCTTGTATGGCATACGGTAACTGTGGCGTTCTTTTTGATCAGCATCATAGCTGCAGGTTTTCCTACTACCAGACTTCTGCCGATAACAACAGCTCTTTTTCCTGTGCAGTCAATGCCATAATGATCCAGAATCTCCATACATGCCTGAGGAGTACATGGAGGGAATCCCACCGCTTTGCCTGTAAATACTCCGGTCATGGAACCGTCTGTCATACAGTCTACATCCTTGGCAGGATCCAGGGCGTTTTCAATAACCGCCTGGTCTAAATGTTTTGGAAGCGGACGGAACAGCAGCACGCCATGGATATTGTCGTTCTTATTCATCTTCTCGATTTCTGCCAGCAGATCCTCCTGGGATACATCTGCGGGAAGAAGAACTTTCTCACAGGCAACGCCCAGTGTCTCGCAGCGCTTTGTGGCGCCTCTCTCATAAGAGATATCACTTTCATTTTCCCCTACACGGATGATTCCCAGGGTAGGTTTTACGCCTTTTTCTTCTAATGCTGCAACATCTGCTTTAATTCTTTCATTCAGCGCAGCCGTTACTTCTTTTCCAAGTAATCTCTTTGCCATTTTCTCAATTCCTCCTGCAATATCTTTCCGTCCTGTTTTGGATCGGATTATTTTAATCTGGATAAAACGCTGTCAAAGGTTTCATCTGCAATCTTTGTATATTTTTCCAGCATTGCGTCAGCCTTTTTGTTTAACTCTTCCGCATACTCTCTGTCAGCCATGGATTTTGTATTGATATAAACATTCAGACTTGCACCTTTTAAAGCAGCTTTACAGAAAGCAGCTCCCACGCCAGCATCGCTGATCGCCAGTTTAGAGCCTTTTGCTGCAAACTCTACAATCACTTCTATAGCTTCGCAGCACTTCTCCATGATCTCCATAGGAACTGAGCAGGCATCCTTTAAGACAATTTCCATAACCCGGGCTTTCTCGGCCTTTTCCTCTTCAGTCTCTCTGGGCATACCATATGCTTTGGAAAGAGGTTCAAACACTTCTGCGTCTCTCTCGATCAGACGGAGAAAATCTTTCTGAAGCTCATCACATTTCTTCTTTAATTCCCACATCTCATCTTCTACTTCTGCGTATTTTTTCTTTCCCACAGTCAGGCTTCCTACCATATTTCCCAGGGCAATGCCAACTGCGCCTACCAAAGCAGACGCTCCGCCGCCGCCTGGTACAGGAGCTTTAGAAGCCAGAACCTCTACAAATTCATTACATGGTACTGTTGAAAATCCCATTTCTTGTATCCTCCTAAAATCTGAAAAAAAATTGCTGTAAAAATTCAGAGAAATCCTCCATTCATAATTATCAGAACAGCCCGGAGATCTTTCCAGTCTCGTCAACGTCAATTCTCTCTGCCGCCGGTACTTTCGGCAGACCAGGCATAGTCATGATCTCTCCTGTAAGAGCTACTACAAAGCCTGCTCCTGCGGAAATCTTCAGATTTCTGACAGTTACTTCAAAATCTGTAGGAGCTCCCAGTTTGGTCTGGTCGTCTGTTAAGCTGTACTGCGTCTTTGCTACACAGATCGGGCAGTTTCCGAATCCCTGTTTTTCAAGCTGCTGTGCCTGTTTCTGTGCATTAGCAGTAAGGACTACTCTCTTGCCTCCATATATCTTCTGTACGATCTGGTTCAGCTTGTCCTCAATGCTTCCTTCCAGTTCATAGGAATATGTAAAGTCGTTTGGTTCCTCTACCAGACGGATGACTTCTTTTGCCA
>DWYL01000039.1 GCA_019118685.1 Candidatus Blautia merdipullorum
ATTTACACATTCCTTTGCATTAGTTAAAAAAATATGCAACCGTGGTGTGCCAGAGTGCTTTTCCCAGTTGAATACGCCTGTCACTGCATTCTGCTATAATTGGGTACTGGCTGGTACGCTGGGGGATATGGGTGTGGCGACTTTCAGTGTACTGAGTTTTATCTATTCTCTGGCAAATGGGGTTCTATCCGGCGTGGCCCAGGGACTTCAGCCTTTATGGGGGCAGGCTTTTGGTAAAAATGACAAAGAGGAGCTGAAAACAGATTTCCGGACAGGAATGAAGATTAATCTGGGGGCCTCTGTGGTGATTTACGGGATTCTTGCTCTCTTCCGTATTCCGGTTGTGAGACTCTTCAACAGTGAACCTGAGCTGGTAGAGATGGCCTCCGGTGCGCTGCCGATATTTGCTATATCCTTTGTGTTTATGGCAGTGAATCTGATCTTTACCGCTTACTATTATTCAACGAAACAGACATGGAAATCCAATATTATCGCTGTAAGCAGAGGAATCCTTGTTAAGGCTGCAGCCATATTCCTGGTACCGGTTCTGCTGGGAGAAACATGGGTGTGGGCCTCCGCGGCAGCGGCAGAAGGGATTACTCTGGTCATTATTTTTATCATTGGAACCCATGAATACTGCTCTCGGAAATGAGAGCATTGCCTATGGTTTAGGGTAAAAAGCCATTCTTAAAGTGTAATAGTTCAGATAAGTTTTACTTATCTATAACGCCGGAAAATGAAATTGATAAATTGGTAAATGAGCATAAAATAGAAGCTGGTACAGAGGAGAACATATTATCTGAAAGTATTTTGAGACAGGAGAGGATCATCATGAAAAAAGAGGTAATGATTTTAACAGGAGCAGGTCAGATCGGTATGGCTATTGCAAGGAGAATGGGCCATGGAATGAAAATCCTTATCGGGGACAAGAAGATAGAGAACGCCCAGACTACTGCAAAGATCATGAAGGAGGCAGGATTTGATACAGAGGCTATGGAAATGGACCTTTCTTCCAGAGAGTCCATAAAAAGACTTATAGCAAAGGCTCAGGAATATGGAGATATTGCCATGCTGGTAAATGCTGCCGGAGTCTCTCCCAGCCAGGCTCCTGTGGAAGCCATTCTGAAGGTGGATTTGTACGGTACAGCTGTGCTTTTGGAAGAAGTGGGAAAGGTGATCAAAGAAGGGGGTGTGGGAGTGACCATTTCCAGCCAGTCCGGACATCGGATGCCTGCCCTTACACCTGAAGAAGATGAGCTGCTGGCCTGTACCCCAACAGAAGAACTGCTGGATTTGGCAGTCCTTCAGCCGGAGAATATCCGGGATACTCTTCATGCTTATCAGCTGGCAAAGAGATGTAATGAGAAACGTGTGATGGCAGAATCTGTAAAATGGGGAGAAAAGGGTGCAAGGATAAATTCCATTTCTCCGGGAATCATTGTGACGCCTCTTGCGATAGATGAGTTTAACGGTCCAAGAGGAGAATTTTACAAAAATATGTTTGCCAAATGTCCGGCAGGACGTCCGGGAACTGCAGATGAAGTGGCAAATGTGGCAGAACTGCTTATGAGTGAGAAAGGAGCCTTTATTACAGGAGCGGATTTCCTCATCGACGGCGGAGCAACGGCGTCCTACTTTTACGGGCCATTAAAGCCGGAAAAATCATGAGAGAAAGGAACTTGTGAAAGAAAGGGTTTTCTGTGACAACTGTCTGAGAATATGATAAAATATGAAAAATATATTTTTAATATTCCTGAAAGGACAGCTGCATGAAGAAAGAACTTCAATATTTTAAAATAGAAGAGGCCTGGGGAGGCAGTCAGGAATGGTTTTCGGACCGGATGATGCGCCTGGGAGGATGTGCAGCTGTCACAGCATGTGACAGCTGTATTTTCTTTGATTTGTACAGAGGAACAGACCTGTATCCTTTTGACAGGCAGAAAATCACAAAAACAGAATATATGCAATTTGGAATGAAGATGAAACCTTATCTCCGTCCCAGGTGGTCCGGTATTGACACCTTAGATATTTATATGGAAGGATATGGCCAATTTTTGGCAGACCAGGGCTGCAGAGACATCCAAATGGAGCCTCTGTCCGGAGAAGAACCTGTGGAGATGGCAGAGAAGGCGGTTATAGGGCAGATCGACAAGGGATTCCCTGTGCCCTGCCTCACCCTCCGTCACAGAAATCCGGACTATGATATGTTTGAATGGCATTGGTTTCTCCTTGTGGGATATGAAAAACAGACAGATAAATGTATGGTAAAGATCGTAACCTACGGAAAATATTTCTGGGTTGACCTGAAAGGCCTGTGGGATACAGGACACAGGAGAAAAGGGGGACTTGTTCTTTATCATGAAAAGAGATAGGCGAAAGGACAGGTGATTTTTTGCTGTTCAGACAGATGAAATATTTTATTTCCGTGGTGGAATGCAACAGCTTTACAGAGGCGGCGGAGCAGTGCTACATTTCCCAGTCAGCCATTTCTCAGCAGATACGGTCACTGGAGAAGGAACTGGGAGTAGAACTGATACACAGAGAAAACCGAAGATTTACCCTTACTCCTGCGGGAAAATATTTTTATGAGCAAAGTAAGGGAATCCTGAATGAAGTAGAGGATATCCGCAGAGAAACTTTCCGCATAGGGAAGGATAAGGAGATGGAGCTTAAGATCGGATATCTGCGGTGCTACAGCGGCCAGGAGCTTCATCAGGCAGTGGCAGAATTTTCCAGGCTTTATCCGGAGGTTTCCATTCATATCGTAAATGGGACCCATGAGGAACTCTATGACCTTCTCCGCTTTGGCGGGGCCGACCTGGTCCTTACAGATCAGAGGAGAGCTTTTTCCGATAAATATGCCAATTTTCAGCTTTTGAAATGCGGCTGCTATGCAGAACTTTCCGTCCGCAGCCCTTTGGCGGAACAGGAATCGGTCACTATGGAAGAACTGAAGCGCCAGGCTTGTATCCTGATATCTTCCAGAGAACAGCAGAATACAGAAGAAGATTATTATAAAAATACTCTGGGCTTTGGAGGACGATTTTTATTTGCGGAAAATCTGGAGGAGGGCCGTTTGATGGTGGCAGGAAACCGGGGATTTCTGCCTGTTGAAAGGGTAGGGACATTGGAGAGAGGATGCGAAAAAGCACTGGTACAGATACAGGACAGGCAGTATAGAAAAAAGATAGAGGCATCGGGATTTAAAACAGTGCTGTCCTATGGAGTAGCTTTCTTTCAGAAAAGCTGCCGTATTATGTCCCATATTGCCTGGAGGAAAAAGAATGGAAAACTTGGAAATGCAGATTAAGGACAATTCCTTGCTGGAGAAAATAAAAAAGGGAGAAGAAGTCCTGTGGATCAACCCGGGGAAGATTCCTTTCCAGGAAGCCTCTGAGAATCTTCCTCTGACAGAGGAGGACATCGAAGAGGCCAGGAAAAGACTGGAACGGTTTGCACCTCTGCTCATGAAATATTTTCCGGAGACCAGAGAGCGGAATGGACTTATTGAGTCCCCTCTTACGGAAATCCCTTATATGAAAAAGCGGATGGAAGAAAAATACGGGAAAAAGTGCCCTGGCAGACTGTTCCTTAAAGAAGACAACCGTCTGGCTATCGCAGGTTCTGTGAAAGCCAGAGGAGGTATCTACGAGGTGCTGAAGCATACCGAAGACCTGGCTTTGAGCCATGGGCTTCTGAAGCCGGGAGAGGGATATGAACATCTGGGGGACCCGGAGAAAAAGAGATTTTTCAAAGACTATACCATTCAGGTGGGATCTACAGGAAATCTGGGACTGAGCATCGGCATTATCAGTGCTGTTCTGGGATATAAGGTGATCATACATATGTCCGCAGATGCAAAACAGTGGAAGAAAGATCTGCTGAGAAGCTATGGGGTAGATGTCCGGGAATACCGGTCAGACTATGGAAAAGCCGTGGAACAGGGAAGAAAGCTTTCCGCCCGGGATGAGAAAAGTTATTTTGTGGATGATGAAAATTCAAAAGATCTGTTTTTAGGATATGCTACTGCGGGAAAAAGAATCGCAGACCAGCTTCAGGAAGCCGGCATAGCCGTGGATCAGGAGCATCCTCTGTTTGTTTATATACCCTGCGGTGTAGGCGGGGCGCCGGGAGGCATCACTTTCGGCCTGAAAGAAATGTACGGAGACCATGTACACTGCTTTTTTGCAGAGCCTGTCCAGGCCCCCTGTATGCTGTTGGGAATGTCTACAGGGCTTCATGACAGGATATCTGTGGAAGACGCAGGCCTTACCGGAAAGACCCAGGCAGACGGACTGGCCGTGGGACGGCCTTCCGCCTTTGTGGGAAAAGTTATGGAGCCTCTTTTAAGCGGAGCCGTAACGGTAGAAGATGAAAAGCTGTACCGATACATGAAAGACCTGCTGGATACCCAGGATATTTTCCTGGAACCCAGTGCCTGCGCAGGATTTCAGGGTCCTGTGGGACTCTGGGGAAGTCCGGAGTTTGAAGCATATCTGAGAAAAAATTATCTTGAAGACTCCATGGACAGAGCAGTTCATGTCCTGTGGGCAACAGGAGGAAGCCAGGTGCCCGAGGAGATCCGCAGAAACTATATAAAAGAGGCTGAAAAAATGTAAATTACACAGGAATCACTTCCGAGATCAGGCAGCCGCCTTTTTCTTCAGAAGTTCCTTTCCGGAGGTCACTACAATAGTCACGCCCAGGATCATCAGAAGCACGGCGATTATAAGCTGGAGACCTTCTACCATAAATACTCCCGTTCCTGCTGTAAAGGCATTGACCAGAGCGATAAATCTCTGCACCAAAGCAGTAAAGGTTACCACCAGCATGATTACGAAAGGAGGTACCAGAGTCCGCAGTTCCCGGCCTGTGACTTTCAGGAATACGCAGAGGGTGATCAGTACCAGAGCGCTGAGGAGCTGGTTGGCGCTTCCGAAGAGAGGCCAGATATTGGAGTAGCCTACCTGTGTCAGGATATAGCCGAATGCCAATGTGATCAGAGTGGCAAAATATTTGTTGCACAGGACTTTTCTCCAGCCTTTGGCATGTTCCATGTCATCCACACTGAACAGCTCCTGGAAAGACATACGTCCGATACGTGCCACGGAATCCAGGGTAGTGAAAGCCAGGGCAGATACGCACATGGTCATAAAGCTCTGGGCCACAAATACAGGAATGTGGAACATTTCCAGGAAACCTGCAACTCCTGAGGAGAAGATCTGGAAGGGGGTTCCCACTGCGGTGGTTCCGTCTGCGCTGGCGGCGGCTCCTGCCACGCACAGGGCGATGACAGCCAGAAGACTTTCCAGTACCATGGCGCCGTAGCCTACCTTCAGCATATCCTTTTCATTGGAAATCGTTTTTGAGGAGGTGCCGGAGGATACCAGGCTGTGGAATCCGGATACGGCGCCGCAGGCAACGGTCACAAACAGAATGGGGAAAAGAGTTCCCAGGTTTTCATTCTGGAATCCTGTAAAAGCAGGAAGGTTCATGGAAGGATGGGCAAAGATCAGTCCAAGGACCGCCCCTGCGATCATGCCGACAAACATGAAGGTGGACATATAATCTCTTGGCTGCATAAGGAACCACATAGGAAGTACAGCTGCCAGGAAAATATAGATAAAAGCAATATAGATCCATATTTCCTTGCCAAGGATCACAGGAAGGTTCATTCCGCATACAAAAGCCAGTACCGTAAAGACCAATCCCAGGACCACTTCTTTCCAGCCGGTAAACTTCATCTTTTTCTGTACCAGTCCGAAGACTGCGGCAAAGAGGATGAAGAACAGGGAAATACTTCCGGCAGCGCCGTTTACAGTGGCGTTTTCAGAGAGGGTCTGCACGCCGTCTGTTACCACGTAGGCGTTGAATGTATCTGCCACCATATCTGCAAAGGCTGCCATAACGATGAGAGTAAAGAGCCAGCAGAATCCCAGGAACAGTTTACGGCCCGTCTTGCCTATGTATTTCTCAATGAGAAGTCCCATGGATTTTCCATCGTTCTTTACGCTGGCGTAAAGGGCTCCGAAGTCTGTGACCGCCCCGAAGAAAATGCCGCCCAGGATGATCCACAGAAGGACCGGCAGCCAGCCGAAAGCAGCGGCCTGGATGGCTCCCGTAACAGGGCCTGCTCCTGCGATGGAAGAAAACTGGTGGGCAAATACGGTCCAGCCGTCTGTAGGCACATAGTCCTGTCCGTCATTATGAAGGACAGCCGGAGTCTTTGCTTTGGGGTCGATGCCCCATTTTTTCGCCAGCCAGCGTCCATATAAAGCATAAGCTGCGATCAGACATACGGCGGCGATGAGTACGATTACAAGTGTGTTCATAATTTCATGTCTCCTTTGCTTATTTTCTGATCCAAGCCAAATAGCGTCCCAGGTGCTGTCCATCTGCCTGAAAGTTCCTGTACAGGAAGCCTGGCCTATTGCCTGCAGAAATAAAAAAACGCCTCCTGACAGATTGCTCTGTCAGAAGACGAATGATATAATCTCCGCGTTACCACTTCTAATTACCGGATATACCGGTCTCTCAGTCCCGTCGTTCAGTTTCTGCTGAATTAACAGGTTTCCCTATAACGGAGGAATTCCGGTCCGGGTTACTGATTTCACGTTCACCCTGACTGCTCACAGGTGATAGCCGCCCTGGCTATGCTGTCTCCTCACACCGCCCGGAGACTCTCTGAAAACATAACTGCCTGGGAAGTCTTGTCCTGTTCTTCGCATTGGCTTTTCTCAATTCGCTATCATTATATCTCAAAAAAGCAGAATGTCAACAGGAAAATTTTATCAGATTTTTATGATTTTTTTAGATTTTGTCTGCTTTTATAAAGATCAGAAATCCGATAAGAAACATTACCGAAAGTGCGCCCACGCCCAGATTCACGCTTCCGGAGATCTGGCTTACCAGGGATACCAGCATGGTTCCCATAAAGGATGCCCCTTTGCCGCAGATATCGTAAATACCGAAATATTCCCCGGATTTGTCTTCCGGGATGATCTGGGCAAAGTAGGAGCGGGACAGAGACTGGATAGCTCCCTGGAAAATTCCCACGCATACGGCCAGGATCCAGAACTGATACTGTTTGGAGAGAATGATCCCATAAAGAGAAATACAGAAATAGGCTCCGATACAGATCAGGATCAGCCTGGAGGCCGGAGCTTTTCTGGACAGTCTTCCAAAGGTCAGCGCTGCGGGAAAAGCCACGATCTGGGTCAGCAAAAGAGCCAGAAGGAGTCCTGTGGTATCCAGGCCGAGAGCGGTTCCATAGGCGGTGGCCATATCGATAATGGTGTAAACCCCGTCAATAAAGAAGAAAAAGGCGATCAGGAAAAAGAGGATTTTCTTTTTCTCTTTCAGCTCAGAAAAAATCCTGGCCAGACGTTTCAGACCTGAGGAGACAGGACTTTTGGTCACAGGGGTAAAGTTCTTCTGCCTGTAAGAGGTGGTCAGAGGCAGGGCCATACACACCCACCAGATGGCGGTGAGAAGAAAGGCGCCGCCCATAGCCAGCTCCATGGATATGCCAAGATTTTCATAGAACAATACCAGAAGCAGGCTGATGATAAAAGGTATGCAGCTTCCGATATAGCCCCAGGCATAGCCGTGGGAGGATACCTCGTCCATCCGGTCTTTGTCTGTAATATCCGTAAGCATGGAATCATAGACAACAAGACTCAGAGAATAGGCGGATTTAGCGATGACAAATACCAGCAGGAACCAGAGCCAGGATGAGGTGAATCCCAGGAACACACACCCCAGGGCGCCGATCAGCAGGACGGTCAGGAAGATTTTTTTCTTCCAGCCGGGGAAATCAGAAAATGTTCCCAACACAGGTCCCAGGATGGCTACAATCACGGTAGATACCGATACGGCGTAGCCCCAGTAAGCCAGATAATCTACGTCGGATACTCCGGCATTTCCTGCCAGATAATTGAAATAGATCGGCATGATGGTAGAAACTAAAAGGGTAAATGCAGAATTTCCCACATCATACAAGATCCATTTTTTCTCTAAAGCATTCAGTTTGAATTTCATAATTTGTTTTCCTCCTTCATAGTAATGGTACTATAGATGGCCGGGGATTTCTATATGAAATATTTCAAATCTATGTAAAAAAATATACCTGTTCTGTAAAGGATTCCAAATATAATGAAAATGATATAGCTGCCTTATTATTTACAGAAAATACTGTTTTTTTCTCAGAATACGAAGTATAATATAAACAAATGGCACATAGTTATAGTATCTTGAAAGGGGGTTTTTTATGGACAACCAATTAGCGTTACTTACTTTGTTCGGTTCTATCCTGGCCTTGGCTTTTGCGGCCAGCCGGGCAGCGAGAGTGCTGAAATTTCCCCAGGGAAATGAGCAGATGCAGAAAATATCATCTTCTATTCACCATGGGGCGATGGCTTATCTCAGGAGGCAGTACCGGATACTGATCTGCTTTTTCGCAGGTATGTTCGTCATACTTTTTGCTATGGCGGCTTTTGGCTATCTTACCTGGTTTGTGCCTTTTGCCTTTATTACCGGGGGATTCTTCTCCGGTCTTTCCGGCTTTGTGGGAATGCAGATCGCTACCAGAGCCAATGCCCGGACAGCGGCTGCCTGCCAGCAGGGGCTGAACAAAGGACTGAACGTAGCTTTTTCCGCAGGATCTGTCATGGGGTTTACAGTGGTGGGACTGGGACTTCTGGATATTTCCATCTGGTATCTGCTGCTGCGTCTGGTCTTCAAGCTTCCAATTGAGGACATTACCAGCACCATGCTCACCTTCGGAATGGGCGCTTCCAGTATGGCTCTTTTCGCCCGTGTGGGAGGGGGAATTTATACCAAGGCTGCCGATGTGGGGGCGGACCTGGTAGGAAAAGTAGAAGCAGGGATCCCTGAGGATGATCCCAGAAATCCTGCAGTAATCGCAGACAATGTTGGGGACAACGTAGGAGATGTTGCCGGAATGGGAGCAGATCTGTATGAATCTTATGTAGGATCTATCCTTTCCGCCTGTGCTCTGGGAGTGATCGCCTTTAATAAGATCGAGTCTGTGGACCGGGTCAATGCGGTGGTGATTCCTATGGTCCTGGCTGCAGTAGGGGTTCTGGCCTCTGTTATCGGAAGCCTTCTGGTAAAGACAGGAGAGAGCACTAAACAGAATGTGCTTCTGGGAGCTCTGCGCAGAGGCACCAATACCAGCGCCATCCTGATTGCTATAGTGGCCTTTCCCCTGGTATGGTTTGTTCTGGGAAGAGAGTTTATCGGTTTTTATCTGGCAATCCTGGCCGGGCTGCTGGCGGGAGTCCTTATTGGATTTTTTACGGAGTACTTTACCTCGGATACTTACAAACCTACTCAGGACCTGGCGGATAAATCTGTCACAGGTTCGGCTACCATGATCATCGGAGGTCTGAGCCTTGGCATGTTGTCTACGGCGCTGCCTATCCTGATCGTGGTGATCTGCGTGATGGCGGCATATGTATGCTCGGGAGGATTTATCGAGGCTACCAGAGGGCTGTATGGCATTGCTCTGTCAGCCGTGGGCATGCTTTCTACTCTGGGAATTACCCTTGCCACAGATGCCTACGGTCCTATTGCAGACAATGCAGGAGGAATTGCGGAGATGGCAGGACTTGATCCAGAGGTACGGGTAAGGACAGACGCCCTGGATTCTCTGGGAAATACCACAGCCGCCACAGGAAAAGGCTTTGCCATCGGTTCTGCTGCTCTGACAGCTCTGGCCCTGATCGCTTCTTATGTGGAGAAGGTACAGGAAGTAGGAGGGGCCTCTGTGGAGCTGGATATGAGTATTATGAATCCTACTGTTCTGTGCGGCATCTTTATCGGGGCCTGCCTGCCCTTTGTCTTTGCGGCCCTTACCATGTCCTCTGTAGGCCGGGCGGCCCAGAGTATCGTAATAGAAGTAAGAAGGCAGTTTAAGGAGATCAAAGGCCTGATGGAAGGAAAGGCAGAGGCGGATTATGAAACCTGTGTGGATATCTGTACCAGGGCCAGTCTTCGGGAAATGATCCTTCCTACTTTGCTGGCTATTGTTACTCCGGTGGTCACCGGCCTGATCCTGGGGTATAACGGGGTCATCGGCCTTTTGGCCGGATCTACGGCTACAGGCTTCCTCATGGCGGTTTTCATGGCAAATGCCGGAGGCGCCTGGGACAATGCCAAGAAATATATCGAGGGCGGCGCCCACGGAGGAAAAGGAAGCGAGGCGCATAAAGCAGCGGTGGTTGGAGATACGGTGGGAGATCCCTTCAAAGATACCTCAGGACCCTCCATCAATATCCTGATCAAGCTGTTGTCTATGGTATCCATTGTCTTTGCGGCGCTGGTGGTACAGTTCCATATATTCTGATCAGAATAGCTCCTTGAAAAATGCCTGAAATATGGTATACTGTTAGAATATGGACAAAAATTGGCCAGATTCTGATTTCTTCAGGGTACCTGGTGTACGGAATTACTCACATTTCGCATAATAGTCTGCCTGAAAGTGAATGATACAGTACATCAGGTATAAGGAGGCTGGCTGTCTGACAAAAAAGAAAATTTAAGGAGAACAGTATTGTGAATTTGGAATTTAAGGAAATCACTGTGGAAGACAGTCCGGTGATGATGCCCTACTATAACATGCGCAAAAATAACACCTGTGACAGTGTTTTTCTGGAAAGCTTTATCTGGAAAGAATTTTATAATGTCCGGTATGCCATATGGGAGGA
>DWYL01000337.1 GCA_019118685.1 Candidatus Blautia merdipullorum
GCCTTTGGGGGCGGGTCGAAGCTTTCCGCAGAGGACGGATTTCTCCAGTTTATGATCGAGCGGCTGTTGTCCAGCGACCCTCCATCTCAGGAAATCCCGGATGAAGATGAGGAAGAAACAGGGGACAGCATGAAACTGACCAGTATCCAGAGTATTACGGATTTTATGAACTGTGCAGGAAGGACGCTGCCGGACAATATCCGTCTCTGGGCCAGAAGGAACCTGGCGGTTGCCAAGTCCAATGAAGTATCTCCCGAGGAGCGGCGCCACGCCCAGAGAGCCCTTTCCATTATGATGAATATCCAGTGGAAAGGTAATTATTTCGAGGCTATTGACCCGGCGGAGGCCCGGCGGATTCTGGATGAAGAGCTGTACGGCATGGAATCTGTGAAGCAGAGGATCATTGAGACCATTATTCAGATCAACCGTACCCACACCCTGCCGGCCTACGGTCTTTTACTTATTGGCCCGGCAGGAACAGGAAAATCTCAGATTGCCTATGCGGTGGCCCGTATTTTAAAACTTCCCTGGACTACTCTGGATATGAGCTCTATCAATGACCCGGAACAGCTTACAGGAAGCTCCAGGATTTATGCTAACGCAAAGCCAGGAATTATTATGGATGCTTTTTCTATGGCAGGAGAGTCCAATCTGGTCTTTATTATCAATGAGCTGGACAAGGCAGCCTCAGGAAAAGGCAACGGCAACCCAGCGGACGTGCTTTTGACTCTTCTGGATAATCTGGGATTTACAGACAACTATATGGAGTGTATGATCCCCACATCAGGAGTTTATCCTATTGCCACAGCTAATGATAAGGATCAGATCAGCGCCCCTCTTATGTCCAGGTTTGCAGTGATTGAGATCCCGGATTATACGGTAGAGGAGAAAAAGGTGATCTTCTCAAAATATGCTCTTCCAAAGGTACTGAAGCGGATCGGCATGGAGGAGAAGGAGTGTACCCTGACCCCGGAGGGACTGGAGGCAGTGATCGAGCTGCATAAGAACACCAGCGGCATCCGTGACCTGGAGCAGGCGGCGGAGCACATTGCGGCGAACGCCCTGTACCAGATAGAAGTAGACCATGTGAAGTCAGTGGCTTTTGACGGGGAGATGGTGAGAAAGCTCCTGGGATAAAAGTCCTTCTTCGTAGTTTTTCTGCATTTTATGTAGATTTTACCCAGTATTTATAGGATTTAAATAAAGATATGGTAAAATGTCTTCCAACATTCCGTGAGAACGGAGAAAAGAGATTTTTCCATATCTTTTTTTGTAAAAATGAAAAATATCTGTATGGAGAAAATCAAAAGGAAAATCAGGGAAATGTAGAGAAACTACGAAGGAAGAGATTGAAAATGGAATATAAGAGTTTTATTTTTGAAGTGCGGAGCAGATACAGGGAATTCCGGCCTTCGGAACAGAAAGCGGCAGATATTATTCTGAATGAAGATAAGAGGATCCTGGACTGGACCATTGAGGAGTTTGCCCAGGCAGCGGGAGTCAGCCAGCCTACGGTGATCCGGTTTGCAAGGGCCCTGGGACTTAAAGGCTATCGGGAGCTGAAGAATAAGGTCCTGGAGGAATATGCCAGAAAAAAGGAAGAGCCGGATCCGGCGGAAATCCTGAATTATCCTGTGCAGAAGGAAGACCGGATCGTAGATATCCCGGCAAAAGTGATCATGACCAATATCCGCCACCTGGAGGAGGTCTTAAAGGCTTTGTCTTCCTATGAATTTGTCCGGGCGGTAAATGCCCTGGAAAAGGCAGAGAACATTTCCGTGTATGCAGTAGAAAATTCCTCCTGCACAGCTGAGGATTTTGCTACAAAAATGACTTATATCGGAAAGCAGGTGTATTTTAACAAAGACGGCTATATGCAGAAGGTTAATGCCAAGAACCTGACAGAGCGGGACGTGGCCATAGGGATTTCCCATACCGGCCAGTCCCGGCATACAGTGGATGCTCTGCGCTGCGCAAAAGAATCGGGGGCCATGACCATAGCTATCACCAATTATCAGCAGGCCCTGATCAACAAGTATGCAGATATTATTTTATGCACAGAAAATACCCAGTATATGTACGGCAATGCTATTTTTTCCAGAAGCGCCCAGATTTCCCTGGTGGATATGCTGTATCTGGGGGTTTTCCTGAAGAATTACGACTATTATGCAGAGAAGCTGAATAACAGTTGGAAAAACATACAGGATCTGGTCTATGAAAGAGACAGCCGGTTTTAAAAGACGGGTAGAAAAACTACAAGACGAAAATCACAGAGAAGAGGATTCTTTGAGGAATCTTAACTTCCCTGTGATTTTTGTTTTTACAGCAGACACCTATAATCCAAGGTGCAAGGAACAAGGCGGGAACTTCCGGAGAAAATTCTGGAAAGGAAACTGCCGGATCAGAAATCTGAAGAATGAAACATGAAAAGTAAAAGATGAAAAGGAGAGTGTGTTATGAAGAAAAAAATCTGTATTGCCCTGATCGGAGCTTTGACGGCAGCTGCTTTTGCAGGCTGTTCTGGGGGAGGAAGCAGCCAGAGCGGCGAGACCACAGCAGAGACTGCAGGTTCCCAGGAGGCCGGCACAGAAACCTCTGAAGGCGAAAGCGCCCAGAAGGCAGATTCCGGTGAGATCACAGTGTATACAGCACTGGAAGACGAGCAGGTGTCAGATTATCTGGCAAAGTTTAATGAAACATATCCGGACATTACGGTAAACATAGTCCGGGAATCTACGGGAATCATTACAGCAAAGCTGATAGCGGAGAAGGACAACCCTCAGGCAGATCTGGTATGGGGCACAGCAGCTTCCTCTATGATGGTATTGGACGATATGGGAGCTCTGGAACCCTATGAGCCGGAAGGCTGTGACCGGATCCTGCCTCAGTTTAAATAAATCTGATAAAGAAGTGCCTACCTGGGTGGGAATCGACGCATGGGAAACCGCCTTTGTGGTAAATACAGAAGAACTGAAGAAGCTTGGTATGGAGCCGGAGGAGATCAAATCTTACGAGGACCTGCTGGATCCCAGACTGAAAGGCCAGATCGTCATGTCCAATCCAAACTCTTCAGGAACGGGATTTTTAACTGTATCTGCTATCCTCCAGCTAAAGGGAAAGGATTCAGAAGCAGGCTGGGATTACCTGGATCAGCTTCATGAAAATATTGCCCAGTATGTACATTCCGGTTCCAAACCGGCCAAGATGGCGGCTTCCGGAGAATGTGCAGTAGGAATCAGCTTTGGATATGCAGGGATCAGCCAGAGAGACAAAGGCGCTCCGGTGGAAGTGATCTTTCCTGAGGAAGGCTCCGGATGGGATCTGGAGGCCAATGCCCTGATGAAAAAAGAGGAGATCAATCCGGCAGCTTATACTTTTCTGGACTGGGCTATTTCTGACGAGGCAATGGATCTGTACCGGGTGAATTATCCCATTGTCACCGTAGAGAATACAGGCACCTATGAAGGCTACGACAGCAACCCTCTGGACCAGCTGATTGATAATGATTTTTCCTGGGCTGCAGAGAATCGCGAGAATATCTTAAATGAGTGGATAGAGAAATACGACAGCAAATCGGAAGCAGAATCATAGGAAGGAGATTGAAAGATGGCATTTTTATCTGTGAAAAATATCGTGAAAAAATTCGATACACAGACTGCTCTGAATAATGTAAATGTGGACATAGAAAAAGGGGAGCTGGTCAGTATCCTGGGCCCCTCAGGCTGCGGAAAGACCACCCTTCTGCGGATCATTGCAGGGCTGGAGACTCCGGATATGGGACAGGTATTTATTGATGGAAAGGACTGTACCCAACTGCCTCCTTCCAAAAGAAACTTCGGTATTGTCTTTCAGTCCTATGCTCTGTTCCCTCATATGACTGTGGAGCAGAATCTGATGTTCGGACTGAACCAGCAGAAGCATTTATCTAAGGCAGAGAGAAAGGAACGGGCCAGGGAAGTACTGGAAATGGTGGATCTTTATGACCATCGGAAAAAGTATCCTTCCCAGCTTTCCGGAGGACAGCAGCAGAGGATCGCCCTGGCCAGAGCCATCTCTCTGAAACCGGCCTTTCTTCTTCTGGACGAGCCTTTGTCTGCCCTGGATGCAAAGGTCCGGGTAAAGCTCCGGGCCGAGATACGCAGGATCCAGAAAAAGCTGGGGATTACTACTATCCTGGTCACTCATGACCAGGAAGAGGCCCTGACTATGGCGGATAAGATCGTGGTCATGAATAATGCGGTAGTAGAACAGATCGGTACGCCAAAAGAGATCTACAATTCTCCAAAGACCGCCTTTACCGCCCAATTTATCGGCACCATGAATCTGTATCAGCAGGACAGAACCGCCTGGGGCGTCCGTCCGGAACTGATCGGGATTACCAGGACTGTCAAAGCGGGAGACCCGGCATATTTAAAAGGAACTGTGGAGGAAATTGAGTTTCGGGGAGCCCTTACCCGAATTTATGGAAGACTGGAAGAGAGCGGGGAAACCGTCTGTGCGGATATGGATTCCCACCTGGAGGAAACCCTCTGTCTGAAGGAAAAGGAAGAAGTATTTTTCCATATTCCACAGTCCGGGATTATCCGGTATCCGGGTCAGAAAGGGGCAGAAAGGAATACGGCATGAAGAGAATAAGAGATTGGG
>DWYL01000338.1 GCA_019118685.1 Candidatus Blautia merdipullorum
GGATGTATAGAGTAAATTTTCAGTTCTACATTTCTTTAAGAAAAACGCAATATCCTCTATATGCCTCATAAATATCCACCTTGCTGGCGATTTCCCAAGGTGCATGCATATTCAGTACCGCTACACCGCAGTCGATCACTTCCATATCATAATTAGCAAGGATATAGGCAATGGTTCCTCCGCCTCCCTGATCTACTTTTCCAAGCTCTGCAGTCTGGAATGACACATGATTTTCTTCCATAACTCTGCGAAGCTTCGCTATGTATTCCGGATTTGCATCATTAGATCCGCTCTTTCCTCTTGAGCCAGTATATTTGTTAAAAGTAATGCCATGGCCCAAATAAGCAGAATTCTTTTTCTCCATGACTTCAGGGTAATTAGGATCAAAGGCAGCGCTGACATCAGAAGAAAGCATCATAGAATTCTTCAGCGCTCTCCTAAGACTCAGTTCGCTATACTGTCCTGCCCCATTCATCACCTCTGCTGTTGTATTTTCAAAAAAGCGGGATTCCATACCGGTAGCTCCCACACTGCCGATTTCTTCCTTATCTACCAGAAGGCATACGGAAGTATATTTTACCTTATCCTGGGCAAGCATCGCCATAAATGAAGGATAAGCACAGACACGGTCATCATGCCCATAGGCCATGATCATGCTTTTGTCCAACCCATAATCTCTGGCAGCTCCTGCCGGCACTACTTCCAGCTCAGCCGAGAGAAAATCTTCCTCTTCAATCCCATAGGACTCCTTGAGGATTTGAAGGATCTGCGCCTTTACAGGTTCTTCTTCCTGGCCTTCCAGCGGGATACTTCCTATAAGCACATTCAGATTTTCTCCTTCTACTACTTCCGAAGCATTTTTCTGCATCTGTTTTCCTGAAAGATGTATCAAAAGATCCGAAATTCCTACTACAGGGTCTCCATCTTTTTCTCCAATAGAAACCTGGACAATCTCCCCGTTTTTCTTAACTACTACACCGTGAAGCGCCATTGGAAGGGTTACCCACTGGTACTTTTTTACGCCACCGTAATAATGTGTGTCCAGAAGAGCCAGTTCAGTATCTTCATATAGAGGATTTTGCTTCAAATCCAGCCTGGGCGAATCCACATGAGCGCCCAGTATCCTCATTCCCTTTTCCATAGGTTCTTCGCCAATGATATACATTGCCAAAGTTTTTCCCATATTGTTGGCATAGACTTTATCCCCTGGCTTTAACTTTTTTCCCTGGGCGATCACATCTTCCAGGTTCTCATATCCTGCTTTTTCTGCAAGATCAACCATCCTGGAAACACATTCCCTTTCTGTTTTGCACCTGCTCATAAAGTTTTTATACTCTTCACAGAAATCAAACACTTCTTTTTTGTCTTGATATTTTTTCCATGCATTTTCTGTCTTCATTTTTATCTGCCTCCTATCATATGTTCATCTGAACTATTCCGATTCTACTACAACTTGCTTCCGATTGCAAGGCGGGGCTTGCTTCTTGCCTTTTTATCTTATATAATGAGCATTATCCTTGAATGAAAGGCGGAATCTGCTTTGAAAAACAAAATAAAAATCATCGAAGATCTTTCTCTAAACGCATGGCCCTCCCATCAAATGCAGATTTATGACGGGTGGATTCTCCGATTCTCTTATTTCTATACCCACCGGACTAACTGCATCGAACAGATCGGGCCTTCTTCCATTCCTCTGGGAGATAAATTTGATTACTGCGAAGAAGTATATGAAAGATGGGGAACCCCCGCGATCTACAAGATCACCCCTCTTATCGGCAGCTCCTTTGATCAGAAACTTACAGAGCGGGGTTATCATATTGCCCATATTACAGAAGTTATGACCAGAGAACTAAAAGGACCCCTTTCCCAGAAGCCTTCCTGCAAAGTAGAATTGGATTCCAGGATCACTCCACAGTGGATCGAGGCACTGTTTTCTCTGAAGGGAACCGTAAATGAAATACACAGGAAAATCGTACCATCTATGTATGCGGCTATCCCGAAGGATGTGATTTCCGCCTCTGTATACGACAAAGAGCGGATGATCGGTACGGGACTTGCAATTTTAGACAGAGATTACGCAGGGATCTATGCCATCCATGTCGCCGAAAATTACCGTGGTCTGCATATTGGACGTTCTATCTGCCTGGCTCTTTTAAATGCCGCTGCCGAGCAGGGCGCTTTCTCCGCTTATCTGCAGGTTGTAAAAGGCAACCTGCCTGCCAAAAGCTTATACCGTTCTTTAGGTTTTAAGGATTTTTATACATATTGGTTTCGTCAGCAATATCATGTAAAGAAATGGGAAAATCATCCCAGCGAAAAATAAAGAGCTTCCGCGCTAAACTAAAATCAAGAATATATAAATATTCCTGACAAACGTTTAATGCGGCAGCTCTTATTCTTTTTATCATATCATATAAGCATACTATATCAAAATCAGGTTTCTGATCAAGTAAGATATTCAACCTTTATTTATAGGATTCCTTGCTCAGATATTCTTCAATACCTTTCATTGCCTCTTCTTCATCTACACCTTCCACAGACACTGTTACCTTTTCTCCGGCATCCAGTCCAAGACTCATCATTCCCATAATGCTTTTTGCATTTACCCTTTTTTCTTCGTTTTCCAAATATATGCTGCTGGCATACTGGCTGGCCACCTGGACAAGCAACGCAATCGGTCTTGCCTCCAGTCCGTTTGAAATTCCAATAGTTATCGGTTTCCTAATCATACTTGTTCCTCCTTGAATCCTCTAAGCTGTTCTGCTATGCTGCTGATCTTTCGAAGTCTGTGATTCACTCCGGATTTTCCCAGAGGCACAGACAAAAGAGCTCCCAGCTCTTTAAGGGAAGCCTGAGGGTATTTCAGACGCAGTCTTGCCGTCTCCTCCAAATTCTCCGGCAGTTTTTCCAGCCCTACTGTGTTCTGGATATATTCAATATCCTCCATTTGCTTCACCGCAGCATTTACAGTCTTGTTAATATTTGCCGTTTCGCAGTTCACCTTTCTGTTTACAGTATTCCTCATCCCCTTCAGGATCCTGACATTTTCCAGGTTCATCAGGGAAATTCCTGCGCCCATAAGGCCTAAAAGTTCTACGATTTGTGCGCCTTCCTTTACATAAACAACATCATACTTTTTGCGTTTCACAATCTTGGCATCAATTTCAAAAGACTGCATCAGCTCCTGCATCTGCCGGGCCTTTCCCGGACTGGCACAAACAATTTCGAAGTGATAAAATTTTTTAGGATCACTAATAGAACCAGCACATAAAAAAGCGCCCCGCAGGAATGCCCGCTTACAACAATTTTTCTGAATTACCATTTGGTTGACCATACCCTGCACGGCTGCCGGTTGTCTATCGGCAGTAAGAATCTTCACTGCCTGCAGTACCTTTACCACAGTTTCCTGGTTCTTTACGTCAATAGTAAATCGGTTGTTTTTTCTGACTATTCTCTCATCAATAGAAACTTCGTCATTTATTTTAAACGTTTTTCCCAGTATTGTAAAGTACTTTCTTATAACCCCTTGATTTTCAGAGGATACCCGCAGAATGGTCTGGCCTTGAGAATCCAGCAGGATCTCGCCGTTAAAGGCTATGAGCGCCGCCAGTTCTGCAATCCTGCAATGTCTAGCATTGTCTATTTTTCTCTGCAGTTCTTCTTTCACAGTTCCGGAAAAAGACATTACTTTCCATCCTTTTCTATATCTCTATGTTCAATGCGAAGACCATATTCCTCGCTTTTCCCAAGGCGCCGGTAAAGTTCATTTGCGAGGGTTACCGACCGGTGCTTGCCGCCGGTGCATCCAACGCTGATCACCAGCTGAGTTTTTCCCTCTGCTATATAATTGGGGATTAAAAACCGGATCATATCTTCCAGTTTATCAGAAAATTCATGGGCAAGGTCAAATCCCATAACATAGTCTCTTACTGGCCGGTCATTTCCGCTTAAAGGCCTCAGCTGCTCTATATAATAAGGATTGGGGAGAAACCGTACATCGAATACCAGATCCGCGTCCTGGGGAATCCCATATTTAAATCCAAAAGAAAGTACTGTTACCATCAGATTCTTGAATTCCAGATTTTCCACAAAAATCTTTTCCAATTCTTCCCGTAGTTCTCTGGTCAGGAGTTTACTGGTGTCCAGAATATAGTCTGCATACTGTTTCAGATATTTCAGCCGCTCCCGTTCTTTTTGTATTCCTTCATCTACTCTCCCTCCGCCAGCCAGAGGATGGGTTCTTCTGGTTTCCTTGTATCGTTTCACAAGAGTTTCATCATCTGCATCTAAAAACAGGATCTCTATCCTGGTTCCCGGATATTTTATTTTCTCCAGTGCAGACTCCAGTTCATCCAGAGATTTCCCGCTTCTTACATCAATTCCCACTGCAACTCTTTCAATTTCTCCTGGACCTCCATCCCGGATAAGCTGTATGAATTTTTCAATCAGAGGCACCGGCAGATTATCCACACAGAAATATTCCATATCTTCCAGCATCTTCAACGCCGTGCTTTTGCCAGCTCCTGACATTCCCGTTACAATTACAAACCGCATAGTCCCTCCTAAAACTCTCCCAGAAATTTTACTTCTGTCTCCAATTCTACTCCAAATTTTTCACGGACACGTTTCTGTACTTCTTTTATAAGATCCAGTACATCCTGAGCAGTAGCGCCTCCCTTATTTACCACAAATCCGCAGTGTTTTTCTGAAATCTGGGCTCCTCCTACAGAAAAGCCACGAAGTCCGGCATCCATGATCAGCTTTCCGGCGAAGTAGCCTTCCGGCCTCTTAAAAGTACTCCCTGCGCTGGGCATGTCCAAAGGCTGTTTTTCAGATCTCCGTTCCCGCAGCTCTTCCATACATTTTCGGATTTCTGTCTTATCTCCCTTTTTTAATTCCAGTACTGCCGCAAGTACAATATAATCTTTCTCCTTCACAATACTTGTCCTATAGCCCAGCTTCAATTCTTCATTCTGCAGACGAAAGATCTTGCCCTGGGCGTCCATTACCAGAACTTCCTTAAGTACATCTTTCATCTCTCCTCCATAGGCTCCGGCATTCATTACTACTGCCCCTCCCAGTGTTCCTGGAATTCCTGCTGCAAATTCCATTCCCGTCAACCCTTCATCCAAAGCTTCTGCCGCAATTTTGGCCAGGCTGGCTCCTGCTTTCGCATGGATCAGGCAGCCTTCTGTCCGAATATCACTGACATTTTTCCACAGCCGGATCACAACACCCCGGTATCCATTATCGCTGACCAGCAGATTGCTCCCATTTCCAAGGATAAAATAAGGCAGCTTTTCTTCCCGGCAGATTTCCACCACCTGCTGTATTTCTTTTGCGCTGTGGGGGCAGAGATAATAATCTGCAGGCCCTCCGATCCGAAAAGTTGTATGCTTCCTCATAGGCTCATCTCTGTATACATTGTCACTTCCCAGACATGCACAGAATTTATTTTCGATTCTATTATTTTCCATCTTTGTTTTATAGTCCCCTTTTATCATTTCTAAACACTAAGTCCTTTATTACTTCTCCTGCAATTATAAGTCCTGCTGTCCCCGGCACAAAGGATACACTGGCAGGCACCGGCCGTCCTGTCCCTTCCCTGATTTCCATAGAAGAAAATCTCTCTTTATCCATCTGTCCCTGACGTCTTCGTTTCTCTTTCGGGGCAGGTTCTGTAGAAAAAAGGACCTTAACTTTCTTTATCCGTCTTTTCTTCAATTCTGTCCTCATCACTTTTGCCAGAGGGCATACGCTGGTCTTGGAAATATCCGCTATCTGAAAGCAGGACGGATCCAGCTTATTTCCTGTCCCCATACAGGAGATAACTGGAACCCCTGCCGCTTTTGCCTTTTCGATCAAAAGCAGTTTTGCGGATACTGTATCAACTGCATCTACAATATAATCAAAAGCAGAAAAATCAAAAAGATCTGCTGTCTCGGCGCTGAAAAAGGTATCATATGTATGAACCACTGCATCCTGATTTATATCCATGATCCGTTCTTTGGCAACTAAAACTTTTTTTCTTCCCATAGTAGAGCGAAGAGCAACCAGCTGCCGATTCAAATTCGTCACACTAACAACATCATGATCTACCAAAGTCAGACTTCCCACCCCGGATCTGGCAAGGGCTTCCACCACATAAGAACCTACTCCTCCGATTCCAAACACTGCAACCTTAGACTCTGCCAGAACCCTCAATCCATCTCTTCCTAAAAGTTCTTCTGAACGTGAGAATGCATGAAGCATTTCCGTTTTCCTCCCGTTAATAGAAATAGCGCCGTATATAAGGGGGTTGTCACATGAATCCGCAATTCCTCGTTTCATGTGACAGCCCCTCTCATATCACCGACTTTTATACTGTTTTTTATTATACTATTATTTTTGTCAAAAGTATAGATTAGTTTTTCATCTTGGGCTTAAAAATAAGACTTGCCAGGTAGCCGAAAATCAATGCAGAAGAAATCCCCACGGCGCTGGCCGTAAATCCCCCCATAAAGATTCCTAATATTCCATGTTCTGATACAGCTTTTTTTACCCCGCTGAACAATGTGTTGCCAAACCCCAGCAAAGGCACGCTGGCTCCGGCTCCCGCAAAGTCGATCAGCCGGTCATAGATGCCCAGGCTGCCCAGAACTGCTCCTGCACATACAAGAAGCACCATCACCCTGCCGGGAAGAAGTTTGGTTTTCTCCAGAAGAATCTGTACAAGAGCACAGATAATGCCGCCTACCCAGAACGCCTGAATGTATTCCATATTTTTCTCCTTTAACAATGTTCTACTACTACAGCCTGAGCGATTCCCGGAACACTTTTCCCCTCATTATAACTTACCTTTGAAAGAAGCGCTCCTGTAGGAATAAAAAGTATCTTTTTCCATTCGCCTTTTTCGATCTTCGGGAGAATATATGAGGCAAAAGTCACCGCCGAACAGCCACATCCGCTGCCCCCTGCATGAGTGTCCTGAGTTTCCTTATCGAAAATCTCAATTCCGCAGTCCAGATGCTGTCTGTCTATGGAAATGCCTTTTTCTTTCATCATATCAAGGAGTATCTTCCGTCCTACTTCTCCAAGATCCCCTGTTATGATCCTGTCATAATCTTCCGGCGTTCTGTTAAAATCTTTAAGATTTGCCTCAATGGTGCTGCAGGCGGCAGGTGCCATACAGGCTCCCATATTCAGAGAGTCTTTCAAGCCAAAATCCACGATTTTTCCTGTAGTGATTCCCGTAATCCCGGCATGACTCTTCCTGGTACCCAAAATACAGGCTCCGCTTCCCGTCACTGTCCATGTGGCGGAAAGAGGACGCTGATTGCCGTACCCCAGAGGAAATCGGAACTCCTTCTCTGCACTTGCAAAATGGCTGGAAGTTACTGCCCCCACATACTCTCCGAATTCTCCCGCCACAGCCATAGAAGCAAGGGACAGGGCTTCTCCCATTGTGGCGCAGGCGCCATAGAGTCCATATACCGGTCTGTGGAATCCCATGATCCCAAAGGAGGAAGCAATGGTCTGAGCCAGAAGATCTCCCGCATAGATCAGCCGAAGATCATCCTGGCAGATCCCTGCTTTATCCACAGCAAGAGACAGTGCCTCTTTCTGCAGAGTGCTTTCCGCCTCTTCCCATGATCTGCAGCCGAAAAGCCCGTCCTCGGGGCCTATTTTGTCAAAATATTTTCCCAGAGGTCCTTCCCCTTCTTTTTTTCCAACAATCGATCCTGCTCCCAGAATATACACGGGTTTATCAAATTGAATGCTCTGACTTCCTATGATTCTTCCCATTACACAATCCCCCACATATGCAGAAAATAATAGATCAGTCCCAAAAAGGAAGATACCAATATTCCATAGAGGATCACAGGACCTGCGATAGTAAAAATCTTGCATCCGATTCCAAATACCTGGCCTTCTTTCTGATATTCTATAGCTGGAGCGGCCACCGAATTGGCAAAACCGGTAATCGGCACCAGGGTTCCGGCGCCGCCCCATTTCGCCAGTTTGGGATAGATGTTCAGTCCTGTAAACAATACACTGAGAAAAACAAGGGTCAAAGAAGTCCAGGCGCTTCCTGTTTCTTTGTCCATTCCCATCCATTCGCAAATATTAAGGATCCCCTGCCCTAAAGTGCAGATCAACCCGCCGCTTATAAATGCTCCCCACATATTTTTGGCCAGACTGTGAACAGGCGTCTTCTTTTTCACATACTTCTCATATTGTTTTTCTTTCTTTTTTTTCTGTTCTTCCTGAGACATCTCCATAGTCTACGCCTCCTTATTTTTTCTCTACAGTCTTAGTATGCTGGGGTGTTTTCGATTTTATGCACAAAGCTGGAGAAGACTGCCCAATGTTTTCCCAATAGCTATGGATAAAATGATGATCCCGGCTCCTTGCTTCAGACCCATACGTCTGGCGGCGATGGCAAAGGCATTTACCACTTCTCCCAAAGCAATGATCCAGCTTCCCAGAAATATGCCGAAAAAAAGTCCCGTCACTCCCGCTCCCCCTATTCCTCCCGGAATCTGGAGTCTGTATACGGAGATTAGATTTCCTGTAATACATCCCAGGATTAAAAAATCCTCATATAAAAGAATATGTCTTCCCGTATGAGTGATCCCTGCATATCTGGGAATGATCCCCAATCCGATGATAAAAGCTGAGAGTGCGGCGGCCACCACCGCCCCGCCGCACAAGCCGGCAATTCCTGTCAGTATCATCCCCAGATTCATACTTTTTTCTCCCCTCTGTTGTTCTCTGCGATCAAGGTCTTGTCTACATCCTCTTCATATGTCCTCATCTGCACTTCTATAGGAGAAGGATCTTTGCTTGGTTTTCCGTGGCCAAAATGATTGAAGAAAAACAGCACTCCGATCCCGATCCCTAAGGAATAAAAAATCTCCAGTATAGTATAGCCTTCCGTTCTGATCCCTGTAAGCTGAAAATACAGCTGGGGAAAAAGTTTCTGTATGTCAACATCTGTATTAAAAGTCATGATGGAAAAAGCGGCGCCAAAAAAAGAAAGAAGACATACAAACCCTGTTTTTATATATTCTCTCCATTTCCTAGAGGAGGGCTGCTCCCTGTAAGTAACCACAATATTGGCTTCTCCTATATGTGTCACATCCAGGCTTTTTTCTTCTCTGGCAACGACTTTTACCAGATCCAGCGCAGAGATCACATATCTTCCTGGTTTTCTCTCCGGAATCGTCATGACCCGTCTGACCTGATTCCGGTTCAAGATTTTCTGATCACCGCAGGCAAGCTTCGCTATATCCTGAAGATGGATTTCCGGGCTGTAAACCTCTACATTTTTTTCTGTCTGTATATATAAAATTTCACTCATGGAAGACCTCCTGGCATGCTCATCATAATATAAGTATTTCTTCTCAGACAGGAATTATTCTTCCATCTTTATATCTTTTCCCGAAGACGGCTGAGTATTTTTTTCTCCAGTCTGGATACCTGGACCTGAGACAGGCCCATTTTTTCACCTATATACGCCTGGGTTTTTTCCTGAAAAAAGCGAAGATAAATCAGTTCTCTTTCTTTGGCATCCAGTTCTCCCAGAATTTCCTCTAAAAACATCTTATTCAAAATTTCCTCTTGCTGGCTTTTTTCCTGAGGGAGTTTATCTTCCAAAGCTATGTCGCTGCCGTCACTTTCAAAAATAGTTTTTTGTAGAGATTCCACTTGGGCTCCTGACTCTAATGCCATGACCAGTTCTTCTCTGGATATCCCCACTTCGTCAGCGATTTCTTCCATAGAAGGTTCTCTGTTATTTTTCAGCAGCAGTCTTTCCCTGGCTCCATAAGCTTTCGCTGCCGTCTCTTTTAAAGAACGGCTGACCTTTACCATTCCGTCGTCGCGAAGGTATCGCTTGATCTCACCGGTGATCATTGGTACCGCATAAGTAGAAAACTTTACATTATAGGAAAGATCAAATTTGTCAATCGCCTTTAACAATCCAATACTTCCGATCTGCAGCAGGTCCTCTGTCTCAACACCCCGATTCTGGAATCTTTTTACAATGCTCCGGACAAGTCCCATATTTTTCTCTACCAGTATATCTCTTGCTTCCTTATCACCTTGGTGCACACGCCCGATAAGGGCAAGGATATCTTCCATACGCCCTCCTATTCAAAAACCGGATTCTGTCGTCCGATTAATTTTTTCATAGTCACTGTAGTACCCTGACCTGGGCTTGATTCCACTTTCACCTGATCCATAAAGGCTTCCATAAAAGCAAAACCCATTCCGGACCGGTCCTGTTCAGGTTTCGTGGTATAAAGAGGTTCCATAGCCTTTTCAATATCCTCGATCCCTTTACCTGTATCCTTCACCACTACTGTCAATTCCCTTTTCTCGTTTCTGCATTCTATCCGGATTTTTTCAGTACCTGTATCGTAGGCATGGACGATGCAGTTTGTAATAGCTTCAGAAACTGCGGTCTTAATATCTGCCACTTCTTCCAGAGTAGGATTCAGCTGAGTGCTGAAGGCCGCCACTGCAATACGCACCAGCCCTTCATTACAGGATCTGCTTTCCACTTCTAAGATCATTTCATTTCTATTCTCCATTTTCCCATCCTCCTATCTCTTCCTGTAATTCCATACCGGTTCCTGACTAATCTCAATATGTTTACAAAGCCCTGAAAGCTGCATGATCCGCAGGATCCTGTCGTTCACATGTATAGCGCTCACAGTACCTCCTCCGTAGCTTAAAAGTCTTTTTCTTCCCATTATCATTCCGATTCCTGAGCTGTCCATAAAATCCGTATCTGAAAAATCAAATACCAGTTGTCTCACAGTTCCTTTCTCCAGCTCCTGATCCAGGGCTCCGGTTATCTGCTGGGCAAAATGATGGTCTAGTTCTCTTGGAATATAAACAATAAGCATTGCCCCTCTTTTTTTCATAAATTTTTCCATATGGCTCTTTCCCCTTTCTATTTATACTCTTCCCTTTTCATTGAAAAAAGGAGCCTTCCTTCTTCGAAAGCTCCTTTTCTCCAAGGTTTCTCTTATATGTGTTTTGTCATCCATTATTATAAGTCTGGCCTTCAGTTCCGGTTTCCGTATCTGTTGTCCCGCCGCTCTGCTCCTGTTGATCTTCTTCACTGTCTCCTGAATCCAGCTGACTGCTGTTTTCATCTATATATTCCTGTGCATTCAGAGCGCTTTGGGTACCCGGATAATTGTCCACAACTTTCTGATACCAGATAATGGCGTTTTGAACATCTCCTTTTCCTGCATAAGCCTGGGCCAGATAATACATAGATCTTCTGTCCTGCTCACCGATCTCCAGAGCCTTTTCCAGGCTTGTGATAGCCGAATCATAATCTCCCGCCAAAAGATAATTATACCCTTCATCTCTATACTGTCTTTTAAGGGTAGTTCCTACCTGACTCATGATCGTATCATACATACTTTTCCCCTCAACAGACAGACTATCCGAATTCACCTGGGCAATGGCGTTTGCAGCATTCGTATAGCTGCCTTGCTGGTATGCCTCCCAGGACTTCAATAGATTCTCATAGTCTGTAGTCTGCTGCTGAGCTTCAGCGATCTGAGTCTGGGCTGTATCTACAGATTCCTGAGACGCTTCCATTTCCTCCTGGAGTCTCTCCAGCTCTGCGGATTGGGTGGCCATTTGATTGCTGTAATTCACAACTCTCTGATTTGCCTCCTCGTTGACTCTTTGAGTGATCGCCGGCACTACCAGAAACCACAGCGCAGCTGCTCCCACTATCAGTCCCAGCACAATGTTTATCAGCGTATTTGTAATCGTCTTCTCACGAAATTCAGGAGGCTGGATCACAATATCATTTCCTGATTTGTAAACCACACTGCCGTCCCTGTTTTCTTTTTCCTTTTCTCTCATCCGGAATCTGGGTTCCAGATTTGTTTTCCGTCCGGTCTGTTCTTCAACCTCTCTGAGAAAACGCAGAGTGGTTGTATTGCTTTTATCGATTTTTGCCGCAGCTTTCAGCTGTTTTCTGGCTTTCTCATATTCTTCCTCATGGATATAGATCAGCGCCAGAAGATGATAGCCCTTGATCAGCTTCGGATTACTGGCCATAACCTTTTTCAGCTGCATCTGTGCCATATCCGTGCTGCCTTTTCTGCAATATTCCAGACACTGGTTATATTTCTTAATACTGCTGTTGATCTCCTCCAGACGGTTTCCATCTTTCTGAAGTTTATCAATATATTGTGTGGCAATGTTTCCCTGGGGCATCATATTCTTACTGATCACCCACTGACTCAATGCCGCAACCACTTCACCAGTTTCAAAATATACCAGCCCCAGAAGATTTCTGGCCTGGATATTCAGCTTATTCATTTTCAGGCTCCGCTGCAGACAGGTAATAGATCCGGAAAGGTCTCTGACCTGTGCCTTCTCCAATCCCTGATTATAATACAGATTTGACAAAGCCCAGGCCTTTTTCTGTGCCGTAACCCTGCATCCGCATTTAGGACAATACTCCGAAGCAGTAAGCGGGGCGTTGCATATCATACAATTCATAAACTTCTCCCTTATTTATCTGAAGTGCTGTTATCATCCTTTATCATTTCTTTCAGTATATCAATGACATCCGTGAGATCCTGCCTGTAAATTGCCCCTTCTGCGTCGTCTACTTCCAGGCATGGCTGAAATTTTTTCAGTTCCTCTTCAAAATTAATCATGAAATGTCCTCCTTACATAATCCTTTATCTCTCCAGCCAAATAAAGAGATCCGGCTACGAACAGCAGTCCCCGTCCTTTTTTGGCATATGCCATGTCAAAAGCTTTTCCAGGGTCAGGCTCCAAATAGACATTTTCACAGCCTTTTTCCCTGAAAAGCTCTGCAAGCTCCCTGGCCGACTGCTTTCTGCTCCCCCATATCTCTGTAGTTATTACATTGGAAAAATGCAGTCCATGACAGATCTCATCGATCATATCTCTGAAGTCTTTATCTGACACTGTGGAAAAAAGCAGAGTAATAGGATAATCTTTTTGAAAATATTCTACAGTTTCTACGAATTTGGCAATTCCATCCTCATTGTGGGCGCCGTCTACAATAACCCCGGGAAGGATGGTCTCCATTCTGCCCTGCCATCTGGTATTTTTCATTCCCCGGATAACATCATCTTTTTCCAAATGATGGTTATTTTTCAAAACTCCCATTGTCTCCAGAGCCAAAGCCGCATTCATCATCTGATATCTGGCAATAAAAGGTATAAACAACTCTGTGGGGCCGTATACCATAGAATCTGCAATAAATCGGATTCCTTCAGGGGTATAGTCCTTCATCTGCTGACTATCCTCTTTTATTTCATACCAGGGACATTCCAGGCTGTCTGCCCGGGTTCTTATCACCTCTGCTGCTTCCGGATTATTGCCGTCAAAGACCACCGGTACCCCGGGTTTGATGATCCCTGCCTTTTCCCCTGCAATCTCCGGGATCGTATTTCCCAGATATTCTACATGATCAAGGCTGATGGAAGTGATCACACAGGCCAGAGGATTTCGGACAGAGTTGGTGGCGTCCAGTCTTCCTCCAAGTCCGGTCTCCAGCACAATATAGTCAACCTTTTCTTTTTCAAAGATCAGCATACCCATCAGAAATAAAAATTCAAAATATGTGGGGTGGTAATCCCCTTTTTCCACCAAAGAATCCGCCAGCTCCTTTACCTGGCAGAAAACCTCCAGAAAAGTTTCGTCAGAAACCATCTCCTCATTAATTTGAAAACGCTCGTTAATTTTCACCAGATGAGGAGATGTAAACAGACCGCATTTATATCCTCCTGCCTCCAGCATGGTGGAGATAAAAGCACAGACGCTGCCTTTCCCATTGGTTCCCGCTACATGGATGATTTTTTTTCCTTCATCAGGACTTCCTAAAAGGTCCAGGCATTGTCTGGTATGTTCCAGCTTATTTTTTTTTGTAAACTTCGGTATATCTTCAATATATTGAACCGCTTCTTCATAAGTGAACAAGCTGTATCCCTCCTGTTCTGCAGAAATGGTAAGCCGCCCGTCTGTCTCTGCTTTGAGACTGGGCTTTTATAGTAAATCACCACTTCAGTTATAATGCCGCGACCCTGAATGTAACTCCGGGGTCACTTATCATTATAATGAAGTGGTGATAATATGCAAGCAAATTATGTCGCATGGAAAAAAAGATATCTCTATTCTTCCTGATTTTCTTCTGTCTGTGCTTCCTGAGTTTCTGTTTTTTCTGTGTCTGCGCTCTGTTCCTGGCCGTCTTCCTCTGAAGCTGCCGGAGTCAGAACCGCCTCCTGTCCGCTCTGATCAGGTTCGTGGTAAATATAAGTATCTGTTCTGGTGAGTACTCTGTGGGTAGAACTGTTGCTTCTTGTTGCAATATCCACCTCGTCCCCATCTTTCAAGGCATCTGTAATAACGAGCAGGGTATTTTCATCAATAAAGGTCGCTTCAATCAGCTCGCCATTCACTTCCAGATAAGAAGATTGCGTAAAATTAGCTCCCCGTATATAGTATCTGCCCTCTGATATCTCCTCTATACTATCGAACTCAGTGTCCACAACCCCCAGCCTCATAGCAGTCTTTTCATACGGCGTTTCTCCATCATAGACATACCGTTCTCCATAAAGGATATCATACTGAAGCATTTCCAGATCCACCTGATAATCCTTCGTATTTTTTCTGGCCTGATGGAAGCGGAAGACATTTCCTTCATGAATTCCCACCCGATCCATGACTTCTGCAGCCATCTGGTAAGCCGCCAGATTCTTATCCTGTTTCTCAAGTCCCATGTTATCCCAGATCACATACTGGGTCTGGAACAAGTAGCGGTTTGTCAAGTCTGTTACCGTCAGATCCATTGTGGGCAGATGATCTCCATACATTACCAAAATCACATCCTCATCCAGCTGTGATAAAGCATTTGTCAGTTCACCGATAAACTGGTCCATCTCATAGATCTGGTTGCAGTAGTATTCCCATTTATTGTCCTGAGCTTCTGTACTGCTGCCGGATACTGTAATCTTCGGATCCTCCAGCACCGGTTCTTCCGGATAATCTCCATGTCCCTGAACAGAGATCGTGTATACATAATCCGGTCCATCTGTAGACTCCATAGCCTGAAGGATATACTTAGTCAGGTTCCGATCCCGGATCCAGTCGTTGGGATTGGTATCGTCCTGCTCCGACATATATTCAGAGGACGTAAAGGTGTCAAATCCCAGGTTAGCAAACACCCGTCTTCTGCCGTAGAAGTTAGCTTCATTATTATGGATCGCATGAGTGCCATAGCCCAGGTCTTTAAGGACGTAAGCTGCACTCTCACAGGTTTCTGTTTCCAGGACCCCTTTATAAGGATACTCTCCCGGTCCAAAATAATGCATGCTCATTCCGGTAATGGTTTCAAACTCTGTATTAGCTGTACCGGCGCCTACAGAAGGCACTTTATAATATCCGGATGAATACTCCTCCATCAGTTTCCGGAAATTCGGAATAGGGTCTTCGGATAGATCCAGGTAATTTACCAAGGTTGGATCAAAGAAAGACTCCAGTTGGAGAAAAAGGATATTCGGACGGCTGTCTCCTGTCTCGGGCAAAGCATCTTCGCTTTCAATGATCTCCTCTACAGCCTCCTCAGAATAATCCCTTGGACAGCTGATCCCGGTGTTGAAAATTGTGGTTGCAAGACAGTAAGGATAGCCATAATCCTCATAAGCAAAGGCTATATTTCCAAAATAATTCGATAACACTCTTTTCTCCAGTGCCAGTTTTGTAGTTCCTGCAAAAGCCAGGATTCCTACAATGATCAGGGGAATATTCACTTTATAGCGAAACTTTCCTTTGTACCTGGGACCTTTAATAAACAGCAAAATCAAGGCCAGTACAGCCATCACAGCCAATACTACTACTACCCAGAAAAAGAATGGCGGAAGATATCGGTCTGCGATCTCAAAGGCATCCGTAATCATATGCAGGTCCGGCCCGGTAAAGGGTGTTACTCTGGTAGACAGAAGCACGCCGTTGATAATTCCCAGGCCCATCCAAAAGATGGTAAGGATCACTCTCCAAAAGACTCTTCTTCTGAAAAGATATACGATCAGCGTAGTTGTAAAGATTAAAAATGTATTATACAGAAAGACTAATGGTCGTTCTGTCAGAAAACTAATGGCTTCCCATATAGAATGTCTGGAAATCGCTTCTATAAAGAAATAACCCACAAATACCGCCAGGAACTGCAGCGGCACAGAAAACATATTCAGATATTTCAGGCATAATACCTTCCTGATTTCTTTCATAATCTCTCTCCTAAACCTCTATGCGGCAGCCCCCCTGCGCATTTTACTGCAGCTGCGCTAATCTTTCCTTTACCTGTTCCATCATGGAAGTGTAACGTTCCAGTTTGGCCCGCTCTTCGTCAACTTTCGTCTTAGGCGCCTTGCTGATGAAACGTTCATTTCCAAGCATGCTGTTTACACGAGCGAGCTCTTTTGTTAATCTCTCTTCTTCTTTTTTCAGTCTCTCGATCTCTTTTTCCACATCAACCAGCTCTGCAAAAGGCATATAAATCACAGCTTTAGAGGTAACGGCAGATACTGCATCCTCGTCAATACCTGTCTTATCCTTCTGAACGGTCACGTGGCTTGCATGGGCCAGCGGGGCAAAGAAAACCTCTCCTTCTTCAAAGATCTTCCGGATCCTCTCATCCTCTGCAGTTACGAAAACCTTCGCTTTCTTGCTGGGAGGAACGTTCATACCAGTACGTACATTCCGAATACCTCTTACAGCTTCCTTGATGATCTCTACAGCATCCTCTTCTTTGGCAAAGTTCCATTCTTCTTTAAATACCGGCCAGGAAGAGATCATAATGGATTGTTCCTCCGGATGAAGGGTACAGTAGATTTCTTCTGTGATGAAAGGCATATATGGGTGAAGCAGCTTCAGAGCATTTCCAAGAACCTTCTTCAGCGTCCACAGAGCCGCACCTTTGGTACTGTCTGTATCGCTGTAAAGTCTTGGTTTCACCATCTCGATGTACCAGTCGCAGAATTCTTCCCAGATAAAATCATATACCTTCTGCACCGCAATACCCAGCTCATATTTGTCCATGTTTTCGGTTACATCTTTTGCCAAAGTATTTACCTTAGACAGGATCCATTTATCTGCGCCTGTAAGTTCTGCAAGATCCATTTTTTCAGGAACTTCCGCTTTCTCCAGGTTCATCATGATAAATCTGGAAGCGTTCCATACCTTATTGGCAAAGTTCCGGCTGGATTCCACTCTCTCCCAGTAGAAACGCATGTCATTTCCCGGGGCATTTCCGGTGATCAGAGTAAGACGGAGCGCATCGGCTCCATACTTGTCAATCACTTCCAGGGGATCAATACCGTTCCCAAGAGATTTGCTCATCTTCCTGCCCTGGGAATCCCGCACCAGCCCATGGATCAGCACATGGTGGAACGGGGTCTTTCCTGTCTGCTCCAGACCGGAGAAGACCATACGGATTACCCAGAAGAAGATAATATCATAGCCGGTAACCAGTACATCTGTTGGATAGAAGTACTCCATCTCCGGAGTCTTGTCCGGCCATCCCAGGGTAGAAAAGGGCCACAGTGCAGAGGAAAACCAGGTATCCAGGGTATCCTCGTCCTGATGGAAATGAGTGCAGCCGCATTTTGGGCATTTTCCGGGCATTTCCCGGGCAACTACAGTCTCTCCGCACTGGTCGCAATAATAAGCCGGGATCCGGTGTCCCCACCAGAGCTGGCGGGAGATGCACCAATCTCTGATATTCTCCAGCCAATGGAGATAAGTCTTATCAAATCTTTCCGGAACAAACGTAAGATTCCCTTCTTTTAAGGTATCAATGGCAGCCTGGGCCATCTCTTTCATACGAACAAACCACTGAGGCTTGATCATAGGTTCTACGGTAGTGCCGCAGCGGTCATGGGTTCCTACGCTGTGAGAATGGGGAACCACCTTTACCAGAAGGCCCTGTTCCTTCAGATCCTCCACCATAGCTTTTCTGGCTTCATACCGGTCCATGCCTGCATATTTGCCTCCCAGCTCGTTGATGGTGGCGTCATCATTCATAATGTTGATTTCTTCCAGATTGTGGCGTTTTCCCACTTCAAAGTCATTAGGATCGTGAGCCGGAGTGATCTTTACACAGCCGGTTCCAAACTCTTTATCCACATATTCATCAGCGATCACAGGGATCTCTCTGTCTGTCAGAGGCAGCTTCAGCATTTTCCCTACCAGGTGTTTATATCGTTCATCCTCCGGATTTACTGCCACTGCCGTATCTCCCAGAAGAGTCTCAGGACGGGTGGTGGCAATCTCTACATACTGTCCTTCCTCTCCTACTACCGGGTAGTTAATGTGCCAGAAAAATCCGTCCTGGTCCTCATGTTCTACCTCTGCATCAGATATGGAAGTCTGGCATACCGGACACCAGTTGATGATCCTGGAGCCTTTATAGATATAGCCCTTTTCGTAAAGCTTGATGAACACTTCCTGAACTGCTTTGGAACAGCCTTCGTCCATGGTAAAACGTTCTCTGTCCCAGTCAGCAGAAGCCCCCAGCTTCTTTAACTGATTGATGATCTTTCCGCCGTACTCCTCTTTCCAGGCCCAGGCATATTTCAGGAATTCTTCCCTGCCAATCTCATTTTTATCAATACCCTGCTCTTTTAATTTTTCAATAACCTTTACCTCTGTGGCAATGGCTGCATGGTCAGTTCCCGGCTGCCATAGAGCCTCATATCCTTCCATTCTTTTAAATCGGATCAGGATATCCTGCATAGTCTCGTCCAGAGCATGTCCCATATGGAGCTGTCCTGTTACATTTGGCGGGGGCATCACAATGGTAAAAGGTTTCTTGTCCGGATTTACTTTTGCATGAAAATATTTGTTATCCAGCCATTTCTGATAAATGCGGTCTTCCAGACCTTTGGGGTCATAAGTTTTTGCAAGCTCTTTGCTCATAATCTCCTCCTCTTGGTCATAAGGGTATCCTTGCATAAAAAATACCCTCCATAACCATCTGCTTAATAGTTACAAAGGGCGACAAAGCCGCGGTACCACCTTTATTTATCACTCAAAGGTCCTGTAACGGGGACAAACCGGGAAAACCTACCAGATCTCGCCCTGCCGGGGAATCTCCTTCAGCCTTCCGGTTCAAAAGCTACCTTCCGCCCTTTTTCCTTAAACAATCTTTCAGCCGATGAATTGTTCTCTCTGCAAGTTCCCAGAGCGTACTCCTCTTTCTCATTACCTTTTTCTTTAGATGCCACGGATTTCTTTGCACTGCGTACTCCTGAAATCCATACATCTTCTCATTTGTCTTATCATAGTCATATTGAAAAGCTTTGTCAAGATAGGAAATTGTGAATTTTTGCGTAAATTTAACAGAAAAGAAAGAAAAGATTTTCAAAAGGAAGCTGACATATGTTTCATAGGGCAGCTTCTTATGTTACTATAAAATCTGTAAACAACAGACGGAAATGTATTTAACAGCAGGAGGACCACAGCATTGAAAGATCATTTATTTAAAAGCATATTAAAGACAGGAACCCTCTTGGGAGGGCTGGCTCTGGGCGCTGTTTCCTGGTACACGCTCCGGGAATACCGTCCCCAAAAAGTGACTCCTCTGCCTGCCCCGAAAGACGGACAGACACTTTCTCTGAAGGATTCTTTCCGGCTCCTTACCTGGAATATCGGCTTCGCCGGTTTTGACAAAACCATGGATTTCTTCATGGACGGAGGCAAAATGGTCCGTCCCAGGAACCGGGAACAGGTTATAAAAAACATGAATGGCATTAAAAAAGTCCTGGATACCCAGAAGGCGGAGGTGTATTTTCTCCAGGAAGTGGATCTGGACTCTTCCCGCTCTTACCGGATAGATCAACATCGTTATTTTGAAAAAGCCCTTGGAATACCGGGTATTTTTGCCTGGAACTATAAATGCGATTTTATCCCCTATCCGCTCCCTCCCCTGGGAAAGATGAGCAGCGGTCTCAGTACTTTTACCGGTCTGAAGGTCCGTTCAGCCCGGCGGCTGTCCCTTCCTGAATCATTCTCCTGGCCGGTGAAGACCTGTAATCTGAAACGGTGTATCCTGGAAACCAGGATTTCCATAAAAGGCAGTTCCAGGGAACTGGTTCTTTTTAACTTTCACCTGGAAGCCTATGACAAAGGCGAAGGAAAACTGGCCCAGAGCCGCCTGCTGGCCAAAATCCTTTCCCGGGAATATGAAAAAGGCAATTATGTCATCGCTGGAGGAGATTTCAATCAAATCATAAAAGGAGAGGAAAAATATCCTCTCCACAAAAGCAAGAACTGGACCCCCGGTCTGCTGGAGAAGGAATTTCTCCCTCCTCATTTTTCCATAGCCGCAGATGACACCTTTCCTACCTGCCGGCTTCTGGACCGGCCTTATGACGGCTCTGCTGAAAAAGGCCGGGTATATGTACTGGACGGTTTTCTGGTGTCAGACAACCTGAAAATCTCCAGGGTTTCCGTAGTAAATACTGATTTTGCTTATACAGATCATCAGCCTGTAATGCTGGAAGTACGTTTTCTGTAAATCTTAATGGTTTCCGGCGGCAGTTCTTCTGTACCCTACTTTACTGGTCTGCTGGCGGAATAAAAGGAGGAGCCCTCTTACACACAGTTCAATGCACATAGCTGTCCACACTCCGTAGAGTCCCCATCTGCCTACCAGCAAAATGGCCAGGGTCAGACGCACACCCCAGATACTGATCAGATTTAAAATACTGGGAACCAGAGTGTCTCCCGCTCCCCGGAGAGCTCCTGAAGCCACGATAGACACACCGTAGAGAGGCTCCGCAAAAAGCTGGATCCTGAGGACCTCTGCCGCCAACTGCCGCACCTGAAGGTCAGGGGTCATCAGCTGGAAAACCCAGGGGCAGATAAAAAACATCACTGCGCCGGTCACCGCCATGATCCCGCCTCCCAGGAGGACCGAAAGATTTGAAAAGCTTTTGGCGATTTTTTCTTTTCCTGCTCCAAGGCTCTGTCCTACCAGAGCTGTAGCAGCTTCAGCAATTCCGTAGCCTGGCATATAACAGAAACTTTCTGCAGTAACCGCAAAGGAATTTGCCGCAATGGCCGCAGTGCCAAGAGGTGCGATGATCCTGGTGGTAGCAATCATAGCTCCGCATACAGCTACATGTTCAAAAGCCAGCGGAGCGCCTATGTGCAGGGCATTGATCAAAATTTTCTTATCTATTCCTCCTGTCTTCTCTCCCCTGAGCCGGAACACCGGAGACCGGAAGCAGACAGACCAGAGCATCAGGATACAGACCACCAGCTCCGCCAGAGCTGTTCCTATAGCAGCCCCCAGAACTCCGTAATGCCGGATAAAGATCATATTGAAAAAAATGTCCAGAAGGCACATGCTGGCGTTTAAAATACTGGGTGTGCGCATATTCCCGCTGCACTGGAGCATGGAACCGGCCAGGCGGTTGAGCTGTACTGCCGGAAGGGAGCAGGCATAGACAAAGAAATATCCGGAAGCGTCCTTCCAGAGCTCTTCCCCGGCCCCCAGCCAGACAGGGAGATAACTGCTTAAAGCAATACCAATCATCATAAGGAGCAGGGAAAAACAAAGGGATGCAGTCAATCCATGTTTCAGGATCTTTCTGGCATCAGCCCCCCTCCTTGCTCCGATCTGATGGGCCGCCTGAACGGAAAAACCTGTGGCTGCCCCGCTGCACAGCCCCCCAAGGAGCCAGGTGCTGGTGGACACTACTCCGATAGAGGCTGAAGCCTGGGCTCCCAGATTTCCCACCATTGCCTGATCAATATACTGCATTAAAATCGATGTTATCTGGGCCATAATGGCAGGAACGCTCATCTGCCATACAACAGCCAGCTTTTCCCGCCTTGTGATCTCTCCCTTTCGCTGAAAAAAAGCGGCCAGCCGTTCTTCAGGCCTTATTTTTTTCTTATTTTTATCCATTCTTTTTACATCTCTCTTTTTCATAAGTTCAAATTTGCATGCAACTAATGTTGGTAAACGCTCTGTTTTTTGTCGTGCAAGCACGGCGGTCGCCCGACCAGCGTATCGCGCAAAAAGAAGAGACCTGTTACAGCCTCTCCCTTGGATAATATGAAGTTTTCGACGGTCCTCCCGGCTTCTGTCACGACACCTTGGTCCTGCGGAGGATGTGTATGTTCCGTTGGTTGCGGGACAACGGGAAAATTATACAGGGC
>DWYL01000339.1 GCA_019118685.1 Candidatus Blautia merdipullorum
TTCCGCAGGCGCCAGATCGTATTGTCCACGGTGTTGGTGCCTAATTCATAGTCCTCGCCCCAGGCCGCATTGTAGAGCTGCTCCCGGCTGAACACACGCCCAGGGCAGCGGGCCATGCAGTAAAGGATAGAGAACTCTCCATAGTTCAGGCAGATCTCCACACCGGCCTTCGTGACCCGCCGCTGCTCTGGAAATATCTCAATATCACCCAGAGTCAGGCCGGAGGGTTTCAGATCAGCAGCATGGAGAATCTGAACATCTTTTCCCTGTAAGGCTCCCAAGATGGAGCGAAAGATGCTTCCGTCAGGATCGGAAGTCCGAATAACTATGATTTCTCCCATGCTGCTCACCTCCAGTGGGAATAATGTCATACGCAGTCTGCATAGGCGTGTTAATAAAGTTGCTCCATCTGCAATTTTCCTCGTATCAACCTCAACACTATATCAGCCTGTTTTGCTAATTCGTTGGAGTGCGTTACCACCACAACGCACTTATTCGTTTTGTGTGCGCTCTCTTTGAGAATTTCCGCGATGTCCTGTGCAGTATCTTCATCTAAGTTACCTGTTGGTTCATCAGCGAGAATAATAGGCGCTTTGCTGGCCAACGCCCTGGCAATGGCCACCCGCTGCTGCTGGCCGCCGGAGAGTTTCAACACATTCCGCTTCGCTTCGTCTTTGCTAAGTCCCAGCCGTTCCAGAAATGGGAGAGCAGGCTGTTTTGCTGTCAGCCGGACATTTTCCTGCGGAGTCATATAGTCAATCAAATTGTAGCCTTGAAAAATAAAGGAAACATAGTTCTTGCGATGATTCCCCAACCCCACCTTTTCAATATCTTTGCCATCAAATAAAATCTTGCCGCTGCTTGGGCTGTCCAATCCACCAAGTAATGAAAGTAGTGTTGTTTTACCACACCCGGAAGGACCAAGGATTGCATACATTTTCCCGGTTTCCATTTGTATGCTAATTCCTTTCAGTATATTTTTCTTCTTGTCATAAGAGTATGTCACATCATGTAGATTCAAAATTTCCATCCTCGCACCCCCTATTAGCCTTCTGGCACAAATTCAATATCAAAGTCATAGTCATTTGCCTTATCCGGCATTTCATAGTCTATGATAGGTGCTCCAGATTGATCTTGCGTATTGTCTGGCTCTTTATGGTCCTCGGAAGTACACCCCGTAAAAAGCAAGCAAAAGAGAAAAACAACGGAAAAAATCTGGAATATTCTTTTCATAAGGATACCGCCTTTCTTAACTCATTTTTGACAAAATTTCACGGGGCTTCAGCCTCATAACGGAAATAGAAGAAATTCCGGCAGATACTGTTACAATTCCAAGTCCTATCAGGAACAGCACGCCCATGTCTTGGATTTGCACTGTAACCTGTAATTGGGGCATTTCTATTTCCTGGGTTCCCATATCGGTGCCAGCCTCCCCACGACTTCCAGCAGATATACCATCTTCTTCAACTTGGACATTTGCCGCAGATTGTTCAGGCTGTAAAATCGTTCCCATTTGACCTGCTATGGCGTTGGAAGAAAAATAGGAAAGGGAAAATGCAAGTACCGCTATGATTAGCACCTCTGCGATATATTGTCCTAAAATAGACAGCTTGCGTATTCCCAATGAAAGCAGTATGCCAGTTTCATGGACACGGGTTCTGGACCATAACGTAAGAATGAGAGAGAGAATCACAACGCTTACAATCAGTACAACAATAAGAATTGTTGAAACCAGTTCTGATAATTGCTGTAAAGAAAAAGCAGCGTTTTCATAACCCTCATTGTCAACCATAATAGCAAATCCCTTCCAATCCACGCCCTTGATTTCCTTCACTTTAGTAATGATATTCTCCATGTTCTGCGGATCGTCTACGGATACTGTCAGCTCATTAAACCCTTGCGTGGCTGGACTATTTTCATTGGCAATCCGGGTAGCCAGATCGCTGATAATTAGATTTTGTATTTTATCATAGGTCGTTACTTGATCGTTAATTCCTTCGATTTCTTTCGGTACAAACAGTCCTACAATCTCAATCTCTACGCCCTTATCTGTCTGAATCACATCGCCAATTTTTAAGCCATTTTTGTCCGCTAAATCTTTACTTATCAACCCCTTATTTTTGTCCCCCGGCATAATGTGGCGGCCTTCTGTCAGGGCAAGCTGCCCAGAAGTAAAACGCGAAAGTTCTTCGCTTTTCCATGTGCCGAGAATTTTTGATGAGTTTCGAAATTCTTCTTCAATCGGAATATTTCCGGCAAATAAATCCAATGAAGGAAGGACTGCCAAACTTTCTGTTGTGGCGCTGCAATAGTTCACGCCATCAATACTGCGTACCTGCTCTACCAGTTCCGGGCTGATTTGTTGTGTTGAATAGACAAGCGTTCCTCCATCCACACTCTCTACTTTCAAATACGGGTTGTTTTCTGTATAGTCGAATCCAATCAGAAAACTTCCACCAAGACTTTTCCGCAGTTCCATTTGGGCAGCATTCGATGCATTTCCAAACGCTAAAGCTGTCAATACAAAAGTAGCCATCACCAGCAGAATGATAAAGAGCAAAATGCTTTTCCCTTTTTTACGGATGATGTACAGCCACGCACGGCTGATAAAATTCATAATAAAACCTCCGTTTCAATATAGTTACCCGTTGCAACACCGAAAGAATATCACAACCATATGGAACCAATATGAAACGGAGGCAGAAATTCTATTTTGTAAAGAATAACAGAAACCGCATTCCCTGCGGAGAAGCCAT
>DWYL01000340.1 GCA_019118685.1 Candidatus Blautia merdipullorum
GTGGTCAATGCCCTTGTGCTGCTCCGGCAATGTATCTTAGAGGAAAGCCCCGCCGATATCAGGAAAACCTCTTCATCATCTGAATGATCTGATCCATACGGGCAATTTCCTCAGGAGACTTTCCTGCTTTCAGGACCTGGATGATAGATTCCATCTCTTCCCTGGAAAAACGGGTGCCCTTTGCCCGGCTCTGAGAGGCTGCTGCCATGAGCAGGGGAAGAAGCTCCTGGGGACTTTTTCCTGCGCCCTGCCGGGCAAAAGAATTTAACATAGCCAGTTTGGCCGGATCCAGCCCGGCCAGGCTGGGATCTTTGGTCCAGGAAGTATTTTCCTGGGCTTTTTTTTGTTTGTCTGATTCATTAGGACGGTTATCCATGGACATCTGCCTCCTTTTCCAAAGGATTCTGGGAGACAGGTCTCTGACTAAGTTCAAACATCTGAAGCATAGTCAAAGTCTGGATCATATTGTCCAGCTGCTCTTTAGTCCTGCCGTGGCAGACACTGCTGCAGGCTGAGAGCATTTCCAGAGGATTTGCTCTGTCTCTGGACTGGGCGCAGATCTCCGCGTTCCCGGCTGCAGGCCGGAAGAGCCGGAGTGTATTTTTTAACTCCAGAAATTTTGCAAAGACAGAGATAAAAGACTGCCCCTGAGGAGACAGATAGGGCAGAGCCGCCTTCAGCATTTCTATAGAATCTTCACTTACCATTTCGTCAAGAAGAGACTGATTATCCATATAATTCTCTTTTCACAGTTTGCTCCATTATATGCTGGAAAAGAAAAATGTATGACCCAGTATCCGCCAGTTTTTTGCATTTTCAACATCTAAATAAATGGAAGCCACTTTCTCATCCGTTAATTTATTAAAAATCCTCCTTATATTTGTTTGCCTTAGCGAGCAACTGTATGAAGTATATATTTTTGGGGTTTTATTAGCAAGCAATAAGTGTTGGCAATTTGTCAACCTACTGTAACATCTTGAGATGTGTGTGATTTAGCAGTATTTTATGTCACATGACCTTTTGACTATGGTAATCATAAGATATAGGGAAAGGAGTTTTGTGTTATGGAAAAAGAGAGAACAAAACTGGTGGAGGACGGCAACACCATTTATGAAATAGATCTGGACTGTGTGAGAAGAAAGATAATGGAGCAGGAACGACAAAAGAATCTGAAACAGCAAAGGGAAAAACAAGGACGATATTACAGAGAAAAATAAGAAAAACTCCCCGGCTTTCGGCTTTTTGGAGCCTGGCTGGGGAGTTTTTGTCTTGAAATACCTATCTGGCTGTGCTATGATTAAAAACAATGACTGCTTAAGAATAGAAATCCGCAGCATCTGGGAGGGAAAAACCGTGAAGAAATACGGAGTAAATGAATTAAGAAGAATGTTTTTGGAATTTTTTGAGAGCAAGGGACATCTGGCGATGAAGAGCTTTTCCCTGGTTCCTCACAATGATAAAAGTCTCCTTTTGATTAATTCCGGTATGGCGCCTCTGAAGCCATACTTTACCGGGGCTGAGATTCCCCCAAGACGGAGAGTGACCACCTGTCAGAAGTGTATCCGTACAGGAGATATTGAAAATGTAGGAAAGACTGCCCGCCATGGCACTTTCTTTGAAATGCTGGGCAACTTCTCTTTCGGTGATTATTTCAAGCATGAAGCTATTGCCTGGTCCTGGGAATTCCTGACTGAGGTAGTAGGACTGGATCCGGACAGACTGTATCCTTCTGTTTATCTGGAGGATGACGAGGCTTTTGATATCTGGAACAAAGAGATCGGCATACCGGCAGACAGGATCTATCGTTTCGGAAAAGAGGAT
This sequence comes from Candidatus Blautia merdipullorum, assembly GCA_019118685.1. Classification (GTDB taxonomy): domain Bacteria; phylum Bacillota; class Clostridia; order Lachnospirales; family Lachnospiraceae; genus Blautia; species Blautia merdipullorum. The sequence goes on from DWYL01000340.1 coordinate 1,822, forward strand.
AATTTCTGGGAGCACGGAGCAGGTCCCTGCGGTCCATGTTCAGAAATCTACTATGACAGAGGGGAGAAATACGGCTGTGGGAAGCCAGGCTGTACTGTGGGCTGCGATTGCGACCGGTATATGGAAATCTGGAACAACGTATTTACTCAGTTTGACAATGACGGAGAAGGCCATTATACAGAACTGGAGCAGAAAAATATTGACACCGGTATGGGACTGGAGCGTCTGGCTTCTGTAGTTCAGGACGTAGATTCTATCTTTGATGTAGATACTCTCTGCGCACTGAGAAATAAGGTATGTGAGCTGGCTCATACAGAGTATAAGAAAGACGAGGAAAAAGATGTTTCTATCCGTCTGATCACAGACCATATCCGTTCCGCTACCTTTATGATCTCTGACGGCATTATGCCTACTAATGAGGGCAGAGGCTATGTGCTCCGCCGTCTGATCCGCCGTGCGGCCCGTCACGGACGCCTTCTGGGAATTGAAGGAAAGTTCCTGGCAGAATTAAGCGCTGCTGTGATCGAAGGCTCTAAAGACGGATATCCGGAACTGGAAGAAAAGAAGAACTTTATTTTCCAGGTGCTTACGAAAGAAGAAGAACAATTCAACAAGACCATTGACCAGGGCCTCCATATTTTAGGTGAGATGGAAGAGACCATGGAAAAAGAAGGAAAGAAAGAGCTGTCGGGAGAAGAGGCTTTCAAACTTTACGATACTTATGGATTCCCTCTGGATCTGACCAAGGAAATCCTGGAGGAGAAAGGTTATTCCGTAGATGAGGATGGCTTTAAGAAATCCATGGATGTTCAGAGAAAGAAGGCCAGAGAAGCCAGGGAAGTAACGAACTATATGGGAGCAGACGCTACGGTATATGATGAGATCGATCCTTCCATTACTACTGAATTTGTAGGATATGATCATCTTGTATGGGATTCTAAAGTAACAGTCCTGACTACCCAGGAAGAGGTGACCGATGCCCTGACAGAGGATCAGAGAGGTACGGTATTTGTGGAGGAAACTCCTTTTTACGGCACCATGGGCGGACAGGAAGGCGACAAAGGTGTGATCACCATAGGCGATTCCGAATTCAAGGTGGAAGATACCATTCATCTGAGAGGCGGAAAGGTTGGTCATGTGGGCGTACTCACCAAAGGAATGATCAAAGTTGGAGATGTAGTAACCTTACATGTGGATGAAGCCGGAAGAGCAGACTGCTGTAAGAACCACAGCGCCACCCATCTGCTCCAGAAGGCATTAAAGACGGTTCTGGGCTCTCATGTTGAGCAGAAAGGATCTCTGGTAACTCCGGACAGACTCCGTTTTGACTTTGCACATTTCCAGGCAATGACACCGGAAGAGCTGGAGCAGACAGAAGCTCTTGTAAATAAAGAAATCCAGGCAAATCTTCCTGTGCAGACCGATATTATGACCATTGATGAGGCTAAGAAGACCGGGGCTATGGCCCTGTTCGGAGAAAAATACGGAGAAAAAGTCCGGGTAGTGTCTATGGGAGATTTTTCCAAGGAACTTTGCGGAGGCACTCATGTGTCCAATACCGGAGTGATCACTACTTTTAAAATCATATCCGAAAGCGGAATTGCCGCAGGTGTCCGCCGTATTGAAGCCCTCACAGGGGACGGTGTATTCGCTTATTATAAAGAGATCGAGAAACGCCAGGGAGAGATCGCAGCTATGCTGAAGACTACTCCCGGGGAGATCGAAGAGAAGATCGCTCATCTTCAGGCTGAGATCAAGACTCTTCACAGTGAGAACGAGTCACTGAAAGCAAAGATGGCTCAGGAAGCTATGGGAGATGTGATGAGCCAGGTACAGGAGATCAAAGGTGTGAAACTTCTGGCAACTGCGCTTGAAGATGTAGATATGAACGGTCTGAGAGATCTGGGCGACCAGTTAAAAGAGAAACTTGGCGAAGGTGTTGTGGTTCTGGCCAGCGTTAAGGGAGGCAAAGTGAACCTCCTGGCTATGGTCACAGACCAGGCTCAGAAGGCAGGCGCTCATGCCGGAAATCTGATCAAAGGAATCGCAGCTATTGTAGGCGGAGGCGGAGGCGGACGTCCCAATATGGCTCAAGCCGGAGGCAAAAACCCTGAAAAAGTACCGGAAGCATTGAAAGCAGCAGGGGATATTTTGGCGGACCAGATAAAATAATGCAGGTTTTTAAGAAAAATTAATTTAAACCAGTTGACGTATGCCAAAAATCTGCTATAATGATTTGTGTGCAAAAAAATACCCAGACAGTTGTATTATGCACAATTTGCAGCTGGAGGGAGGTTAGGTGTGAGACTATGTCAAACGTAATCGTAAAAGAGAACGAGACTTTGGATAGCGCTTTACGTCGTTTCAAGCGTAGCTGTGCTAAAGCCGGCATTCAGCAGGAAATCCGTAAAAGAGAGCATTACGAAAAACCTAGTGTTCGTCGTAAGAAAAAATCTGAAGCAGCTAGAAAACGTAAATATAATTAATGTGCAGTAAAAGCCTCTGGAGCATACCAGAGGCTTTTTTACGAGACTTCTTTTCAAAGGCCTGGGGATCCCAGGAATCAGAACTAAGATTAAGGACAGATTTATGAAAAAGTTAATAGATATCGTATCCAACAGGATCTTTCTTACAGCAGTGGCAGTTCTTCTCCAGCTGGTGTGGATATTTGCTGTACTTTGGGGAGTAGGAGCTTTTTCCGGCCATCTGATGAATCTTATCAGTATACTCAGCCTGATATTGGTGCTTTGGATCGTTAATAAAAAGATCAATCCTTCCTATAAGCTGGCCTGGACAATTTTGATTCTGGCTGTGCCTGTCTTTGGAGTGATTATTTACCTGCTTTTCGGTCAGTCCAGAGTTGCTAGAAAGATGACTCAGGATTCCCAGATGGTATTGCAGAAAATCGCCAATTATTTTAAAGAAGATAAAAAAACCAGAGAAGATCTGGAAAATACAGATTTAGGCGCTTCGATCCAATCTGCTTATATTCGGGACTTTGCAGGGTTCCCTGTTCATGAGAATACTTCCACTAAATATTATGCTGTTGGGGATGATATGTTTATAGACATGCTGGAAGATCTGAAAAAGGCAGAACATTATATTTTTCTGGAATATTTTATTATCCGGGAAGGCAGGATGTGGGGTGAAATCCTGGCGGTCCTGGAGGAAAAAGTAAAACAGGGAGTAGACGTCCGTCTCATTTACGACGACATGGGCTGTGTAAATACCCTGCCTCATAAATACTATAAGAAACTTCAGGCAAAGGGGATCAAGTGTGCGGCTTTTAATCCAGTAAGACCAATTTTAAATATTGTGCTGAATAACCGGGATCACCGGAAAATTCTGGTTATTGACGGACACACAGGATATACCGGAGGACTGAATCTTGCAGATGAGTATATCAATGAGCTGGAACGGTTCGGACACTGGAAGGATACCGGGGTGAGGCTTTATGGACAGGGAGTCTGGAACCTGACAGTGATGTTCCTCCAGATGTGGTCTGTGATCACCAGGATCCAGGTGCAGTTTCCGGCGTACGGCCCTTATGTTTATCATACAGAGGAATTTGAAAACGATGGCTTTGTCCAGCCTTACGGAGATTCTCCTCTGGACGGAGAAGTAGTAGGAGAGAATGTTTACCTGAATATGATTAACCAGGCGAAAAAATATGTCTATATCTCCACCCCCTATCTCATCATAGACAATGAAATGATGACAGCCCTATGTCTGGCCTCCAAAAAGGGAGTGGATGTACGGGTCATTACTCCCGGGATTCCAGATAAAAAAATGGTATTTCTGCTCACCCAGTCTTATTATGAACAGCTGATTAGCGCAGGGGTAAGGATCTACGAGTATACGCCGGGCTTTATTCATGCAAAAAATTTTGTCTGCGATGACGAATTTGCTGCAGTAGGAACCATTAACCTGGATTACCGCAGTCTTTATCTTCATTTTGAATGCGGAGTCTGGTTGTACCGGTGTCAGGCTGTAGGACAGGTGAAGGAAGATATGCTGAGAACATTTGAGATCAGCGAGGAGATCACCCTGGACTGGTGTCTGAAGCAGAACGTAGTCCGCAGAGCAGGGCAGAGTATTCTACGGCTTTTTGCGCCTATGCTTTAAAAAATTGCATATTTTTTCCAAAGACTGCTTACAATAGTTTAAGAGGATTTTTGGAGCAAGTATATGACAGGCAGAGCGGCGGGATTTATCATGGCAGGGATTCTTTTGATCTCTGCCATATTTGCAGGAGGAACACTGACCGTAAAGGCAGAAGAGGAGGAACTGATCACCTCCCCTCATGGGGTCCTTATGGAAGCGTCCACAGGACAAATCATTTATGAGAAAGATATGGATACCCAGGTTAAACCGGCCAGTATTACAAAGATCATGACACTGCTTTTGATCTTTGATGAGCTGGCAAAAGGAAATTTACATATGGAGGACCAGGTCGTTACCAGTGCTTATGCCAAATCTATGGGAGGCTCTCAGGTCTTTCTGGAAGAAGGAGAAAAACAGAGTGTGGAGACGATGATCAAATGCATCGTCATAGCCTCAGGGAATGATGCCAGTGTGGCCATGGCAGAACATATTGCCGGCAGTGAGGGAGAGTTTGTTAAGAGAATGAATGAAAGGGCGGCAGGCCTTGGCATGAAGAATACCCATTTTGAGGATTGCTGCGGTCTGACGGAATCAGATACTCATTATACCAGTGCCCATGACGTAGCGATCATGTCCAGGGAACTGGTGACGAAATATCCCAAGGTCCTGGAATATTCCTCTGTGTGGATGGAGAACATTACTCATGAGACAGCCAAAGGCGCTTCTGAGTTTTGCCTGACCAATACCAATAAGCTGATCCGCAGCTATGACGGCTGTGTGGGGCTGAAAACAGGGAGCACCAGTGTGGCGAAATACTGTGTCAGTGCTGTGGCCCAGAGAAACGGAATAACACTGATCAGTGTAGTTATGACAGCTCCGGACTATAAAGTGCGTTTCTCAGATGCCGCGGCCATGCTGAACCTGGGATTTGGAAGCTGTAAGCTGTATGCGGACAGTGAGCCTGAGGAACTGCCCCAAATTCCTTTAGAGGGAGGGGTAGCAGATCAGGCTGCCTGTGAGTATGCAGAAGAGTTTCGATATCTGGACACTACAGGGGCGTCTCTGGAAAACATTGAAAAGAAAATTGTTCTGCCGGATTCCGTCCAGGCCCCGGTAGCCAAAGGAGATAAAGCAGGAACGGCAGAATACTATCTGGACGGGAAGAAAATCGGAAGCGTGGATCTGCTTTTTGACCAGGACTACAGAGAAGCCGGATATATAGATTGTCTGAAAAAAGTATGGGATAATTTTTTATAAAATAGTTATTGCAACAGTATGCCTTTTATACTATAATGACCGGGTTGTCAAAAACAGGCAGAAGAAATATGTGTTTTGCGACAGCAGATCTAAAGTGTTTATAAGGCAGGAATTGAAATGGCAGGAAGAGATATACAGACAGATATGACGGCAGGAATTCCGTCAAAAATTATTTTTAATTTTACCGTACCTATTTTTATCGGAAATATTTTTCAACAGTTTTATAATATGGCGGATACAGTTATTGTAGGAAAATTTGTAGGAACCGGAGCTCTGGCCGCAGTAGGAAGCGTAGGTACGATCGTGTTTCTGATCATAGGGTTTCTTCAGGGACTGACAGCGGGATTTTCTGTGCTTACTGCTCAAAGATACGGAGCGGGAGATATGAGAAATATGAGAAAATCTGTAGGGACGGCATGCATCTTATCTGTGATCATTACTATAGTAATGACCGCGGGAAGTATGACGGCAATGAAGTCTCTACTTTCTTTTATGAATACTCCGGAAGATATATTCGCAGATGCATATGCCTATATTATGATCATCTGCGGAGGAATTGGTGCTACTGTTCTTTATAATCTCCTTTCCGGGATACTCAGGGCTTTGGGAGATAGTAAGACGCCTTTATATTTTCTGGTCTTATCCGCAGCTCTTAATATCGGGCTTGATTTGTTTTTTATTATTGTTTTTCGAATGGGAGTGGCAGGAGCTGCATATGCTACTGTAATATCCCAGGGAGTGTCTGGCGTGGGATGCCTGATCTATATTATAAAGAAGGTGCCTTTGCTGAAGCTGCAAAAAGAAGATTTCCGGCTGGAAGGATATCTGGTAAAGATGGAAATATCAGTGGGTGTTCCCATGGCTCTCCAATATTCTATTACTGCAGTGGGGACCATGATGGTACAGTCATCTCTCAATCTGCTGGGATCCTTATCTGTAGCAGCTTATACTGCGGCAAATAAGATCGAATCTGTGGTGACTCAGGCATATGTGGCTCTGGGAACTACTATGGCGACTTACTGCGCCCAGAACATGGGGGCCGGAGATATCCAGAGAATACGCAGAGGATTCAAAAGCGCTACGGTCATGGGCAGTATTTATGGCGTTGCCCTGGCGATCCCTATGATGACCGTAGGAAAATATCTGGCATATCTTTTCGTTTCCCAGGATGTAAATGCCATTATCGGTCAGGTAGACATTTATTTGAAATGTGCAGGGCTGTTTCTGATCCCTTTGACAGTTGTAAATGTTTACCGCAATGGGATCCAGGGAATGGGATATGGACTTCTTCCTATGATGGCGGGAGTGGCAGAGCTTTTAGGAAGGGGAGCGGTAGCTCTCTGGGCAGCAGAAAAAAGAAGCTATACAGGGACCTGTATGGCCAGCCCGGTGGCCTGGCTGCTGGCAGGTGGCCTGCTGCTGTTTATGTATTTCCGGATCATAAAAAAGCAGAGCCGATATAAGGTAAATTAAAAAGGGGGAGAGTGCAGAAGGGGTGAAGCCTTTTGTTCTCTCTTCCTTTTTTTATAGAAATGGAGTAAGATATAAGAAAATTTGCGAGGTAAAAAAGTGAAGAAATTTATTACGGTTAAGTACCAGATAGAATCAGATAAAATAGAGAGGCCTTTTACGATCGGTATGGTCAGTGACCTGCACAATGTAGTATTTGGAGAAAAAAATCGGAATCTATTGAAAAAAATCCGGGAGATAAAGCCGGATCTTCTGGTGATCCCTGGAGACCTGGTCTTGGGTAAGCCAGATGCATCGCTGAAAAAGCCGGAGGACTTTCTGAGAGAAGCAGTCAAAATCGCGCCTGTATTCTATGCCCCCGGAAACCATGAACAGAGGATGAAGCTGTATCCAAAGGTCTATGGGACAGAATATCTGGGATATGAAAAGAGAGTCCAGCGGATGGGAGTAAAAATCCTTGAGAACCGTACGGAGACGGTTCAGATAAAAGGACAGCCTGTCGCAGTCTCCGGACTGGAGATTCCTTATGAATATTATTTAAAGAGGGAGAAAAAGCTGGAGAAGAAAGATCTGGTAAAACTGGTAGGCAAACCAGATAAAGATTGCTTTCAGATACTTTTGGCGCACACTCCGAAGTATGCCAGAACCTATCTGGAATGGGGAGGGGATCTGATCTTTTCCGGCCATTATCATGGGGGCATGGCCCGTCTTCCCATTCTGGGAGGTGTGATCAGTCCAGATTGGAGGCTGTTTCCAAGATACTGCAGAGGAGAATTCTCCCAAAACGGGGGAAGCCTTATCGTCGGTGCCGGCCTGGGAGAGCATACGATCCCTGTCCGATTTTTGAATCCAAGAGAACTGGTAGTGGTCCGTTGTATGCCAAAAGACAGCCAGGAGAAAGGAACGGTAAAATGAGCAGAGAAAGTTTAAAAGCAGTAAGAGAGAACATTGAAAAGGTAATTGTAGGAAAACGTGATGTGATCGATCTGATCCTTACTGCAATAGTGGCTCAGGGCCATGTGCTGCTGGAGGATGTGCCTGGTACCGGAAAAACCAAACTGGCAAAAGCTCTGGCAAGATCTGTAGAAGGGAAATTTTCCAGGATCCAGTTTACCCCGGATCTGCTTCCTTCCGATGTGACAGGTTTGAATTATTACAACCAGAAGGAGGGAGAGTTCCGCTTTAAACCGGGTCCAGTGTTTTGCCATGTGCTTTTAGCAGATGAGATCAACCGTGCAGCGCCCCGGACCCAGTCCAGTCTTTTGGAATGTATGGAAGAAAAGCAGGTAACTACGGAAGGAGAGACCAGAAAACTAGAAGCTCCCTTTTTTGTTGTTGCTACCCAGAATCCTATTGAGAACGCAGGGACCTTTCCTTTGCCGGAAGCCCAGATGGACCGTTTTCTTATGCGTCTGTCCCTGGGAATGCCCGGACGGGAGGAAGAACTTCAGATTCTAGACCGTTTTGAAAAGGAAGATCCTCTGGATACCTTGGAGGCAGTAACTTCCGTAGAAGAACTAAGAAGGGATCAGGAGGAGTATAAGAAGGTTTATGTACATCCGGAACTGAAAGAATATCTCATAGATATCTGTGAGAGGACCAGAAGTACCGGGGAGATCCTAGGCGGCGTCAGTCCCAGAGGAACGATCGCTTTTTATCAGGCTGTGCGGGCCTATGCGTACATACAAAACAGAGATTTTGCAGTTCCTGAGGATATTAAAAAGCTGGCTGTGCCGGTACTTTCCCATCGGCTGATCCTGGGAGGAGGATTTGCAAAAGGAGATGAACTGATTGCCAGGATCCTGGAAGAAATCCCGGTACCTACAGAGGAATGGGGAAAATAAGATGGTTCTTTTACTTATACTGGCAGGAGGGATCCTGGCACAGATCCTGGCAGAAAAATATTATGAAAAGCACTGGACAAAAGGTCTGAAAGTGGAAATCCGGTTTCAGAAGGAACCTGTACGCCAGGGGGAAGAAGGATTTCTTACGGAAACCATAGAAAATGAGAAGCGTCTGTTCCTTCCGGTTCTTCAGGCAGGATTTGCGGTAAGCAGAAACCTTTCCTTCGGACAGGAAGAGAATACCAGCGTGTCAGACCAGAGCTACAAAAGAGATGTTTTTTCTGTAATGGGAAGGCAGAGGATCATTCGAAAGGTTCCTTTTCAGGCACTGAAACGGGGATACTATGAAATCCAAAGAACAGATCTGGTGACCAGAGGTATCCTTCTTGCGGGGGAACAGTATGAGACGCTTCCCTGCAGCACATATCTTTACGTGTATCCGAAAAGGATCTCGGGAGAAAAATGGGAAATTATTTTCCGGCGGATATCGGGGGTGTATGAATACCGAAAAAGGCTTTTGGAGGATCCTTTTCAGTTTCGGGGTATCCGGGAGTATACGCCAGAGGATCCTATGAATAGGATCAACTGGAAAGCCAGCGCCAGGACCGGCAGTCTTATGGTGAATCAGTTAAATTCAGCAGTGTCCGGAAATGTCTATATTCTTCTGGATGTAGAAGATGAGACTGTATGGAAGTATGAAGAAATTCACGAGGAAGGTATCCGGCTGGCTGCTGCCGCGGCAGAATATTTTTTATCCCGGGGGATTGAAACAGGATTGATTACGAACGGAAGAGACTGCAAAGAAAAATCAGAGCTTTTTCTGACAGGACATTCCGGCAGGAGCCAGGGGGCAAAATTCCTCCAGTGCCTTTCCAGAATAGATCTGGGACAAAAAAGTGAAAAGTTCTCAGACTGTCTGAAGAGAAAAAAAGAGTTTCTGATAGCAAAGGAGAGTCTTTGCATTTTGATTACTAAAAACCAGTATCAGGAGCTGGAGGAAATTCTGGCAGAGCTTGGCAGAAAAAACCATGGAAGTGTTTATCTGACTACTTTGTATCCGGAGATGAAACTGAAAATAAAAAGAAACCAAAATATGGAAGTCTTGAACTGGGAGGTGAGGAGATGAAAGAAGACCGGGTCTTAAAAATATATGGCTGTCTCCACCTGTGGCTGTTTACAGCAGGGCTCCTTCTTATTTTGCTGGATGTGGGAGGGCTTTTGGATATACAGTCTGCAGGAAAGCTGCTTTTTCTATTTCTTCCTCTCCTGGTCTTACGGGAAGTATCTGTAAGAGGAAAAAGGATCTGGAGCTATCTGGGCGCGGCTGTCTTATCTGGAAGTATATTTTGGCTTCTGGGAAGAAACCAAGGAGAAAGTACATGTTTTCTTCTGGGAGTCTGTTTTTTTATCTTTTTGTTTTTTTATGAAAGAGTCAGCGGAAAACAGGAAGTTTTCTTTCGGCCTTCCTATGGTTGTCTTGTAGCTTTTATCCTGGAATATATTTTTTCTCTGGCCTATGGGCTGGATAGATTGAGCAGTGTTTTCCTGATCCTTACGGGATGCTACTGGCTGCTCACCTTGTGGAGCAAAAACAGGGAAGGTTTTCTGGAATACTGCGAAGACTACGAAAATCTGTATCGATTTCCAAAACAAAGGATTGCATACGGAAACCGATTGATGCTGGTATTTCTTACGGGACTTACTGTGGGCTGTATGATCCTTCTTCCTTTTCTGGGAATCGACAGGGGCGTTCTGGCAGTGTTGGAGCTTCTAAGAAAACTTCTGGCAATGCTTTTGTCAGGAAACCGGGAAGCCGGAGATCCGGAGCCGTTATTCCCGGAAGAGCTGGGGTTTCAGCCTATGACGCTGGAACCTGGCCAGGAAACATCGCCGTTATTAGCAGCGTTTTGGGAAATATTGGAAAAAATATGCACAGCAGCGGCTGGGGCGGCAGCTATAGCAGGATGCTGTATTTTTCTGTATTGGCTGTATAAAAAGTATAACAGCCAGACAGCGGAAAACGGGGATATTCTGGAAAATCTGGATAAATCTGAAAAAGAAGAGAAAAAAACTTTAACAAGAAAAAAGCGGTTTAGAAAATCAGTTTTTTCAGGGCGGACACCAAATGCCAGAATCAGGAAGTATTACAGACAAAAGATCAGCAGAGAAGGAAAGCCGTCAGCAACCTATACCCCCTGGGAGCTGGAAGAGCAGGCAGGCCTGGCGGAGAGCAGCAAGAGGGAAGAATTCCATAAGCTGTATGAGCAGGCAAGATATGGGAATGCCCCATGCACTCAGGAGGAGGCCCGGCGTATGAAAGAGCTGGGGAGGGTGGACTTTTCCTGAAAAATAGTGTAGAATGGCACATAGCGAAAAAAAGAGGTAAAGCATATGGAAACAGGAATCCCGGTGAAGCTGGAGGTCTTTGAAGGCCCTCTGGATCTGCTTCTCCATCTGATCGAAAAAAACAAAGTGAATATTTATGATATACCCATTGCGGAGATTACAGACCAGTATATGGAATACATCCATCAGATGCAGCGGGAAGACCTGAACATTATGAGCGAATTTATGGTAATGGCGGCTACCTTGATTTCTATTAAGTGCCGGATGCTCCTGCCGAAAGAGGTCAATGAAGAAGGGGAAGAAGAGGATCCAAGGGAGGAACTGGTCCGTCAGCTTCTGGAATATAAGATGTATAAATATATGTCTTATGAACTTCGTGACCGTATGGCGGCAGCGGCAAAGAATGTATATAAGCAGCCTACGATCCCTGAAGAGGTCCTTTCCTACAAAGAACCGGTGGATGCAAAAGAACTGCTGGAGGGACTTACCCTGGCAAAGCTGAATGATATTTTTCAGAGTGTGATCCGCAGGCAGGAGGACAAGGTGGATCCCATCCGGAGCAAATTCGGAAAGATTGAAAAGGAAGAGGTAAGCATGCCGGATAAGATGGAAGAGGTAGAGGAATATGCCAGGACGCATAAAAGTTTCGGCTTTCGGGATCTTCTCTCAAAACAGCCCAGCAAGGTCCAGGTGATCGTTACCTTCCTTTCCATTCTGGAGCTGATGAAAATGGGGAAGATCCATATCAGCCAGAAGGAAATATTCGGAGAAATTTATATTGAAAGCTGTATGAAAGGATAAGATAAATGGAACTGAAGAAGATGGAGGGGGCTATAGAGGCCATACTCTTTGCTATAGGGGAGGCAGTGCCGCTAAAAGATATTGCCAAAACCATTGGACATGATACAGAGACT
>DWYL01000341.1 GCA_019118685.1 Candidatus Blautia merdipullorum
AAAATGCTCCTCTGGGAAAGCGGGTATTATATCCTGATCTCCGGAGTGATCAGTGTGGCTTTTGGAAGCCTGGGGGCCTATTATCTGGTAAGTGCATTGAACGATGTGATCATGTGTTTCCAGTATCGGTACACGGCTCTTCCCTTTGTCCTTATGATCCCTCTGTGTATGATCTTAGGACTGGGAATTTCTCTGGCAGCCTATTGGCAGACCCAGAAAAAGAGTGTGGTGGAACGGCTCAGGGAAAGTGAATAGAGAAAGAAAATCGCTGCACGACAGCCTTTGCAGGCCAATGTGCGGCGATTTTTCTGTTTTTGGCTTCCTGCTAAAAAAATGGACATATCTGACAGGAAAGGTTATAGTATTTCAGAAATGTTAAGAAAAATGTAAGAATACCTTTAATAAATTCTTAGTTTCTTTTGCTACAATGTGCCTGTAAAAACAAAGGGAGGATCAGAAAAATGGATAACTACCATATATTGCTTGTAGATGATGACCGGGAGATCGTGAAATCCCTTGGAAAACTGCTGGAACTGGAAGGGTATAAAGTATACAAAGCTTACGACGGTATGGAGGCTTTGGACCGCCTGATGACAGAAGAAATCCACCTTATCCTGCTGGATGTGATGATGCCGAAACTCAACGGCCTTTCAGCTCTGATGAAGATCCGGGAGAAAAATAACATACCGATTATCATATTGTCAGCTAAAACAGAGGAAAGCGATAAAGTTTTGGGACTTTCCATGGGGGCAGACGACTATGTGACAAAGCCTTATAATACCCAGGAATTGATGGCCAGGGTGAAGTCTCAGCTTCGGAGATATTTTGCCCTGGGAGCAGCCAGGGTACAGGAGGACGAAAACCAGCTTAGAAACGGCGGTCTGATCCTGGACAGAAATACTAAGGAGCTGACTGTAGATGGTCAGCCGGTGCGCCTGACGGCAACAGAATATAAAATTCTGGAACTTCTCATGAGCCATCCCGGTTATGTTTTTTCAGCAGAGGAGATCTATACTCAGGTCTGGCAGGAGCAGGCCTATGGGGTGGAAAATACAGTAATGGTCCATATCCGGCGGATCCGGGAAAAAATTGAGATCACGCCGAAGAATCCAAAATATTTAAAGGTGGTGTGGGGGATTGGATACAAAATTGAGAAGATTAAGTAAAAGACAGGAAGAAATCCTGCTGGGAGCGGGGGCATTTCTGGTGCTGATTTTTTTGAATCTCACTTATATATATGCAGGCTACGCAGGTGTGAGCGAAGATTATTATTACGTGGAGCAGGAACTGAGAGATTCCTGTTTTAAAGCCGCTGTGGTCCTGGGGATCCTGACAGCGGCCTGCAGTATGGGAACTGGCTTTATACTTCATAGTTATCTGAGAAGAGGGTCTTTAAAATCCAATTTCAAAATTTCAAAGCCGGACAAAATCTGGACAGAAATCAACGTGTTCCTGCTGGCTGTGTGCATTTTAAATTATTTCCGGGCTTTTCCTGCCTTTGGAAGAGAAATCTACATATGGGGATATGTTTTGATCGATTCTTATGATATTTTTCAATATCTGCTGAGGCTGTCTTTCTATCTGATTTTGCTGATCCCTTCTCTTTTTCTGGCTGTCAGGAAAATCTGTCTTGGGATCGGAAAGGAAACCTCTTTTATCTGGCGGCAGATCTGGCAGTACCAAAAGAGAACGTCTCTGGAAAAGCAGTTTCAGCATAAGTTCCGGATACTTCTGGGAGCAGGAGGAGTCCTTACGGCTGGAGTTTTATGGCTGACCGTAGGTCCCTGGAACTGGTATACCAACTGGGGGACTTTGATAGCGGGATTTTTTAGTCTGGCGGTATTCTGCCTGCTTTTAAGAGCCTGTTTCAACAATCCTCTGGCAAGAGACTCTGGGTATCTGTTCCATCAGATCCAACAGGTGGCAGAAGGGGAAAAGCTGGATGAAGCTTACCGGCTCCCGGAGAATTCCCTTTTAAAAGAGGCGGAAAATTCTCTGGAAAATATTGAATCTGCCATGCAAAAAAGTGTGGAAAAACAGATCCAGGCAGAGCGTCTGAAAGCAGAGCTTCTCACTAATATGTCTCATGACCTGAAGACGCCCCTTACCTCTATGGTGGGCTATACGGATCTTCTGAAACAGGAAGAGCTATCGGATCAGGCCAGGGACTATGTAGAGGCCATTGCAGTAAAACAGGAACAGCTGAAGGATATGATCCAGGATCTTTTTGACCTTTCCAAGGCAGCCAGCGGTTCGGAGCAGTTAAACCTGGAGGTGCTGGATATGAACCGGCTTTTGGAGCAGACCCTGGGAGATATGGAAGATGCCATTACAGCCAGCAAAAGAAGTATCCGGCAGAAATTTTCCGAAGAGCCTCTGCCCTTTCTGGGAGATAACCTGAAAATGTACAGGGTAGTCCAGAACTTGTTGGTAAACGCTCTGAAGTATTCTCTGGAAAATACCAGGATTTATATCGAAACCAAAAGACAGGGAGATCGGATCCGGGCTGTGATGAAGAATATTGCTTCTTATGAGATGGATTTTGAACCGGAAGAGATCATGGAACGGTTTGTCCGGGGGGACAAGGCCAGGACTACTCAGGGCCATGGTCTGGGGCTTGCCATTGCCTCTGCTTATGCGGCAAATATGGGTGGAACATTGAATGTAGAGATTGACGGGGACTTATTTAAGGTGATCCTGGAGCTCCCGGTGACAGAAGAGAAAGGCGGCAGCGCATATGGACAAGATTACGATCGTAGTACCTTGCTACAATGAAGAAGATGCTTTGGAATATTTTTATGCAGAAATGAAAAAGGTTATGGAAAAGATGCAGGAAGTCTGCTTTGAAATCCTTTTTGTGGATGACGGATCCAAAGACCAGACACTGGCGAAACTAAGGACCTTGTCTGAACTGGATCCAAGGTGCAGGTATCTGTCTTTTTCCAGAAATTTCGGAAAAGAGGCGGCTATTTATGCCGGCCTTTCCCATGCCTCCGGAGATTATATAGGGATCATAGATGCAGACCTTCAGGATCCTCCCGGGCTTCTTCCGGAAATGTATCAGATGCTCTACTGGGAGGACTGGGACTGTGTGGCTGCCCGCCGATCGGACCGGAAGGGAGAACCAAGACTGAAATCTTTTCTTTCGGATAGATTTTACAAAGTTCTCAATAAACTTTCAAAGATCCAGCTGGTCAGCGGAGCCAGGGATTACCGGCTAATGACCAGGCGGATGGTCAAAAGTGTGCTGCAGATGAGCGAGTATAACCGGTTTTCTAAAGGCCTTTTTCAATGGGTGGGATTCCGTACTGCCTGGATAGAGTTTCCCAATCAGGAACGGTGCGCAGGAAAAAGCAAGTGGCCTTTCAGAAAGCTGATTTCCTATTCACTGGAAGGGATTACCGGGTTTTCGGTAGCGCCCCTTTCCCTGGCTGCGGTTATAGGTTTGCTTTTCTGTATAATTTCCTTTCTGATGATCGGATTTATAGCCTTTCGCACCTTGATTTTCGGAGACCCGGTACGGGGCTGGCCTTCTATGGCCTGCATCATTTTTCTGGTAGGAGGGATACAGCTTTTCTGTATGGGAATCCTGGGAGAATATCTGGCAAAAACATATTTAGAGACAAAACACCGGCCTATTTACATATTAAAAGAATCCAGCGGAGAAAGCTATAAAGATAGAAGCAGGGAAAAAAATGATGAAAAAACTACAGACAGATAAGGCATACTGGATCTTATTTGCAGGGGCTTTGCTGCTCTGCTGGCTTTTTGTTCTCCAGTATGGGATTTTCGGCTCCAGGGTAGACTGGGTGAGCCAGCACAGTGTGCTGCCGGATTATTTCCGCCAAAGATTTTATGCCACGGGAAATCTTTTCCCTGACATAGCCTGGAATCTGGGCGGGGGACAGAATATTTACAATTTTTCTTATTACGGGCTTTTCAGTCCTATAATTCTGTTTTCTTACCTGCTGCCTTTTGTGCCCATGGATCTGTATATAATGATCAGCAGTATGGCGGCCTACGGGGTTTCTGCAGTGCTGTTCTATCATTGGATAAAAAAGAAGCTTTCCAGGAAAAATATCGGCTTTTGGACGGCTGGTATGTTTGCTCTGGCAGGACCTTTGATTTTTCACTCTTATAATCAGATCATGTTTGTAAACTATATGCCTTTTCTGTGTCTGGCCCTTATAGGAACAGAGAGCTATCTGGAGAAAAAGAAAAAAGGGATGCTCATTTTGGGGATAACCTTCATGATCCTCACTAGCTTTTATTTCAGTATAGGAGGGCTTCTGGCCCTGGTTTTGTATGGAGGCGGGACTTATGTTGAGAGGACGGAAAAACTTACCTGGAAAGGCTTTTGGAAAAAGGCAGGGGGATTTATGGGTATGATCCTTCTTTCCATTTCTCTTTGCGGGATTCTTCTGGTGCCTACAGCTTTGGTACTGGCCTCCAGAGAGATGGGAGGAAATGGATCGGAAGGAATGGGCTTTCTTTCTATATCTCTTCTCCGCTTTTTCTACAGCCCTTATGGATTGGGACTGACTGCTCTGAGTCTGTGCAGTCTGATCGGAAATCTGACTGAAAAAGAAACATGGAAGAAAAAGATCATTCCTGCAGGACTTCTGCTGATCTTGTTTGTTCCTGCATTTGGGTATCTTTTAAACGGGGGACTTTATGTAAAGGACAAAGTCTTTATCCCTTTTCTTCCCTTAGTGTGTCTGGAGACCGGAAAATATGTGGACAGACGGAAAGGTTTTCAGGGAATAAAGGGGAAAATGCAGTTTTTACCGGAAGTCCTGCCGGTAATTCTTCTGACCGGCTACAGCCTGTTCCAGGACAGGATTCAAGGTGTTGACCAGAAATGGATCATTGGGGCCCTGGGCCTGGTAGCGGCGGGAGATACGGTTCTTGTCCTGCTGAGCCAGATTTTCTGGAAAAAATTTTCCAGGCTCCCCTGGCCTTTGATACTTTCCTGTGGGATCCTTATCCTATCCGGCTGGGCGGTAAACTTTCAGGGGCAAAAAATGCTGTCTGTACAGGAGTACAGGGAGATTGCAGACAGCAAAAAAAAGCAGATGATCAAAGAAATCCTTCATGAGGATCAGGAATGGTACCGGCTGGAGGAACAGGAAGGAGGCACGCTGGAATTTGCAGATATGAACCGTATACGTGATATCCGCCAGAATATTTCCAGCATCTATTCTTCTACCTATAATCAGGATTATGCCTGGTTCCGAAACCATACCTTTCAGGTGAACCGGCATTTCCGCAACCGGCTTATGGAAAGCGCCACAGACAATCCTGTTTTTCTGAAATTTATGGGAGTGCGGTATCTTCTTGATAAAACTCCTCCGGCAGGATATCATCTGGTGAAAGAAGAGGGAGGCATAAGCCTTTACGAAAATTCCCGGACAGCGCCCATGGCCTATGTCACCAGCCGGACCATCAGCCAGGAGGAATACCAGAGACTGTCTTTTCCCGATAACCAGACGGCTCTTCTCCAGTATGGAGTAATAGAGGATGACTCCCGGCAGGAAGAGAAAAACGAAGTCTCCCTCGCATCCATGAAGGAAATCAGCCTCCGGCTGCCTGTATCTGAAGAGAAAGCTCTCCAGATACAAAAGACAGAGAATGGGTACGAGATTTACACGGCTAAGGAGACAAAGATAAAAGCAGAACTTTCCGGAAGAGCAGCCTCTGACGATCTGCTGGCAGTGAAGTTTCAGGTACAGAACCAGAACCCAGGAAAAGATATGTATATCCGGATAAATGGACAGACCAATCGTCTTTCCTCACAAGAAGGATATGAATATGCCAACGGAAACTACAGCTTTTCCTATACCGTAACTTTAGAAAAAGGGAAAAAAGAAGTAACCTTTACTTTGGGCCCGGGCAGATATGTCCTGGAAAATGTTCAGGCTTTTTCAGGAAATCTGGAAAACCTGGGAGAGGAAACCCTTTATGAAAACCCTTTAGAAAATGTTTCTTTTTCCAGAGACGGAGACAGCCTTACAGGTAGCCTGGAAACAGGGCAAGACGGATATCTGATCACCAGTATTCCTTATGATAAAAGCTTCAGGATCACTGTAGACGGGGAAGAAATAAAAGCAGAGAAGGTCAACACAGCATTCCTTGGCGGGAAAGTCCCGAAGGGCACACATGAGATAGAAATTTCCTATCAGGCTCCGGGCAAGAATCCAGGTTTTTTTCTGACAGGAGCAGGCATGATAGCTTTCGTATGTCTGAAATTAAAAGACAGAAGGAGAAAAAGAGATGAGCAGGTTGAATAAAGAAATGATACGGTATCTGATCACAGGGATTTTCACCACCCTGGTCAGCCTCAGTCTGTATTTTGTCCTGTCTTCGACAGTCCTGGATCCTGATAAGCCTCTGGAACTGCAGACCGCAAATCTGATATCCTGGATGGGAGCTGTTGCATTTTCTTATGTCGTAAGCCGGAAATTTGTGTTCTCCAGTAAAAATAGTCATATATTAAGAGAGGCCGGCGCATTTTTTCTGGCAAGGATCGGAACGCTGCTTTTGGATATGAGCGGTATGTTTATCATGACAGGTCTTTTGCGTATAGACGACAGGATTTCTAAACTTCTTATTCAGACAGCAGTAATCGTCCTGAATTATATATTGAATAAATATCTGGTTTTTACCGGTTTCAGATAAAGCTTCTTGCAAAGGATGGACTGCCGTGGTAACATGGGAAGAAATCTGGATAAGAACAAAGCAGAAAAGGAAATCATTAAGAATGAAGTATTATTTCGCCCCAATGGAGGGCATTACAGGATATATCTACAGAAATGTCCATCACAGGTTTTTCCCTGGGATGGACAAATATTTTTCCCCTTTTATTTCTCCGGGGACAAAGAAAACCATGACCCCGAAAGAACTCCGGGATATCCTGCCGGAGAATAACCAGGATTATACCCTGATCCCCCAGATCCTTACCAACAGGTCCGGGGATTTTCTGAGACTGTGCCGGGATCTGAAAGAATATGGATACAAAGAGGTGAATCTGAACCTGGGCTGTCCTTCGGGAACTGTGGTCGCCAAGAAAAAGGGAGCAGGATTCCTGGAATATCCTAATGAACTGGACCGGTTTTTAGAAGAAATTTTCGCCGGAACAGATCTGAAAATTTCCATCAAGACCAGGATCGGTAAAGATGACCCGGAGGAGTTTGAGAAGCTTCTGGAGATTTATAACAAATACCCTCTGGAAGAACTGATCATTCATCCAAGGGTACAGACAGATTACTACAAAAACTCCCCTGATCTGGAGAACTTTGAAATGGCTCTGGAAAGATCTGAAGCTCCTGTTTGCTATAATGGAGATTTGTTTACAGCAGATCTTTACGAGCAGTTTTGTAAGAGATTCCCTCAGGTGGAACGGGTTATGCTGGGAAGAGGGCTCCTGAGAAACCCGGCCCTGGTACAGGAAATCAAAGGGGAGGAGAAGTTGGATAAAGAAAAGTTTCTGGCTTTTCATGACGCTTTATGCCGAGAATATGAAAAAGCTATGTCCGGGGATAAAAATGTGCTGTTTAAAATGAAAGAATTGTGGTTCTATATGGGAAATCTTTTTGGAGAGGATAAAAAGGCTATGAAGAAAATAAAAAAGGCCCAGAGACTGCCAGAGTACCAGGGGGCAGTGAGAGAGCTGTCTGTTCTTTGGCAGAAAAACGAATTCGCAGGGAAGAAATTGAAATAAAAAATACAAAAGGATTTTCCTCAGGGAGAAGGGTTGCCCCTTCTCCCTCTTTTATGTTATCCTAGATAGTATATGGAAAGGGGAATCAGCAATGAAAAATTTAAGGGATTTATTGGAAGATCTGGAATATCAGTGTATCCAGGGAACTTTAGATAAAGAGATTACTGCCGTGATCTACGATTCCAGAAAGGCAGAGAAAGACGGCCTTTTTGTATGTGTCAAAGGCGCTGTCTCAGACGGGCACAGCTATGCGGCAGAGGTGGCACAAAAAGGCGTCTCTGTACTGGTGGTCCAGGATCCGGTCCAGGTGCCAGAGGAGATAACGGTGATCCAGGTAGAGGATACCAGATATGCCCTGGCTTGTATTTCTGCAGCCTGGTTCGGACATCCGGCCGAGAAGCTGAAGACCATCGGTATTACAGGAACCAAAGGAAAAACTACCACCACCTATCTGATCAAGTCTATTCTGGAAAATGCAGGGCATAAGACAGGACTGATCGGTACCATTGAAACTATTATCGGCGAAGAAAAGATTCCTTCCGCCAATACCACGCCGGAATCCTACCTGATCCAGGAATATTTTGCAAAAATGGCAGAGGCAGGGTGCGACAGCGTAGTTATGGAAGTTTCCTCCCAGGGGCTTATGCTCCACAGGACTTCAGGCTTTACTTTTGATATTGGTATCTTTACAAATATTGAGCCGGATCATATCGGTCCCAACGAGCACAAGGATTTTGACGACTATCTCCATTGCAAGAGCATGCTGTTCAGACAGTGCAAAGTAGGAATTTTTAACGGAGATGATCCCCACCTGGAAAGAATCCTGGAGGGTCATACCTGCCAGGCGGAAACCTTCGGTTTCTCTGAAAAAGCGGACCTGCGGGCGGAAAATACCCGTCTTGTTACCGGAAAAGGAACCCTGGGCATTGCCTATGACGTAAAAGGCCTGATGGATTTCCCTGTAGAGATTGATCTGCCCGGAAAATTCAGCGTCTATAATTCTCTTACGGCTATTGCCGTATGCCGCCATTTCGGGGTGACTGTGGAAAATATCCAGAGGGCTTTGAAGAACGCTCATGTAAAGGGAAGGATCGAGATGGTGAAAGTTTCAGACGACTTTACCCTGATGATCGATTACGCCCATAACGCCATGAGTCTGGAAAGTCTTCTCACCACTTTGAAAGAATATAAACCCAATCGGCTGGTATGCCTTTTCGGCTGCGGCGGAAACCGTTCCAAGATCCGCAGATACGAGATGGGAGAGGTTTCCGGAAACCTGGCGGACCTGACCATTATCACATCCGATAATCCCAGAAACGAGGATCCGCAGGCTATTATTGATGACATTAAAATCGGAATCGGAAGGACCACAGGCAAGTATGTGGAGATCATCGACCGGAAGGAGGCCATCGCTTATGCCATCCACCATGGACAGCCGGGAGATATTATTGTGCTGGCAGGAAAAGGCCATGAGGATTATCAGGAGATCAAAGGCAAGAAATATCCTATGGATGAAAGAGTGCTGATCCAGGAGATACTGGAAGAAGACAGCAGAAAATAAATGAAAGATTTATACGCAGATATTATAGTAGACATTTCTCAGGAAAAATTAGATAAGACCTTTCAGTATCTGGTGCCCAAAGAGCTGGCGTCCCGGATCGAAGAGGGCAAAAAGGTCAGGATACCATTTGGAAACGGAGGGAGAGAACTCACCGGCTATGTGGTGGGCCTTTCTTCGGAGCCCAAAATAGAACCAGGACGGATAAAGCCCATACTGGCCGTGGAGGAACAGGGAATGGAGATCGAGTCCAGGCTGATCTCTCTGGCTGCATGGATCGCCCGGAACTATGGCTCTACTATGAACCAGGCCCTGAAAACAGTCCTTCCTGTAAAAGAAAAGGCGGCCGCCAGAGAGCGGAAATATATCTGCCTGAAGGCGGATCCGAAGGCCTGCGACAGCCTCCTGAAAGAGTATGTGCGGAAGCATTACCGGGCAAAGGAGCGGCTGATGCGGGCTCTGCTCCAGAAGAAGACCCTGGAGTATGCCTCTGCTGTAAAAGAAAAGAAGATCAGCCCGGAAGTTGTAAAAGGGTTTGAAAAAGAAGGGCTGGTCTCCATTGAAAGAGAACGGTGTTACCGAACACCTCTTCCAAAGACAATTTTGCCCCAGAAGCCGGCCCTGCTCAATGCAGAGCAGCAGCAGGCGGTAAAGGAGATCCTGGAAGAATGGGTCTCAGATTTCTCACGTCCCTGTCTGATTAAAGGTGTTACAGGAAGCGGCAAAACGGAAGTCTATATGGAGCTGATCAGCCATGTGCTGGAGCAGGGAAAGCAGGTGATCCTTCTGATCCCGGAGATCGCTCTGACCTATCAGAATGTATCCAGATTTTATGCCAGATTCGGGGATGAGGTTTCCCTGATTCATTCCAGAATGTCCCAGGGAGAGCGGTATGATCAGTTTGAACGGGCAAAAGAGGGGAAGATCTCCGTTATGATCGGCCCCCGTTCTGCTCTGTTTACTCCTTTTCCAAAGCTGGGACTGATCCTCATTGATGAAGAACATGAGGACTCTTATAAAAGTGAGAAGACGCCCTGCTATCATGCCAGGGAGACGGCTATACAAAGGGGGAAAATGGAAGGAGCCTATGTGGTGCTGGGTTCCGCTTCTCCCAGTGTGGAAAGCTATTATAAGGCCCAGACAGGCTGCTTTCGCCTGATATGTCTGGAGCAGAGATACGGAGGAAGTACTCTTCCTGATGTATCCATCGTAGATTTAAGGGAAGAATTAAAGACAGGAAACCGTTCTGTATTCAGCGGACTGCTTGCCGGAAAGATCCAGGAAAGACTGAAGAGAAAGGAGCAGGTGATCCTGTTTTTGAACCGGAGAGGATACAGCGGGTTTGTAACCTGCCGTTCCTGCGGCCATGTAATGAAATGTCCCCACTGTGATGTGTCTCTGACGTCCCACAGAAACGGCAGGCTGATCTGCCATTACTGCGGCTATGAGACTATGGACGTTCAGAAGTGTCCGGTATGCGGTTCCCCTTACATCGGAGGATTCCGGGCAGGCACACAGCAGATCGAGAGCCTGGTGCAAAAAAGCTTTCCCGGAGCCAGGGTACTGCGGATGGATGCAGATACTACCAGAAAAAAGGATGACCACGAAAAAATCCTTTCTTCTTTTGGAAAAGGTGAGGCTGATATTCTCATCGGGACACAAATGATCGTAAAGGGCCATGATTTTCCAAAGGTGACTTTAGTGGGAGTCTTGGCCGCAGACCTGTCTTTGTGCAGCGGAGATTACCGGGCGGGAGAGAAAACTTTTCAGCTCCTTCTCCAGGCAGTGGGAAGAGCCGGAAGGGGAGAAAAACCTGGAGAGGCGGTGATCCAGACCTACCATCCGGATCATTACTGCATTCAGGCTGCGGCGGCCCAGGACTACGAATGGTTTTACCGGGAGGAAATGGATTACCGTTCTTTCATGGGGTATCCTCCCAAGACGGCTATGGCGGCGGTCCGCGGGGCGGGAAAAGAGGAAGAAATCCTGATTCAGGCCATGGATTACTGCCGCAGATATATTGAGAGGATCTACCCTGGCAGGGATCTGACCCTGATAGGGCCGGCACCGGAAAGCGTGGCAAAGGTACAGGATATGTACCGCCGTGTCCTGTATATGCGCCACCAGGACAGGGAGATTCTGGTAAAAATAAAAAATGCCCTGGAAAAATATATAGAAGTAAACCGGGGCTTCAGAAGTATATATATACAATTTGATTTTAATGTGTAGACTTCAAGAGCGGTTCCGCCATATTCGGGGAGGATCCGTGATAAAAATACAAAGAGAAAGGATAGGAGAGGGAATAATGGCACTTAGAAACATAAGAATACAGGGAGACCCGATATTGACAAAGGAATGCAGAAAAATTGATAAAATGACTCCAAAAATCAAACAGCTGATCCAGGATATGTTTGATACTATGTATGACGCTTACGGTGTGGGGCTGGCGGCTCCTCAGGTAGGAATATTGAAACAGGTGGTGGTGATCGACACTACTGGGGAGGATCCTCATGTGCTGATCAATCCTGAGATCATAGAGACTTCCGGTTCTCAGACAGGAGACGAGGGATGCCTGAGTCTTCCGGGAATGAGCGGCACGGTCACACGCCCCAATTATGTAAAGGTAAAGGCTTTTGATGAAAACATGGAGGAGATCACCCTGGAAGGGACCGAGCTGCTGGCAAGAGCGATCTGTCATGAGACAGATCATCTTCATGGAAAAATGTACACAGAATTAGTAGAGGGAGAGCTTCGCCGGACAAATTATGAGGAGGACGAAGAAGAATGAAGGTAGTTTTTATGGGAACTCCGGATTTTGCTGTGGGAACTCTGGAGGCTTTGATCGAAGCAGGTCATGAGGTGATAGGAGTGGTAACCCAGCCGGACAAGCCTAAGGGCAGAGGAAAGACTCTGATGGCTACGCCGGTGAAGGAAGTTGCCTTAAAACATCAGATTCCCGTGTACCAACCGAAAAAAGTCCGGGAAGCCGGATTTACGGAGACACTGGGCCGGCTGGCTCCGGATGTGATCGTAGTGGCGGCCTTTGGCCAGATCATTACTAAAGAGATCCTGGATATTCCCAGGTTCGGCTGCATCAATGTCCATGCTTCCCTTCTTCCTGCTTACAGAGGCGCCGCCCCGATCCAGTGGGCGGTGATCAATGGAGAGAAAGAGTCAGGAGTAACGATCATGCAGATGGATGAAGGCCTGGACACCGGAGATATGATCGATAAAGTGGTGGTTCCCCTGGCAGAAGATGAAACAGGAGGAAGCCTTTTTGATAAGCTGAGTCAGGCAGGAGCCCGGCTTTGCGTCAAGGTTTTAAAGGATCTGGAAGAAGGAAATGCAGTAAGAGAAAAGCAGCCGGAAGAAAGCACTACTCCATATGCTTCCATGATCAGCAAAAAGATGGGAGAAATAGATTGGAACAGATCAGCAAAATCTATTGAACAGCTGATCAGGGGGCTGGATCCCTGGCCCAGCGCCTATACAAAACTTCAGGGAAAAACTCTGAAACTATGGAAAGCAGAGGCTCAAAAGGAGAATGTACCCGAGGGGGTTCCCGGAGAAGTGGTTAAGGTGGAAAGAGACACTTTTTGTATCCAGACCGGGGACGGAATCCTGAAGATAGAAGAAGTACAGCTGGAAGGAAAGAAACGAATGGATACAGCTGCCTTTCTGAGAGGATTTCATTTATCCCAGGGGGAGAGGCTGGACTGATGAGATAATTAAAACAACTGTCCCCGGGACAGAAAAAGGTTGGATGAGTATGGCGAATAAAGTAAATTTAAGAGAACTGATCCTGAATATTCTTTTGGAAATAAACAGAGAAGGCCAGTACAGCCATCTGGTGATCCGGGATACTCTGAAAAAGTACCAGTATCTGGGAAAACAGGAAAGAGCCTTTATCACCAGAGTCTGCGAGGGAACTTTGGAGTACCGGATCCGGCTGGACTATATCCTGGATCAATATTCCGCAGTTCCCGCCGCAAAAATGAAGCCGGTTATCAGGGAACTGCTGCGGAGCAGTGTATATCAGCTTTTATATATGGATCATGTGCCGGACAGCGCTGTATGCAATGAGGCAGTGAAGCTGGCAAGAAAAAAGGGGTTCTATAATCTTACAGGCTTTGTCAATGGAGTGCTGAGGAAGATTGCAAGAGAGTATGGAAGCATCCATTTTCCCGGCAGGGAGGATCCTGTAGAACATCTGTCTATTCTATATTCTATGCCGGTATGGCTGGTTGAAAGATTTTTAAAGGAATACGGATTTGAAACGACTGAAAAAATGCTGGAAGCATTTTTACAAGAGGTTCCTGTTACGATCCGGATACGGGAGTATGAGGTAAACGAGGAAAGTGTGCTGAAAAGCCTGAGAGAAGAGAAGGTTACCGTAGAGAAGGCTCCTTATGCAGACAGAGCTTATTATATAAAAGATTATGATTATCTTCCGGGCCTGATGGCCTTCCGCAAGGGAAACATTCAGGTGCAGGATGTAAGTTCTATGCTGGCAGGAGAGATTGCCGCTCCCAAAGAGGGAGACTATGTGATCGATCTGTGCGCGGCGCCGGGAGGAAAATCTTTGTATCTTGCAGATAAGCTTCATGGAACAGGAAGAGTAGATGCAAGAGATCTTTCCAGGACAAAAACGGATATGATCCGGGAAAACGCCCTGCGTCAGAATTTTTTGAATGTAGTGGTCACAGAGAAAGATGCCACTCAGCTGGACAGTGAATCTCTGGAAAAGGCAGATATTGTCTTGGCAGATGTGCCCTGTTCCGGACTCGGAGTCATAGGCAAGAAAAAAGATATAAAATATAAACTCAATCCCGGAAAAATTTTGGATCTGGTAAATCTTCAGAGAAAGATCCTGGAGCAGGCTTCTACATATGTGAAGCCGGGAGGAACACTGATCTATAGTACCTGCACCATTGGAAAAGAGGAAAATCTAGATAACATAGAATGGTTCACAGAAAATTATCCCTATGAGCTGGAAAGCCTGGACCCTTATCTGTGCCGGGAACTTTGGAGCGAGACTACCAGAAAGGGATATCTGCAGCTTCTTCCGGGAATCCATAAATGCGACGGCTTTTTTATGGCCAGGTTAAAGAGGAAAATAGAATGGAACAGTTAGATATAAAATCCCAGACGCTGCCAGAACTGAAAAAAACAATGGAAGAGCTTTCAGAAAAACCTTTTCGCGCAAAACAGATTTATGAGTGGATCCATAAAAAACAGGCGGACAGCTTCCGGGAAATGACTAATTTGTCTGTCAGTCTGAGAGAAAAGCTGGAGAGAAACGCTACTCTTGTATCTTTGAAGGTTCTGGATGTTCAGACTTCCAGACTGGACGGAACTCAGAAATATCTTTTTGCTCTTCCGGATGGAAATATGGTAGAAAGCGTATTGATGAAGTATCATCACGGAAACAGTGTCTGTATTTCTTCTCAGGTAGGATGCCGGATGGGCTGCCGGTTTTGTGCCTCTGCTATCGGAGGATGGACCAGGAACCTTCTTCCTTCGGAGATGCTGGATCAGGTTTATAAGATCCAAAAGCTGTCTAAAGAACGGGTTTCTAACGTGGTAGTGATGGGAACAGGGGAACCTTTGGACAACTATGACAGTCTGGTGCGGTTTATCCGCATGCTCAGTGATGAGAAGGGACTTCATATCAGCCAGAGAAACATTACGGTATCTACCTGCGGGATCGTGCCCAGGATCTATGAACTGGCGGAAGAAGATCTGCAGATCACGCTGGCAATTTCTCTTCATGCTACCACACAGGAAAAAAGAGAAAAACTTATGCCTATCGCCAAAAAATATTCCATTGATGAGGTGCTTTCCGCCTGCAGATATTATTTTCAGAAAACGGGAAGAAGGCTGACCTTTGAATACAGTCTGGTGGGGGGAGAAAACGATTCTCAGGAAGACGCAGAGGAGCTGGCCCGCCTGATAAAAGGACTGAACTGCCATGTAAACCTGATCCCGGTGAATCCTATCAAAGAGAGAAATTACGTTCAGTCAGACAAAAAAGTTATAGAGAATTTTCAAAATAAACTTGAAAAATACCAAATAAATGTTACTATTAGAAGGGAAATGGGCCGAGATATAGACGGAGCCTGTGGACAATTAAGGAAAAGATATCTTGATAAGAGAGAGGACTCGTAGGATGAAATCATATTCTGTAACAGATGTGGGACAGAAACGCCAGGTGAATCAGGACTACATATTTTCTTCTGAGGAGCCGGTGGGAAATCTTCCGAATCTTTTCGTGGTCGCAGATGGCATGGGGGGACACAAAGCAGGAGATTTTGCTTCCAGCTTTGCCGTTCAGACCCTTCTTCAGACCATCAGAGAAGATGAAAATCAAAATCCAATTATTATTATCCGACAT
Organism: Candidatus Blautia merdipullorum; assembly: GCA_019118685.1. Taxonomy (GTDB): domain Bacteria; phylum Bacillota; class Clostridia; order Lachnospirales; family Lachnospiraceae; genus Blautia; species Blautia merdipullorum. The sequence goes on from DWYL01000341.1 coordinate 15,673, forward strand.
GCGATAGAAGAGGCCAACCGGAAAGTACTGGAAGAAGCAAATCTTCATGAAGAAATGTCCGGCATGGGAACTACCATGGTTCTTGTTACAATTGTTGATGACTATGCCTATGTAGCAAATGTAGGAGACAGCAGACTATATTTGATCGAGGATAAAATTGTCCAGATTACAAAGGATCATTCTCTTGTAGAAGAAATGGTTCGGAGGGGGTTAATTACAAAGGAGGATGCCAAGCATCATCCTGATAAGAATATCATAACCAGAGTGATCGGAATCGGGCCAGAGGTAGAAGTGGACTTCTTTGATGTCCGTCTGAAGCCGGGGAGCAGACTTCTGCTCTGCTCTGACGGATTATCTAATATGGTGTCTGACGAAGAGATCTGGAAAATTGCCGAAACGAGCAGCGACTTGAGGGAGATGGGGATGCGCCTGGTCTCTCTTGCCAACGAAAACGGCGGAAAAGATAATATAGCAGTAGTGCTGGTTGAGCCAGACACAAAAGAGGTGGAAGTATGTTAAATGTGGGAGTAATCATAGGAGAACGCTATGAGGTGGTCAGCCGGATCGGTTCCGGGGGCATGGCCGATGTATATAAAGCGAAAGATCATAAGCTGAATCGGTTTGTAGCTATGAAGGTGCTGAAGCCGGAATTCAGCGCAGATACTAATTTTATCCGGAAATTTCAGAGAGAAGCCCAGGCGGCGGCAGGCTTGGCACATCCCAATGTAGTGAATGTTTTTGACGTAGGGGAGGATCATGGCGTTAATTACATTGTGATGGAACTGGTAGAAGGAATTACTCTGAAAGAGTATATTTCCAAGAAAGGAAAGCTGACGGTCAAAGAAGCTACCAGCATAGCGATTCAGGTTTCCATGGGACTGGAGGCGGCCCATAACCGGAATATTGTACACCGGGATATAAAGCCTCAGAATATTATCATTTCAACAGACGGCAAAGTGAAAGTGACGGACTTTGGTATTGCCAGAGTCGCTACTTCCAATACCATAAGCACCAATGCCATGGGCTCTGTACATTACAGTTCACCGGAGCAGGTCCGGGGCGGATACAGTGATTTCAAAAGTGACATTTATTCATTGGGAATCACGATGTATGAAATGGTTACAGGAAGGGTGCCTTTTGACGGGGACACTACAGTAGCCATTGCTATTAAGCATCTCCAGGACGAGATGGCCCCGCCTTCCAAATATGTGCCGGATCTTCCTCACAGCCTGGAGGAGATCATTTTGAAATGTACTCAGAAAAGTCCGGACAGGAGATACAGCACATTGGCAGAACTGATCAATGATCTGAAACATTCTCTCATAGATCCTGACGGAAATTTTGTAAATATTTCTCCTCTGAGCAATCATGCTCAGACTGTGATGATCACCCCGGAAGAAATGAGAGAAATCCAGGAAAGTACCGGCAGGTATTCCCGGGATTCCGGATATGAAGATGAAGACGAGGATAACTACAATGAAGAGGATGAAGACGAGGACGAAGATGACGAGGAGGATGACGAGGAAAAAGGCGGATTAAATACAAATCTGAGAAGGGTTATGACAATTGTGAGTCTGGCCATCGGAGCGGTTGCCATCTGCATTTTGATCTACCTTGTGGCTTCTGCCGCAGGCATTGTGGGAGGCCTGGGAAACAATAATGGGGAGCAGACCCAGCAGGAAGAAACTGAAAATGATACGGAAACAGTCACTGTTCCAAGCCTGACAAATATGACTGAGGATGTTGCCCAGACAACTCTGAATGATATGAAGCTGGGATTTCGAAAAGGCGGTGAAGAAGCCTCCGATACAGTGCCGGAAGGCCAGGTCTGCAGACAGGATCCTGCGGCAGGCACTAAAGTAGAGATAAATACTACGATTGTATATTATATAAGCACAGGACCAGCAGAAGAGGAGAACGTTACCATTCCTACAGGCTTGATCGGACTGACGCTGAGCGAGGTGCAGTCCCAGCTTCAGTCATTGGGATTGAATCCCACCATAGAGCAGGCGGAAAGTTCTGATGTGGCAGTAGGCAATGTGATTTCACTCAGCCCCGGAGAAGGCTCTGTAGTGCCGGCAGGATCCTCTGTAACGATCACAGTCAGCATTGGCGAAGGAGACACAAACATGACAACAGTCCCCAACGTAAGAGGATATGCGGAAGAGACGGCTATGGAGATCGTAAGAAACGCAGGACTGATCCCAAGTGTGGAATACGGTTATATGTCTGACACAGGAGTAGGCTATGGAGAAGTTTATGATATGAGCCCCCAGGCAGAACAGAGAATTGAAGAGGGAAGTATCATCACTCTTTGGGTGCTGGAAGAGGAAGAAGAGACTGACGGAACAGACACTTCCGAGACCGGAGAGACTACTTCTTCTGGCAGTTGGAAGACTGTTGAAAATGTGAGGATTACTCAGCCGGATAATTATGACGGAGAGCAGCAGGTGAGACTGAGACTGGTCCAGGGATCTGATGACGCCCAGGGAGGCACTACTATCCTTCAGGATCAGGTTCTCACTTTTGATGACAGCGGCCAGTATTCACTGGGACAGCTGACAGGGCAGGATGGACAGACAACAGGAATCCTTTACTTCGATGTAAAGGATGACAGTGGAAATTACAACACAATCTGGTCATATGAATTATCCTTCAGTGAACAATAAATAAGCTGTCTCGGCAGACAGGACCGGAGTTTCCCGGAAATGTATGCCGGGGCAGTTTTTTACTGTGTTGCCTTTCCGGAGAAAAGAGTATATAATGGAGGGAGTATGTAGAAGACAGGAAAAAGAGAATAGGTAGGTGTTATGCAAGGAAGGATCGTGAAAGGAATCGGAGGATTCTATTATGTGGCTTCTGAAAAAGGAGAGGTTTATGAGTGCCGTGCAAAAGGAATATTCCGTAAGGAGAAACTGAAGCCCCTGGTGGGGGACTATGTGGAGGTTGAAATTCTGGACCCGGAGGAAAAGACTGGAAATGTGGTAAAGATTCTTCCCAGAAAAAATCAGCTGATCCGTCCTGCGGTGGCAAATGTAGATCAGGCGCTGGTTATTTTTGCAGTAAAAGAACCCAATCCTAATTTTATGCTTTTGGACAGGTTTCTCATTGTCATGGAACGTCAGGATATTCCGGCGGTGATCTGCTTTAATAAGGAGGATCTGGGGCAGGAAGAGGAAATCAAAGAAATCGTAAATATATATTCTTCCTGCGGCTATCAGGTTCTGATAACAAGTGCCGCAAAAGAGGCCGGGATCAGGGAACTGGAGGAGGTCCTGAAAGGAAAGACGACCACTGTGGCCGGGCCTTCCGGCGCAGGGAAATCTTCTCTCACAAATCTTCTGGCTCCTGATGTACAGATGGAGACAGGAGAAATCAGCAAAAAACTGGGAAGAGGAAAGCATACTACCAGACATTCCCAGCTGATCTGCTTGGGAAAAGATACCTATTTGATGGATACCCCCGGTTTTACATCTTTTTATGTAGAGGATATAGAAAAAGAAGAGCTGAGACATTATTTCCCGGAATTTTTGCCTTATGAAGGGACCTGCCGGTTTCAGGGCTGCACCCATACCCATGAGCCTGGCTGCAGCGTAAAAGAAGCGCTGAAGGAAGGGAAGGTCAGTTCTCTGAGATATGAGAACTATCAGGAAATATACAAAGAATTGGAAGAGAAAAGGAGATACTGATTTCATGGAATATCAATTATGCCCTTCTATCCTGGCAGCAGATTTCTGGCGCCTTGGAGAAGAAATCGATCAGGTCGAAAAAGCGGGAGTAAAATGGCTGCATATTGACATTATGGACGGCCGGTTTGTACCTACTATATCCATGGGGGTACCGGTGGTAGCTTCCCTGCGCAAATATACAAACTTGTTTTTTGATGTCCATATTATGGCAGAGGAACCGGCCCATCTGATAAAAGAATTCGCACAGGCTGGGGCCGATATGATTACTGTTCACGGAGAGGCATGCCGTCATCTGGACCGGACACTCCGTCTTATCCATGAGCAGGGCTGCAGGGCAGGAGTGGCTATTAATCCGGCCACTCCGGTTTCTATGCTGGAAAATGTTTTGGAATTGACAGATATGGTTTTGGTGATGACTGTAAACCCAGGATTCGGAGGACAGAAATATATTGATTACTGTACAGAAAAAATCCGCAGATTAAGAAAAATGGCGGAAGACCGGGAGATGGCTCTGGATATCCAGGTAGACGGAGGAATTAACCGGGAGACCATCCGCACCGTGCTGGATGCAGGGGCAAATGTGATCGTGGCCGGGTCTGCGGTGTTCGGGGGAAACATCCGGGAAAATGTAAATCTGTTGAAAGGAATCATAGAAAAATATGAAAACAGTGCTGGTCTGCGGAGGTAAAATAGAAGATTCTTTTGCCCTGTCTGCCCTGGAAAAGATCAGGCCGGATTGTATTATCGGCATTGACAGAGGGTTGGAATTCTGCTATAAGTACAATATTATTCCCCAGTATATTCTGGGGGATTTTGACAGTATTGCTCCGGAAGTGCTGGAATATTACGAAAACAGCGGCATACCTGTAGAGAGATATCAGCCTGAGAAAGATGCTACAGATACCAGGATCGGACTGGAACTGGCGCTGAAGCTGAAAAGCAGAGAGATTTTTCTTCTTGGAGCCACAGGAGGAAGGCTGGATCATTACATGGCCAACCTGAAATCCCTTCTGATCCCCTTAGAACAAGGGGTACAGACATGGATCCTGGACAGCCAGAATGTGATCACGGTACTGGACCATGGGATAAAGATTTCCAGAGAGCAGCAATTTGGAAAATATATTTCCTTTTTTTCCATGGGAGACAAAGCAGAGGGGATTACTTTGGCGGGCTTTAAGTACCCTTTGAAGAATTTTACAATGGTAAATTCTGATGAGATCGGAGTGAGCAATGAGCTGATAGAGGATATGGGAGAGATTACTTTCCGTTCCGGGATCATTTTGATGATTATGTCGAAAGACAGAAATTAAATATACAGTAAAGAGAGGAATATTCGTTATGAAATTAGGAATTGTGGGACTGCCCAATGTGGGAAAAAGTACTTTATTTAATTCTCTTACAAAGGCAGGAGCAGAGTCAGCCAACTATCCTTTCTGCACCATTGATCCCAATGTAGGGATCGTGGCGGTGCCAGATGAGAGGCTGAAACTTCTGGGAGATTTTTATCATTCCAAAAAGGTGACTCCGGCGGTAATTGAATTTGTGGATATCGCAGGTCTGGTAAAGGGAGCTTCTAAAGGAGAGGGGCTTGGAAACCAGTTTTTGGCGAATATCAGAGAAGTAGATGCCATTATCCATGTGGTCCGCTGCTTTGAAGATGAAAATGTGGTCCATGTGGACGGTTCCATTGATCCTATGAGAGATATTGAGACCATCAATCTGGAACTGATTTTTTCCGATCTGGAGATTCTGGAAAGAAGGATCGCGAAGACCGCAAAGACTGCCAGAATGGACAAAGACGCTGCAAAAGAACTGGAGTTTTTAAAGAAGATAAAGGCTCATCTGGAGGATGGCAGACCGGCTTCCACTATAGAACTGGAAGATGAAGATCAGGAAGGATATATGAAAGAGTATAACCTTCTCACGTATAAGCCGGTGATCTACGCGGCAAATGTATCAGAAGAGGATCTTGCTGACGATGCAAAGTCTAATCCTCATGTACAGAAGGTAAGAGAATATGCGGAAGAGACAGGCAGCGAGGTATTTGCTTTATGTGCTGAGATTGAGCAGGAAATTTCAGAACTGGAAGATGACGAGAAAAAGGAATTTTTAGAAGACCTTGGTATTAAACAGTCCGGACTGGAAAAACTGATCGTGGCCAGCTACAGAATCCTGGGGCTGTTAAGCTTCCTTACAGCAGGAGAAGATGAGACAAGAGCCTGGACCATAAAGGTGGGAACCAAAGCACCTCAGGCGGCGGGTAAGATCCATTCAGACTTTGAACGGGGCTTTATCAAGGCTGAGGTAGTAAATTATCAGGATCTGCTGGACAGCGGTTCCTATGCCGGCGCCCGGGAAAAGGGCCTGGTACGCATGGAAGGCAAGGATTATGTGGTCCAGGACGGCGATGTGATCCTTTTCCGGTTTAATGTATAAAAGAGACAGATGGTAGAAATCCTAGTGTAATAAAGGATCAAGATGCAAGTTTTATCTGCGGCCTGTATGAGCGCAGCGTTTGGTACTGGAAGATTAATATGAAAAGAAAGAACTGCAGGAGTTAATAAATGACACAGATAGAACTGAAAAAAGAAATCGAAAATACAAGAGAAAACCTTAATGCCGCTATAGCCGGAAATATGACGGAAAGCGCAATTCTGGATATCAGCCGTGTTTTAGACAGTCTGATAGAGGAGTATTTAAGTGAAAATATCAGCCCGGATGGTACTGGAAAAAAAGAGTTTTCTTGTATGTAGACCTGTTCCGGCCCAGGATCCCCGAAGAGATCTATAACGAACGGTAGGCAGAAAAAGCTTTATTTTACGAGGCTTTTTCTGCCTTTTGTTTTTAGAGAAAAACATATGTTCCTCTTGCGTTTTTTCCTGTATTAGTATAGAATGGGCATATAAGTGGTAGAAAGTGGTGGAAAGTGGTATTAAATGGGTGGCTGATGGCAGAAGCAGCCCGTATGGACCACAGAGGGTACGAAGGGGAGAATCGTTTCCTCGTGAAAGAAGGTGACGTTCATATGTTCATGGGAGAGTACAGCCATACGATCGATGCGAAAGGAAGGATGATCATTCCCTCAAAGTTTCGCGAAAAGCTGGGTGAGGAATTCGTACTTACCAAAGGCCTGGACGGATGTCTGTCGATTTATCCCAAGGACGAATGGAAAAACTTTGAAGAAAAGCTGAAAGCTTTACCACTTAATGATAAAAATGCAAGAGCCTTCTTACGTTTCTTTGTAGCCAGTGCAACAATGTGTGAATTGGACAGGCAGGGGAGAATTCTCGTACCACAGACGCTGCGGGAATTTGCCGGTCTTAATAAGGATGTGGTGCTGACTGGCAATCTTACAAGGATTGAAGTCTGGAGTAAGGAAAAATGGCTGGAGAACAGCAATTATGAAGATATGGATGCCATTGCACAGGGTATGCAGGATATGGGCAT
>DWYL01000342.1 GCA_019118685.1 Candidatus Blautia merdipullorum
GTCGTAGGCGATATGACTGGATTCGCAGCTGCTACATATCTGCGGGGAATCGATTTTATACAGATCCCCACCACTCTTTTAGCCCAGGTGGACAGCAGTATAGGGGGAAAAACAGGAGTGGATTTTAAACAATATAAGAATATGGTAGGAGCCTTCCATCAGCCTCTTCTGGTATATTTAAATGTCTCGACCCTCAAAACCCTTTCAGACTTAGAATTTGCCTGCGGGATGGGGGAAATCATAAAACATGGACTGATCCGCAGCCTGGAATACAGCCAGTGGCTTACAGAACACAGCAAAGAAATCCTGGAAAGAAAAGAAGACATCTGTCAGAGCATGATCTATCAAAGCTGTATGATAAAGAAAACAGTGGTTGAAAACGATCCTACTGAAAAAGGAGAACGGGCAGTGTTGAATATGGGCCATACAGTAGGCCATGCAGTGGAAAAGCTGAAAAATTTTTCTATGGCGCATGGCCAATGCGTTGCTGTGGGATGCATGGCTTCTGCCTATATTTCTATGGAGAGAGGATGGATCACACGGGAAGAATATGACAAAGTGGCGGAACAGCTGAAGCTTTTTGGCCTTCCTCTGAATATTAACGGCCTTTCGGCAGAGGATATTTTAACTGCCACCAAATCAGATAAAAAAATGGACAAAGGACATATTAAATTTGTCCTTATGAAAAAGCCCGGCAATGCTGTGGTGGATACCTCTGTTACAGACCAGGAACTTTTGGAGGCTATTGAAAGCATAAGGATAGAAAACCAGGAGGTACTGTAAAAATGAAGGCAGAAAAAAAAAGACTGGCGACTTTTGTCCTCTATCTGATCTCTACGGCGGTTCTGGTGGCCTTTGATCAGTGGACAAAATTCCTGGCGGTCAGCGCGCTGAAAGGCCAGGAAGATATAGAACTGCTCCCAGGAGTTTTGTCCCTCCATTATCTGGAAAATACAGGGGCTGCATTTGGTATCTTTCAGGATCAGAGGATTTTTCTTTTAGTTCTGACTACGATTATCATTCTGTGTGTGTGCTATGTATTGTGGAGAATTCCTTCTGACAGAAAATATATTTTTTTAAAAATTCTCTGCTTTATGGTGACCGCAGGAGGGCTCGGCAATCTTATCGACCGGGTCCGGCTGAATTATGTGGTAGATTTTATTTACTTTTCCCTGATTGATTTTCCCGTGTTCAATGTAGCGGATATCTATGTTACTACAAGTATGATCCTTTTGTTTATTGCAGTTCTTTTTTACTATAAGGATGAGGATTTTCAATTTTTAAAATGGAAGAGAGAAAAATGAAACGTATATGTTTACAGACAGATCCCTCCTGGGCAGGGGAAAGGATCGATAAATTTTTGGCGGAAGTAATGGAGGATTACTCCCGCTCTTTTTTACAGAAACAATTTAAAGAAGGCAATATTACTGTCAATGGAAAAGCGGCCAAAGCCAGTCTGAAGGTGGCGGAGGATGATGAGGTTGTGGTTTTTCTCCCTGAGAATCAGGAGCCGGATATCGAACCGGAAAATATTCCTCTGGACATTCTTTATGAAGACGATCAGCTGCTGGTTGTAAACAAGCCTAAAGGAATGGTAGTCCATCCCAGTGCCGGTCATTACAGCGGAACCCTGGTAAATGCATTAATGTATCACTGCAAAGATAATCTTTCGGGGATCAACGGAGTGCTGCGTCCGGGAATCGTCCATAGGATTGATATGGATACTACCGGCGCCCTGGTGGTATGCAAGACGGATATTGCACACCAGAGTCTGGCAGCCCAGCTTAAGGTCCACAGCATTACCAGAAGATACAGGGCGATCGTCCATGGCAATATAAAAGAAGATACAGGAACCATTGAAGGATCTATCGGACGCCATCCTGTAGAAAGAAAAAAAATGGCAGTGAATGTACGGGGCGGAAAAGAAGCAGTAACCCATTTTAAAGTCCTTGAACGGTATGGCAGCTACACTTCTATAGAATGCAGGCTGGAAACCGGCAGAACCCATCAGATCCGGGTACATTTATCCAGTATCGGCCATCCTCTTTTAGGCGATACCTTGTACGGACCGAAAAAATGTCCTTTTCCTTCTCTCCAAGGGCAGACTCTCCATGCCATGATACTTGGATTTAAGCATCCGATAACGAAAGAATATATGGAATTTACGGCTCCTTTACCGGAATATTTCGAAAAACTGCAGGCAAAATTGAGGGGAATCCGCTAAAAATGTTAAAATTATTGGATTTACTATGTAAAAATTATTAATTATCTATACATTTTGCCTAAAATGGATTATAATAAAGAATATAATATTTCAGTTGGGAGAGGAGTGTATGGTATGGCAGCAAAGACAGTAGTTACAATTGCCCGCCAGTATGGCAGCGGCGGACGGGAGATAGGGCTTCGGCTGGCAGAAAAAATGGGTGTGAAATGTTACGACAAGGAGCTGCTGGATCGTGCAGCCAAGGACAGTGGAATATGCCAGGAATTGTTCGAACATCATGATGAGAAGCCCACAAACAGCTTTCTTTATTCACTGGTCATGGATACCTATTCCTTTGGCTATTCCTCGGCGGCTTTTACAGATATGCCTATTAACCACAAAGTTTTTTTAGCACAGTTTGATGCTATTAAAAAGATTGCCAGTGAGGAATCCTGTGTTATGGTAGGCAGATGCGCAGACTATGCTCTGGCAGACAACCCCAGTGCCATCAGTGTCTTTATCCACGCAGATATGGACAAAAGGATTGACCGCATTTCCAGAAAATATGAACTTTCTGCAGCAGCAGCCAAAGACAGGATCCAGAAAACTGATAAGCAGAGAAGCAGTTATTACAATTATTATACCAGTAAAAAATGGGGAGATGCCAACAGCTATCATTTATGCCTGGACAGCGGTATTTTGGGGATTGAAGGCTGTGTGGAGATGATCCTGAAAGCGATCGAAGTGAAAGATGCCGCAAAGCATATCCATAAGTAAAGCAAAGTAAACTATGAAAAAGAATCTGCCGCATTAATTATATATCAGGAATATTTGTACATTTTATTGCTCAGTCTGCGCTGCTTTGAGCCTATGGTCTCAAAGCTATGCTCGACAAATTCGCATAAAATGTACAAATATTCTCGAATTTGATTAATGCAGCGGATCCTTTTTTTAGCATAATTTTCCAAATAGTCTCAGCTTTTTCCCAGAGGGTGCCATCCATTAATGTTGCTGTTGAGGATTGCCGTAAACATCCGTTCCTTTGTGCCGGGATTTTCTTTTGCTATATCATGGAGCAGTTCTTTTGCATACTGACGTTTGGTATATCCATCTACAGGGCAGGGACTTTTTTCAATCTCAATCTCATATTTATTTTTGAATCCGATCACATCTGCCTCATCTACGAAAAGAAGAGGGCGGATGACAGTCAGATCCATACGGTCCAGATAAGTCTTTGGAGAGAAAGTGTGGAACCTTCCTTCGTAGATCAGAGACAGAAGCATAGTTTCTACTACATCATCTTTATGATGGGCGTAAGCAACCTTATTGCATCCTAATTCCTTTGCTTTGGTATTTAAAGCGCCTTTTCGCATCTTTGCGCAGAGGGAACAAGGATTACTTTCTTTACGTTCCTGAAAAATGATGGGAGCGATTTCTGTTTTCACCAGGTGAAAGGGCACATTCAGCTCCTTGCACAGATTCTCAATTTTTTCTGCCTGAAATCCCG
>DWYL01000343.1 GCA_019118685.1 Candidatus Blautia merdipullorum
GCGCTCCACCTTTCCTTTGTTATGTAAATCTTTACATAACAAAGGTTATGTAAAGACTTCATTTATGTAAAGAAATGTGGGCTCAGCCCAGTGTTTACACGGAACTGAGCTTAAATTTCTTTACATAAAAAAACAAATATGAAACCATATTTATCCAAACTATTTCAAGGAGGTACCGATAAATATGGTAACAAATTTTGAAGAACTGGTTGCCTTATGTGATGAAGAATTGCAGCATAGGGAATACGAGTCGAATTATTATGTAAGGATAACCGCACAGTGGAATGCCTTACGGGAATGGCTGAAAAGCAAAGAGATTTCTGAATTCAGTGAAGCCATCGGCAAGCAATACTGCGATGAGATATTTGGCACGCATCTCATGCCAAAACGCGCGCCTGCTCATTTTAGGGAAAAACTGCGTGCTGTCCGCATGTTGATCTCTTACCAGCGGAATGGCGATTTTGAATTTCGCTGCCCAAGTGTTGAATATACTTTTCATGGAGAGATTGGTTTGGCAGCATTAAGATATCTGGATTATTGTAGGGATGAACTTATGCTTGCAGAGAAAACAATTGAAAATAAAAGGGTATATCTGTATAACTTCTGCAGGTTCATGAACGGGAAAGGGATGAAATATGAAGATCTTTCGATTGAAAAAACAGAATGTTTCTTTTCATCCATGAATTATTCCCTTGCCTCAAGACATAATGCCGCGCGCACCATAAAACTTTTCCTTCAATTCGTTTATGATGAAGGAACATCATCAAAAGATTGCTCTGTTTTTATCCTTCCTGATAACTATAAGAAGGATTGCAAACTGCCAACAACATATGAAGAAGATGAAATCAGGGAATTGATCGCTTCTGTAGAAAGAGCATCACCTATCGGGAAAAGAGACTATCTGATCCTGCTTCTCGCTACAGAATACGGATGGCGTGCAAAAGATATCACCCGTTTTTCTTTTGATGACATTGACTGGGATAAGAATGTCATACATTTCGTCCAACATAAAACGGATGTATCGGTAGAGTTCCCTCTTTTGGCTACAGTAGGGAATGCGATCATAGATTATCTGAAACATGCAAGACCTGCCACAGATGCTCCGGAGATCATTGTATCCATGGAGAATGTCAATAAAGGAAAGCCCTTGTCTTCCCCGACAATCCATTCCGTTGTTACCAAGTATATGAAGCGCGCCGGAATAAAAAACTGGCAGAATAAGAAGCATGGGCCCCATGCCATGCGACACAGCCTGGCGACAAACCTCCTGAAAAAGAATGTCGCCATGCCGGTCATAAGCACTGTTATGGGGCATCAACGGACAGCGACCACGGGTTATTATATATCCGTAGACTATGATAAGCTGAAACAGTGTGCCCTTCCAATGCCTGTGCTTCGCTCTCCATTCTACAGCAAGGAGGGCAGATATGGCAAGATATGAGTTTAGATCTGTTTTCGCAGATGAAATCAAAAACTATATAAATGATAAAACAGAAGCTGGCTTTGATGGTGACAACTTCAGACGCAACCTCATAGGATTTGACCGTTTCTGCGTAGAACAGAGGATAATGGAGCCAGTATTTAGCACCTTCCATGCATCCAGATGGCTTGAGCAGCGAAAGAACGAGTCCCACACAACGCATTATTTAAGGATAAATTCCAGCAAACAGTTTCTGAAATACCTGAGCATAAAAGGTTATGATGTTTTTGTAGTACGCGATATAAAATACAAAGGGACAGATTTTGAGCCACATATTTATACAGATGCCGAATCTGAACGATATTTCATGGCAGTTGACAGTTATACAAGCGGAATGAACCGTAAAGACGCCATCCAATACCCTGTACTGTTCCGAATCCTTTACTGCTGTGGAACCAGAATTAATGAAACTCTCGGAATCCGTAAGAAGGATGTGGATCTTGATAAAGGTATCCTCCTTCTGAATGAGACAAAAAACGATAAACAGCGCTATGTTGTTGTGGGGGATGATCTCAAGGCTCTTTTAAATGAATACGCAGACAAATGCTTTTACCTTCTGAATGATACCGATTACATTTTTACGAATGCAAATGGAGGCAGACTTGATCAGAAAAGCATTTACGAAAAGCATCGGGACTTTCTGTTCCGAGCCGGTATTCCCTACATAGGGGATGGCAATGGGCCAAGAATCCATGACTGGAGACACCATATGGCTGTATATTCCTTTAAGCAGATGACGGATTCCGGGCTGGATATGTATGTTGCGCTGCCTATACTGTCAACTTATTTAGGTCACAAAACAATTTTTGCCACAGAAAAGTATGTAAGGCTGACCTTGCAGCTTTTCCCTTACATCGAGGAAAAATTTCATTCCACGGTTGACAGGATATTTGGTAAGATAACGAAAGAAGGTGCTGATGATGAAAACAACTGATTTTGCAGTACATCTTAGCAGATATTTTACCCGTTATCTTCCGAATGAAAATGGCAGTTCTCCCCAAACCATAGATACTTATAGGAATGCTTTTGTTCTTTACCTCGAATACATGGAATCCATATGCGGAATAAAGCCTGAAAAGATATCTGTCATGGATTATACAAGGGAATCCATACTTGGCTTTCTGAAATGGCTTGAGGAATGCAGAAAAAACAGCCCGGCCACACGTAATTACAGACTTGCCGCAATGAAGGGATTTGTTCATTACCTAAAATATGAACTGCCGGATTACATGGAGGAATACCAGCGGATACTCGGGATCCCGTTAAAAAAAACAGAACAAAAAGAGATTTCCTACATGAAGACGGAAGGCGTTGAACTTTTAGTCGGTCAGATAAACATGAATGCCACGAATGGCTTGAGAGATTATGTAATGTTACTGCTCCTTTATACAACCGGCGTACGTGTGTCAGAACTGATAAATATAAAAGTAAAGGACATTTCACTGACTGAGCCGTACACTATAAGGATCCACGGCAAAGGGAATAAAGGCAGGTATGTCCCACTGATGAAAACGGCTGTTCCACACATACAGAAATATATCTCCTGTATGAAATATGATACCGAGGCACGCTTTGAGGAATATCTTTTCAAAAGTCATATGAATTCACAGTTTACAAGACAAGGTGTCAATTATGTGCTGAAGAAATATGGGATGAAAGCCAGACAGAAAGAGCCAACACTGATACCAGATGACCTCACAGCACACAAAATGCGGCATACTGCTGCGATGGAGCTCATTACATCAGGAGTTGATCTGATGTATATAAGGGATCTGCTCGGACATTCCAGCGTTATGACTACCGAAATCTACGCAAGAACGGATGCGAAACTGAAAAGAAAAGCAATCGAAGCTGCAAGCAAAGAAATCCTTCCAAAAGAAGAAGCAAAATGGGAATCTGATACCAATCTGAAAGAATGGCTCAAAAGCTTTAATAAGCGGTAAATTTATGTAAAGAAATTTAAGCTCAGTTCCGTGTAAACACTGGGCTGAGCCCACATTTCTTTACATAAATGAAGTCTTTACATAAGCCTTCTGTGTGGGAGTATAGGGACGGCAGTAGCTGACCACAGATCCGATCCGGGCAGCCAGCAGTTCCATCTGCCGGTTTTTATAGGCTGGGCCGTTATCAAAGTTGAAAACCTTGGGCTTTCCGTACCTGGAGACGGCAGACTTCATGACGGACATCAGGTTCACGAAAGTATCATGAAAGAAGACATCCGCGCCAAGGATAAAGCGGCTGGCATCATCGATCAGGGCAATCACATAAACGCGGTGTTTCCTGCCGTCCGGGGTTTTCAGCCAGGGACCGGCACTGGAATCGCCGCACCATACTTCATTGATGTGCGGCCTCTCGTAACGGCGCATATCCTGGTTGTTCATCAGACGCTGCCGCAGGACGAGCTGGTTGATGAAACGGCAGACTGTAGATTCTGAGAGCTGCCCGGAGCGGATGCTTCCGTTGTCCTGAAGCTGTTTATAGATTGCTGCGGCAGACATCCGGGGATAATGGCGTTTGAGATAGATGATCTGCTCTTTCAGGTCTTCATCGATCTTCCGGCTCACACCACAGTCAGACCGGCCGGTGGGGACCAAGGCATCAAAACCGGATTTCCGGTAGGCAAGATACCATTTTTCCAAAGTTCCCGGAGAATAGTGGCGAAGGGAACCGTCCGGCGCTTTGATCCCTTTTGCAGAAACGGTACGGAAATAAGCACTCAGGGATCCGTAATCTTCCTGGGTGCCTGCAATGAGTGGCGCGATCGCTGAATAACGCATCAGAGCGATCGCCTGTTTCTTTTCTTGTTCCATAGGTCAGGCCTCCTTGTTGTTTTTCTTTATTGTAAGAGACAAGAAGGATCCTGTCGGGTAAGGTTATGTGGGATAGAAAAAAAGTTTGTTGGCCTGCCGATGTATCTGCATGAACTGTGAAGAATAATCCGAAAAACAGGAACGGATCAGGGACTCCAATGGAAAGAGCTGGATTCTGAGGGAGCGGAGCTTTTCTCTCCAGCAGCGTCTGTAGTTTCGGAGAACCGACTTGACGTTATTCTCATCCATGGATAGATTGATCTCACAGACCGAGCTGACGCGCCGGCCCTCTTCGTAGTCGTTACAGATCCTTTGCTGGTCGGAAAGAGAGATCTGGGAGTAAGGAACCATGGAAGACAGGAGGATCGCATGGGTAGCCCCGCAATGGGAACACTTTACCCGGCAGATCCTGAGCCGGACAGGACCTGAGGGAAGTTTTACAGTGCGCCTGTAGTAACCATGTACCGAGAGGCAGGCAGAGTGGCCGCAGGAACAGGTCAGCTGATGGAATTGAAGGTCATAAATAACAGAATCATAAAAGGATTGAGAAATCTGATTGCAATCCCTGAGAAAAATGGTTATCATAGTATTGTGAATGGACACAGGTAACACTGTGTGTGAGCAGTAGCAGGCCAGACTTTTCCAGGGTGCAGGCCTGCTATTTTAATGCAACGATCA
>DWYL01000344.1 GCA_019118685.1 Candidatus Blautia merdipullorum
TATCTCGTCTTCCATCAAATTATCATCAAAACAGGCGCGAACATGAAACTCTATAAAATCAGCATCTTTGTCTGTTGTTTTCAATTTATCCAATTGCTGTGTTGTTTTCTTTACATGTGAACCGACAAGAACAATTCCGCCATTTGGGGTCTGCTCAAGCAGCTGTTCTCTGCACAGCAGCGGCTGATCTTCTATGCAGCCCAGAACTTTAGGCAATGACGCTGCACTTCTTATTATGAACTCTTTTCCATCTTTGACCGCACGTACCATTGCCGCCGCAAAAACTTTTAAATCCGCATAGCAGACCGCATTGACGATTACTTTTTGAAAATCATGTGTTTTGAGCAGTTTCTCATATATTCCTCTGACATCACATGCGTTCAGCTCTTCCAGAGAAATTGTCACACAGTCCTCTGCCCTATATTTTGCTTTTGTTTTCTCTTCCACATATTTGCACAGATCAGATTCCGTATAGCTAAATGTGCTGTCCTTTGCAAATTCTGTCAAAGCTGCCGGAATGAGCGTTTCCCCTTCTTTTACATAATGAACATTGTCAATTGTAAAACGTCCTCCCTCCGGAAAAAACGGACAGATGATTTCTCCACTTATTACCATATTGCCGCAGTTCTTCAGCTGCCTGGCCAGTACAGACGTTTCCAGGGGAAAATGGCCGCGCAAAGTAGAATCGCTCCTGGATATCAGGACAAATTTTCTCTTAAGCTCCTTTGCAATATAACTGATACGCTCTGCAATCTCTTCATGTATCTTTTCTGTGTCTGAAGATGAGAGTCCGCGTGAATTCGTTAGAATATAAAACATGGGCTCTGTCTCCAGAAATCCCTGCCGGACGGAATCTGTTTCCCAGTCTGTAAAAACCGTTACATCATGAACGGTCTGAACACCAGTAGGATCATCATCCAGCACGATAATTTTCCGGTCAAAATCCTTAAGAGCCTCTTTTAGTAAAGAATCCGCTGTTTCTTCATCTGTATTTGTACGCATTTCGACAGTGGAAAAGGGAATAATTTGTGTATCATTATCTTCTTTTTTTTTGCAGATTTTCTTAAAAATCTCTTCCCACTGCTCATAGCGGCAGCAATTTTCAAACAGAAATGAGTCTGTCAGTTCATCAATCTCTGCGTCATTAAGCTTCGAGAATTTTTCCGCAAAGGTCCATGTCAATTCACTGGCCAGAGTTTCCCTTAAATTTCTCATAAGCAGATCTTTAAGCTCGGCTTCCGATTTCATAAAATCAGATTTCCGGTAATCTTTAAATACCATATCCAATTTCCATTCATCAGAAACAGGTAAAGATCTGTCGGTACAATATTTACGTTTCAATTCAATAAAACTTTTGGTAAATTCAGCCCATGCTGATTCCTCCCGCAGGCAGAGAGGGCCTCGTACCTTAAGATCTTTAAAGTTCCAGTAGCACCAGGATTCTCCTCTGCTCTCAAAAATCTGCAGATAGTCCTTCAGCGCCTGGTTCTTACCGCTCAAATTTCCCAGTCTGCGAACGCCAAATTCTCCGACCCATATCGGCCTGTTTTTTTGCCGGATCCAGGAATCCCGGCTGTCCATCTCATTTTCCATAAAGTGCCTGTCGTAAAAAAAGCCGTCTGTTTCGCCCGGATAGTCCCAGTCCTGTACAGCAGCATTGCAGTAATAATGCGGCGAATATACGATATTGTCTCCATATAACTCATCATCCAGCATCTCAAATTTCTGGGCCCACTGATTTCCCTCAATAAATATGATATGGGATTTATCTATACTTCTTATTTCCCCGATAATGCGAAGATAAATTTCCTTTAAGCGCTTGATTTCGTATTCCGTTTCTGCTACAGGCTCATTCAGGAGATCATACCCGGCAATCCATTCTTCGTCTTTATAACGGCGGGCAAATTCTTTCCATAAAGATACATAGCGGTCTTCACAGGATTTATCATAATAAAAATCAATTCTCTCCTGGAAAATATTGTCGCAATGCCAGTCGCCGCTTTGGCCTCCCTGCGCTGCGTGCATATCCAATACCATATATATCTGATATTTTCGGCAATACTGTAATACACGGTCAACCTGGGCAAATCCAGAATCAAGATATTCATACGGTTTCCTGTCATTTTCAAAATATCTGTAATTCAGAGGAATCCGAATGGAATTCATACCGAGACTATGAATGTACGCAATATCTTTCTCTGTAACCCACTTATTTATTAGGCCATTAAAAAAACGCTCTGTTTTCTCCCGACCGGCAAGTGCTTCCATCGTCCTCCGTGTTTTTATTTCTGTACCAGCAGTGCCAAACATATTAGGTTCTATCAGCATCCAGTTGCCCAGATTCATTCCTCTCAGCTGTATGTTGCTTCCATCCTCACGGATAATCTCTTTTCCATTTGTTCTGAGCATTCGTTTCCTCCTTATTATAACTCGTGAAACAGTCTGCCTTAAAAGATATTATGCTTTTTCATCAGCCATACAGATCCTGATCCAGTCAAGAGCAACCTGTTTGATATATGGTCTGGCTTCCTGCATTATATCAATAGTATGGGTAACTGCTCCTTTTTCCTGCACGATTCGTGATACATTGCTCATATAAGTATAACGTATCTGCGTACCAATATT
>DWYL01000345.1 GCA_019118685.1 Candidatus Blautia merdipullorum
GACCCCACATTGTCCAGCGCAAGGTAAGTTTCAATCCACGCTCCCACGTAGGGAGCGACCAGACACAGTTGCTGTCTACCCCCTTATATCGTGGTTTCAATCCACGCTCCCACGTAGGGAGCGACAAACAAGTGACGGAACCCTCCATGGATTCTTGGGTTTCAATCCACGCTCCCACGTAGGGAGCGACATATTAAAGTTAGGACAGAAAGCTATGCCAGTAAGTTTCAATCCACGCTCCCACGTAGGGAGCGACAGCAATTTAAGCCAAAAATTCATTACAATTTTCAGCAGAAATCAACAAATTATCATTTTACATACTTTATTTTCCCCTTTTTCATCCCCTCTTTTTTCTACACTCCACTTCATTTGTGCACATTTCAGAGTGCGAATCACCCGGCATTTTCATGTCTGCTTCCTATTCGCACTCTTATATTATCACAAAATCAATGTGTCATCTACTGCAATTCCGCGATCGACCCCCATATGTTCCACCTTTGTCTGATATTTATTTCCCAGATAATAGAACCTCAGGCTGTCAACGCTCTCATCAATAATATCTGCCAATATTGCCTTCAGAGTAACGCACTGCGCATTATCCAGAATACATTCGAAAACAGAATTCTGCACTCGTCTGCCATAATTAGTGCATTGTTTTGCAACTTTCCGCAGTCTTTTCCTTCCTGCGGCAGTTTCAGTATTCACATCATATGTGATCAGTACAAGCATTTTTCCACCTCACTTCCACAGGAATACTGGATAACCGTCCAGGTCGCCCCTTAAATATCGCGCAAGGAGCATCGCCTGAACATAAGGGACCATTCCCCATTCTACTTTTTCTTTCAGGTAAGGATGCGTAATAGTTTCCTTTTTCTTGTTCTGCCATTCTGCCAGCACCTTTTTCCGCAGCTCATCATCCATAAGCACCGCACCGTTTTCTTTCACAGAAAAATTCTTTCCACTGACGATCTTCTTATTGATCAATGTCAGAACAAAACGGTCAGCGAGGATTGCTCTAAGTTCCTCTATCATATCCAAAGACAGTGAAACTCTGCCCGGTCGATCTGTGTGAAGATATCCTACATAGGGATCCAGCCCTACACTTTCCAGAGCTGAAGTAATACTGTTTGTCAGTAAAGTGTATACAAAAGACAACAACGCATTCACATTATCAAGGGGCGGTCGCTTATTCCTGCCTCTGAATACAAAATCCTTTTTCTGCTGAAGGATCAGTTCATCAAATACTCCAAAATAAATGCTGGCCGCTTCTCCTTCATAACCCCTGAGCTGCTCTTTCGATTCCGCATCCCGTATCCTTTCCAAAGCATTTTTCAGAAAAGCAGATGCATCTTTCACTCGCTCCGTGTCGATCTGCATTGCATGGTCTCTCATGGCTCGTTCCAGAACCCATCTGGCATTATATACCTTTCCCAGTATACAGTTTTTTGCGATCTCCAGACTGATCTTCTCATCATTTTTGCTCGCATACTGCTGCTCTCTTAATATCACATTTCCTTTGGTCCTTCCAGAGACACGCGCCAGAAATTTTCCCTGCGGCGTAAGGTAACACAGAGAAATATTCCGTTCCGCACAAGCACCCATCAATGCCGGACTCGTCCCACGATATCCAAAGGAAACGATTCCTTCCAGATTATGAAGCGGTATCCTTCCCAATTCTTTCTGATCCTCAAGGACAACTATATTTTCTCCATCCAGAGACAGATAGCTGTTTTCAGAAGTAACATACAATGTATTCAGCAGTTTTCTCATTCTTCTTCCTCCTTCAGCATCTGATCAATATATGATTTCACTGAAACCGATTTGCCGAGTCTGGGCAGACAGATGTTCTTGAGAGAACACGCATTACAGGACTTGCTGTATTTCACTTTCGGCGTATACTTTCTTGCATAATACTCATGCATCTCGTGAAACATATTTTTCACTTCAGTACGCAGCTCTTCTGTAATCTCCACAGCTTCACGCCTTCTTGTCTCACCGTAAAATATTGCTCCCTCCGGCACTTGTGCAGAAAACATCTCTTCCAGGCACATTGCCTGTGCCGCCAGCTGAAGCTTATCTTCCTCTGACAGTTTAGGTTTTCCTTTTTTATATTCCACCGGATAAATCGAGTAAAGCCCTCTGTGACCATGCAGCTTTATCCCATCCTCACATTTATGAAACTCCACCAGATCGCACTCGCCGCTGATCCCCAGTTCTCTGGAAGAGACCGGAAGAGCTCTGGCAATGATAACGTCCTTTCTCTTTTCCCTAAGAGTAGGATCATGCACCTTTTTATGCATCAGCTCTCCTGTGACAGTATGTACATTTTCCGCCCACTGCTGTTCAATATGAATCAGAGCCCACTGTCTTCGGCAGAATTTGAAATGCTGGATTCCTGAAATCATCAGATAATCATCTTCCGAATATTCCATCATACCATCCTTTTCACTTCAACTGAATCCGGTATCTTCTCTTCGTGTACTTCCACTGTATAGTCCTGGTACTTTCTCGGATATTCCACATCTTCCTTTTTCTTGACTTCCACTGCATCAAACAGTTTATATGCCGGGCAGTCTCCAAGTTCTTTGCTGTGTTTGAATACGATCAGTTCCCGTACTGCCATTTTCCCTCTCGCAGCTGAGTGGTCGTTTTCAAACATATTGATGATTGCTTCCCACAGCAGCTCCAGATCCTCTTCTGAAAAACCTGTCACTCTTCTGGCAAGATTCGCAGATACATATCCCTCTGCACGATACAATCCATAGGGAACAATACTCTTTCTTCCCATCTCAGTGCTTTTATTTTCCGCATCTTTCTCAGTGGTGATCGCCACTCTTGTAATCGTGACTTCCTGGCTGATGACCGGATCAATGCTCCTCGCAAATCCAATCTGTACCGGACCTCTGACCTGCCCGCAGTTTAACGAAGCCTTCACAAAAGTTGTCATAACAGCACCGAATGTACGAATGTCATAAAAATTTCTGCACATATAATCTCTTAATTTGATATCCGCATCCGGATCGCTTTTCTTTAATTTTTTCAGCGCGTCTGTCACTTTTTTATCTTCTGTCTCCTCGATACCAAGACTTTTACACGCCTCTCTGTCGCTTCTGTTGAGAGGTACATCTTCTTTAATATAGATCTTAAACCCCTCGGTGTCTTCTTTGACTGTCTCAACATAATTTCTGATTTTCCGCTTCAGGCATACGTCCGTCACAAGCCCCAGCCCGCTTTCAGGATCGATCCTCGGCATGTTGCCGGCGTCTGGATCTCCATTGGGATTTCCATTTTCCACATCAAACAGCACTACAAATTCATACCTGTTTTTGATCACTTCACTCATCTACTTTTCCTCCTTTTTTTCGTACTTTTTCTGTACCTGATGATAATATCCGAGAATGAATTTTCCCTGTTCTTCCAATGACAGACGTTTTGGATATTCATCCAATTTGCCCACAAGTTCTGTCAGCAGCTTCTCGTAATATACTTTAGCGCTGCCTTTGTCCCGCTCCAGTTTCTTCATATGACTGTTCTTCAATTTTATAAGCACCGGGAAGATCGATGCAGGCGTCGCACACGCGGAATTAAAATAACGGTCGCGGATTGTCGCCTTGATTCCCGGATTTGCATCCATCTGAATTGATTCTAATACAGAAAACAGCCTTCCAAGTACATAAGCTGGCTCCCTGCTCTCTTCATTCAGTCCCATATAGTTCTCTCCTTCCTTCCAGTTTCCATTTCGTATCAGATATGCTTTGATGATCCCTGCTCTCCCCCAGGTAACATTGCCCTGCTCTGCGCGAATCCGGATAAGAACATCTGTATAAAGACTTGCCGGATACCTGGCGCCTGACAGGATTGCCTGAAGTACAAACGCCGCCATATTAGGGACAGGAGTTTTGTCTTTTGAGTTCTGGTTGACTGTCTCCGAAAGCATATCCCTGACTCCCATATATTCTCTGCTCTCCCAGGATGGTTTTACAATTGACATTCTCTCGTAATGCGCAGACAGATTCTTCAAGATGTTTCCAAAAGAATCCTGATAGAAAAACCGTACAGAAAGTCTCGCCGCATTCGGGGCAAGCGCAAGGATATAAAATCTCTGGTCCGGATCTAAAGTAAAATTTCCGACAGAAACCGGCATACCCTTTTTCAGATTGTCAAATATCCCTTTTATTTCTTCCTGATTGTCAGGTTTCGGATCAGCCGCTCCGAAAAATGCTGCCTGGTATTCTTCCTCTGCGCTTTCCGCCCAGTATACGATCATGGAATCCCCAAGCTGAAATGTATATTCTCTCTGATTCAGCAGATAATTCAATGCTGTGGTATAAGCAAATTCCGCATATTTCCCGACAGGCGCGTTATAGCTCTGCTCTTTTCCGTAAGATTCAAATGCGTCTTCATTAAAGGAAACGAGTGATGCCCCAGCAGGCTGAGCATTAGGTACGCCTTTAATCTTCTTATGAATCCTCGATATTTGTGCCTTTTTTCCTGTCACAAGACAGATTCCCGTCTTCTCATCTTCTGCTGATTCATTTCTCGCATTCTCCCATGCCTCTTGTATAAACGGATCATCCTGTGCATAATTTATGCCCATACAAAAGATCAGATTTCCTCCATCTGTGAGATCCTCCCATCTTTCTTTAATCTCAGTGCACTCTGATGCCTTCTCCGGATCCCATGTCTCAAAAAAGCTCCTGACCGCCTCTGCCATCTCACCCTTTGTTTCACTGAGTAGCGACAGATGCTTTTTCTTTGCCGCCTCAAAGCAGTCAAGCACTCTCTGGTTTGTACCTTCCGCATCAATCCCTAGGATATACTTTGAGTTGTCGCACAAGAAATTTGCAGCAACTCCCGAAGCCCTTGTTACCATCTCTGGTACTTTGATCTGCTTAGTGACCCATACTGTCTTTTTTCTTCTCTTCTTCTCCTCCTTCAGGAAAAGAATTCCCAGAATTTTTCCATCTCTTGACAGGTTGACTGCATAGGAAACCTTCGCTTTACACCAGCCTTCCTGAGTCACCTCTTCCTGTTCTACAAGATTTTCATAATGATTGACCAGTGCCTGTAAGATCATCGTATCACCTCACAGTTCCTCAGATCCAGGACCCCCCGCTTCATGACCGCGCGAAAAAACATCGGCTGGATATTATTCCTGTCCGAGTAATCCATGTCAAAAAGCATAAATCCCAGATCTTTTTCTTCCACCTCATCATACGCTGTCCTGATGTCTTCCTCTTCGCACAGACAGAAATTTGCCGGGAACTCCCTGCATCCGAAATATGGCATATGGAAGCATTCTCCTCTTCTTAGCCGCCGCATAATGATGTCCTTAAATTTTCCCGGATTATCTGTCTCATTCGCCCGCTCGGTCATCTCGAAATGCGCTTCGATCACATATTCCACATCCCGCAGCAAAAGCGACGCCCTCTGGACAATATCGGTCTTCGTACTTATGTACAACGGTTTCTTCGCACCGTTATAGGCCTGAAGTACATTACTGGCAAGTATTTTACTCTTCACTTCATTCCTACGCACACTTGTGAACTGGACCGGATTGACCACATGGATCTTATCGATCACCCATCGCATGCCCGGATGCCAGTAGACTGCCTCCAGGATTCCTCTCGCCGCCGACGGAGTCATGACGTCATAGGAACATCTTTCCACTTTCATCTCCGGGCGCGAGAAGAGCGCGTAATTCCCCCACACTCTGACCTTAACACCTACTCCCATCGCTCGACCTCCTTCCTTCGTTTCACTTATAAAATCTCTCCTTTCCTGTAGCATTCTGCTATATAATCTCTCGGCTGATAGTAGAAATCTGTATTATAATCTGAAATCTGATCGTCAATCCAGGAATGGTAAACTTCCCATACCCCTTCCAGTAGATTTTCATCCTCATAGATATCTTCAATCAACCGCTCATATACTTCCCCGATATCCCAATATCCCGGAACGGTATACCGGCATTCCTTCACATTATCAAAACTTCCTTCTGTCATATGTGCCTCTTCAATAAACTCGTCTGCCGTTTTCTCAATCGGCTCACAATGAAAGACATCCGCATACTCGTAAATTCTCTTGATCCTGTCCTTTCCCAGATAATCTGTAACTTCACGTCTTGTCCGCTTTATACTGCGACCGATATATTCAATCAGGCTGCATGTAAAAAAAAGTGCATTATTATTCTTTGTTCCCATATACAACCTCACTTCCTATAAATTTCAAAGTGTCAAGTGCAGAAACCGTATGAAAACTGATCTGGTGCGTGGGATACTTAAACTTTGCCAGTTCCCAGAACGCCGCTCTTGAAATTTTCCCATCCATATAGTTCTGAACGTAATTATAAATCGTATCGTCTGCCATTGGACCTTCTACTATGTCGTATTTATGAGACTTCCCACTGCGGCATGCAACGATAAAATCGAGCCATTCTTCTGTCATCTCAGTAAACACCTTGCAGTTAAGCCTGTTATCCGGTACATACTCATATTTATTCAGATATCCATTTACACCGTAACGCGCTGCCCATCTTTTTGCCTGCTCTTCGTATCTCGTACAATAAAATCCGAAATAGAAATCTTTGTTATATTTTGCTTTTCTTATTTCGGGGTATTCTACGATTTGTCTGCTGCCATGATATAAGATCATACTTTCTCCCTTCGGTTATATAAGCGATTCCATTATTAAATTTGATTTTCCTAATTGTTACTATACTCCTCATACATTCTAAATGCAATACATTTTTAATTCTTGTTATCATAAAATATCATTGAAATAAATTATTCTGTTTGTTATAATGTTTTTGTGGTCGGGACAGGAACCTGAGGATTGAAATAATGAGATTTACGATAACGTAAAAACAGGAACGGTGCAAAAGTTTGTTCTTCTTTTGCACCGTTCCCGTTTTTATCACATGATTACCGCCATTCCCGACTCTATTCCAAGATCCAGCCCCATCTCTTCTGTATATTGCCCCTCGTTGACAAGCTCAAAGAAACCCTCAATATTCTCTGAAATCGGCTGGAGCATTCCCGCGCCCTGAAGTTTTTCAATATCGCCCTCATATAACTGTACACAATACTGTCCAGCTTTACGCATCCCCGACTTTGTATATCCCTGACATTTGATCTGCTGAAGGAGCTCTTCCGCCTCTTTCTCTCTGCTGACAAAAACAGTCAATGTATTTTCCTCGATCAGTTTAAACTCCTGTGCTGCCGTGGCATAATTATATCTTTTTCCTTTAAACTCTTCGAGAATCTTCTTTTTGTCCAGACTCTCCCCGCGGAAATGATACAGTGCCTCAAAATATTTTTCTATCCCGTGCAGTGATGAGACATCCTCATTCTGTGAAATCAACATCTTTGATACATCAATCTGAAGCTGCTGCCCGGGAACATATTCTTTTTCTTCAAACTGAAAAATATAAGCAAAGCTTTCGTCCACATCCCGTTTTCCTTCCCTGTTGCATCTGCCTGCTGCCTGGATCATGGAATCAACTCCCGCCAGCTGTCTGTACACAGCGCCAAAGTCCAGATCAACCCCTGCCTCCACAAGGCTGGTTGAGATCAGGATACATTTCTGTCCGTCTTTCACCAGCTTTCTGATTTTTTCCAGAATCCGCCGTCTGTGTTTCGGATACATCGTCGTAGACAGGTGGAATACGCCTTCACCTTTCATTTTCTGATAGATTCTCTGAGCCCGTTTCTTCGTGTTGACAATGCACAGCGCCTGATCTTCCTGTTCCAGTTTTTCAATCAATTCATCTTCTGAAACAGTTCCGATATTTTTGAAAGTGACTCTCTCAAAAAAGCGGAATTGTTCTTCTACCCTCGGGCAGAGTTCAGTGACCGGAAGTTTTCTCTGAAAAAATGGAGTCAGAGCAGGCTGCGTCGCTGTACAGAGCACAATACTCGAACGGAAATTTCCAACAAGTTCCTCCATCATTGCAATACAGGGCTTCAGATAATCTGCAGGAAGCATCTGCGCTTCGTCAAATATGATAACACTGTTGGCTATGTTATGTAACTTTCTGCATCTGGAGGACTTATTTGCAAACAAGGATTCAAAAAACTGCACATTCGTCGTCACCACCACCGGCTTGTCCCAGTTTTCCGACGCCAGCTGCATGGGTTTTAATTCCTCCGAGCTTTCATAATCCACATTATAGTGATTTTCCAGGACGTTCTGATCTCCCAGTATCCTGCGGAATACCTCTGCATTCTGCTCAATGATACTTGTATACGGAATCACATAGATAACCCGATCCATGTGATTCTCCACCGCATGCTGCAGTGCAAACGCCAGAGATGCGATTGTTTTCCCGCCGCCGGTCGGTACAGTAAGCTGGAATATTCCTCTTTCGCTGAGCCCTTTTTCGAAACAGTGTCTGAGTATTTCTGTTCTTCTTCCGTTTACAGTGTCCTTATCTTCATTCTGCAGCCAATCTGCTACATAATCTTTTAGTTTTTCCAGAAGAACACTTATATCTTCTCCTGCCTCTCTCAGCGTCTGCCCATTCTTCATGAATCTTTCCGTATCCAGAAAATCCGCATCCACCAGACAGGAATACAACATCCTGATAAACACACTTAATGAAAAATCCGGATCTGGCACTTTTAATGGTTCAAATGGGGTTGTATTTATTTCCGGAATCTTTATTTCACTTTTAAAAGCGCTGTAATCTTCGATTCGTTTCCGTTTTCTGCCCTCCAATGTCGGCGCATTTCCAGCATCGGAAGAGCTTCCATGATCAGGCAGCCCCGAATGATGTCCGGCAATACAGTAGCTCATGAACCCGTACATCCCGCCTTTTTCAAAACAAACTTTTGCTCCGGCAGTAGAATGATCTACTCGTTTATCACTGTTATTCTTAATCTTCTTCTGAAATGCGAGGGAGTACTTCCCGATGTCATGGAGCATGCCGCAGCAATAACCCCAGTCTGCCTTGCCAAATCGGCCCGCAAAATTTCCTGCAAGTTCAGCTGTTCCGCATAAATGGTCTTTCAGCATTTGACTATGTTCTTCATTGAAATGAGCTATATATTCCATTAATATGATACCTCGTCTTAGTTATATATTTTTCATAATTATATCATTGTTTCTTTTATTTTCCTACTTTTTTA
>DWYL01000346.1 GCA_019118685.1 Candidatus Blautia merdipullorum
AACAGTCCTGGATGATCCCTTCCAGAAATGGATCTTTTCTGATATACAGGCAGAAACTTTCCATTGGCAGAATGTAACAGTTCTGGAAAACGGGGAATGGCAGGTAAACAGTAATGTTTATGCAAAACGGAGAAAATAGAAAGCCCATTTCCGAAGTCAGAATATAATAAGTATATTAATGTTGCGATTTGAAACATCCTGAGCTATAATATAGAGAAAAAGCAGGGAAGTGATTTTCGCTATGAAAACCAGATTTTATGAATACCTGACAAGAGTTCGGAATCTGCGGGGATATACCCAGGCCCAGATGGCAGAAAAGCTGGGGATATCACGTTCTACTTATACGAATTATGAAAGAGGCAACCGATCACCGGATCTGGAAACCCTGGAGCATATCAGCGATGTTTTGGGATGTACTTTAGACGAACTTTTCGGGAGAAGCAAGGGAGAACCGGGCCGGGAAGTGCAGTATGCAGATCTGATGTGCGAACCGGAGGGAACCTATGATTACTCTGCAAAGAAAAAGCGGCTTGCCATTGGCGTTCAGGACTTTCGCTTTCTTCGTGAAAGAAATGCCTATTATGTAGATAAAACACAGTTTATTGAGGAATTTCTGGATTCCTGGTATCAGGTGACTTTGGTGACAAGACCAAGACGGTTTGGCAAGACTCTGAATATGACTATGCTCAGAGAATTTCTGGACTGCACCAGAAACTCTGCCTGGCTGTTTGCGGAAACAAAGATTGAGAAAAGCGTATATGCGGATTGGATAAATCAATATCCGGTGATTTTTCTCTCCTTTTTGAATGTAAAGGCAGAGAATTCCCGGGAAATGATAAGACAGCTTTCAGATCTTTTTCTGGAGGAATATGACAGATACATGGATCTGACAAAAAGCGGCAAACTGTCTCAGAGAAAGAAAGAGATGTTTTTTCAGAATTACCGCTCCCTTAGTGAAAAACAGGGGGCTGAGGAGCAAAGGAGCTGTCTTTGCCATGGACTTAAGGATTTGTGCGGTATTCTGGAAGAATACTATGGAAAGAAAGTGTTTCTCCTTCTGGACGAATATGATACGCCTTTTATGTATGCAAATTCCAGAGGATATTATGGACAGGTAAGAGAAATTCTTTCAGGGATGTTGAGCTTTTCCCTGAAAGGAAACTCTTCCCTGGAAAAAGCCATGCTTACCGGTGTTCAGAGAGTGGCAAAGGAGAACATTTTTTCCGGTCTGAATAATCTGATGGTATGTACTGTAAAAGACCCGGAATATAAGGATTGCTTTGGGTTTACAGAGGAAGAAGTACGAGAACTTCTGGATTACTGTGAAGCGGAGTTTTCCGGGCAGGTAAAGGCAATGTACGATGGCTACAAAATAGGGGATACGGAACTTTATAATCCCTGGTCCATATCCTGTTACGGGGCCAGAAAAAAACTGGAGTCTTACTGGGTCAATACCAGTGAAAACAGTATGTTGAAGAATGCCCTTCGTGAACAGGGACAGCTTTTTTTCCAGTCCTATGAGGAGCTGCTGGAACGGGGCCAGGTTACAGTGAATGCAGATGCGGCAGGGGCTTATTACGAAAACCAGAATGAGACGGCTTTCTGGGGACTTCTGTTGAACGCAGGTATGGTGACCATAGAGGAGGAGATCCGGGAAGATCTGTATAAAGTCCGGGTACCGAATCTGGAAGTTTGGAAAGGATTTCAGGATTTGACGGCCTCTTATTTACAGGTGGAGGAGGGAAAAATAGACAAAATGCTGTATTATCTCCAGACAGGAGATATGGAGCGCTTTTCCCGAGAATATAAAAGGATCCTGCTGGAAATTCCCTCTTATTACGATCTGAAAGATGAAAACAGCTACCATATGATGATGCTGGGGATGTGTGTTTTTCTGCGTGGAACTTACCAGGTGAGAAGCAATCGGGAGAGTGGCAGAGGAAGAGGAGATATCCTGCTGTATTCCAGAAAATGGGGATGTCCCAGTATGATCCTGGAATTTAAATATACCAGAGATAAGTCAGAGAACCTGGAAGACCTGGCGCTGAAAGCTATCGGACAGATTAAGGAGAAAAATTACAGTGCAGACATGACCGGTCAGGTCTGGTATGTGGGCCTCGCTCACCGGGGAAAGGAGGCGTCAGTAAAGTGGGAAATGCAGATTGACTTTCCGGATAAGAGAAGAATATAATGAAAGAAGCGAGCAATGTTATCACGTAAGTCCAGCGGATACCACTGCTCTTTTTTAACAGAAAGGAAAAGAAAAAATGGTAAGACAACTGGCGAAAAGTATCAGGGAATACAAAAGAGCTTCCATTGCCACGCCGCTGCTGGTAAGCTGCGAAGTGCTGATGGAGTGTACGATCCCTTTTATTATCGCACGGCTGGTCAATGAGGTGAAAAGCGGCTGCGATATGGGGGTGATCCTGGGGTATGGAGGGATTCTGGTCTGTATGGCCATGTTGTCCCTTTTGTTCGGAGGTCTGGCCGGATCCACCTGTGCCACAGCCTCCTGTGGTCTGGCGAGAAATCTGCGGAAGGATATGTTTTACAGTATCCAGGGATATTCTTTTGAGAATATAGATAAGTTTATGACATCTTCTCTGGTCACAAGGATGACTACAGATATCACCAATGTACAGAATGCTTATATGATGATCATCCGGACAGCGATCCGCTCGCCGCTGATGCTGATCTTTGCTTTTGTGATGGCATTTGTCATGGGCGGCAGGATGGCGTGGATTTTTCTTTTCGTGGTTCCCGTGCTGGCCTTTGGTCTGTCACTGGTTATTTATAAGACTATGCCCCTCTTCTGGAAAGTGTTTAAAAAATATGACAGGCTGAACAGCTCTGTTCAGGAGAACATCAAAGCCATGCGGGTGGTGAAGTCTTTTGTCCGGGAAGACTACGAGCAGGAAAAGTTTAACCGGGCGGCTGAGGACGTATGTACAGATTTTACCAGGGCAGAGCGTATCCTTGCCCTGAATAATCCTCTGATGCAGTTCTGCATCTATACAGTTATGACCTTTGTGCTGTCTTTCGGCTCTTACACTATCATTACCTCCAGAGGGCTGGATCTGGATGTGGGACAGCTTTCTGCGTTGCTGACCTATAGTTTTATGATGTTGAACAGTCTGATGATGCTGTCCATGGTGTTTGTCATGATCACAATGGCTGTGGAATCAGGAAAGAGGATCGCAGAAGTGCTGGAGGAAAAAAGTTCTTTATCCAATCCGGAAGCCCCTGTATATGAAGTGAAAGATGGCTCCATCTCCTTTGAACATGTGAGCTTTAAGTATTCAAAGGAGGCAAAGCGGCGGGTTTTAAAGAACATTGATCTGGATATCCGTTCCGGAGAGACCATTGGCATTATCGGAGGCACAGGCTCTTCCAAATCTTCCCTGATCCAGCTGATCTCCCGCCTGTATGATGTGACGGAAGGAGCGGTGAAGGTAGGAGGGGTGGACGTAAGAGATTATGACCTGGATACTCTGCGGAATCAGGTAGCGGTGGTTCTCCAGAAAAATATTCTTTTTTCCGGGACGATCCGGGAAAATCTCCGCTGGGGGAATAAGGAGGCTACAGACGAGGAACTGGTCCAGGCCTGTAAGATGGCCTGTGCCGATGAGTTTATTTCCCAGTTCCCTGATGGATACGACACTTACATAGAACAGGGCGGAGCCAATGTATCCGGCGGCCAGAAGCAGCGGCTCTGTATTGCCAGAGCTCTTCTGAAAAAGCCCAAAATCCTGATTCTGGATGACTCCACCAGTGCGGTGGATACCAGGACTGACGCCAGGATCCGGAAGGCCATGAAGGATTACATTCCGGAGACCACCAAGATCATTATCGCCCAGAGGACGGCTTCTGTGGAGGACGCAGACCGGATCATTGTGATGGAGGGCGGAGAGATCAATGCCATAGGAACTCATAAGGAGCTGCTGGCGTCCAATGAAATATACAGGGAGATCTATACCTCCCAGAATAAGGAGGGAAACCAGCTTGGAGAATAAAAAGAAAAATACGATTGTAAGACTGTTGAAAACCATGCTGGGTTTTTACCCGGTTATGCTGCCGGCAACGATTGCCTGCATAGTATTTAATGCAGTGGTAAGTTCTATACCCTCTGTCTTTATGCAGAATATTATCGCTGTTATTGAGAAGAACTGGCAGAAAGGAGACTGGGGCGCAGTGGGCGGCCAGATCCTGAGACTGGTTTCCATACTGGCAGTTTTTTATATTCTCTCTCTGGCAGCAGGCTTTACTTTTAATCAGCTGATGGCGATTATGACCCAGGGAACGCTGAAAAAAATGCGGGAAAAGATGTTTGGAAAAATGCAGCGCCTTCCCGTTAAATATTTTGATACCAATGATCACGGGGATATTATGAGTTATTATACCAATGATATCGACACGCTCCGCCAGATGATCTCCCAGAGCTTTCCCCACCTTCTTATATCCGGCGTAACGGTGCTTACCATCTTCGGGATCATGGTGTATTATTGTCTCTGGCTGACCCTGGTAGTGGTCCTTGGGGTAGCGGTAATGACTGTACTCATCAAGAAGGTAGGGGGCGGTTCGGCGAAATTTTTCATTAAGCAGCAGAATGCCCTGGGAAAAGTGGAAGGCTTTGTAGAAGAAATGATGTACGGACAGAAAGTCATCAAAGTTTTCTGCCACGAAGAAGAAAGTGAAGCAGACTTTGACCGTTATAATGATATCCTTTTTGAAGAATCCAGAAAGGCAAACCAGTATGCTAATATACTGGGCCCTATTTTGAATAATATCGGAAATATCCTTTATGTATTGGTAGCTATTACAGGAGGGCTTCTTCTTACTCTGAACGTCCAAAATGTGAGTATATCCGGTATTCCCATTGGAATCAGTATTGTAGTGCCCTTCCTGAACATGACGAAACAATTTGCAGGAAATATCGGCCAGGTATCCCATCAGGTGAATGCGGTAGTTATGGGAATCGCCGGCACGGAAAGGATCTTCAGCCTGCTGGATCAGGAGTCAGAACAGGATCAGGGGTATGTGACTCTGGTCAATGTACGGAAAAAATCCCCCAAGAGTCAGGCAGGAGCAGATGACCGGCAACCCGGAGAGGAAGAAACGCTATTTGAGGAATCCAAGGAGCGGACCGGACTGTGGGCCTGGAAACATCCTCACCGGAAAGCAGGAACGGTAACCTATACGAAACTGGAGGGGGACGTGCGGCTGCATCATGTTGATTTTGGATATGAACCTGGAAAGCCCGTACTTCATGATGTTTCTCTCTACGCTAAACCAGGGCAGAAGGTAGCTTTTGTAGGAGCTACCGGCGCAGGAAAGACCACCATTACCAATCTGCTCAACCGTTTTTATGATATCGCCGATGGCAAGATCCGCTACGACGGGATCAACATTAACAAGATCAGGAAAAGCGATCTCCGCCGTTCCCTGGGCATTGTACTCCAGGATACTAATCTGTTCACCGGTTCGGTGATGGAGAATATCCGGTACGGAAAATTGGATGCTACAGATGAAGAATGTATTGCCGCAGCAAAGCTGGCGGGAGCGGATGACTTTATCACCAGGCTTCCGGAAGGCTATGATACCCTTCTCACAGAAAACGGCGCCAACCTGTCCCAGGGACAGCGGCAGCTTCTGTCTATTGCCAGGGCGGCTGTGGCAGATCCTCCGGTCATGATCCTGGACGAAGCTACTTCTTCCATCGATACCCGTACAGAGGCTATCGTGCAGCGGGGAATGGATGCTCTGATGAAGGGCAGGACTGTTTTTGTTATTGCCCACCGCCTGTCCACGGTGAAAAATTCCGATGTGATCATTGTACTGGATCACGGACAGATCATCGAGAAAGGAAATCACCAGGAGTTGCTGGAAAAGAAAGGTCAGTATTATCAGCTTTATACAGGCGCTTTTGAACTGGAATAGGAAAACTGACAGAAATCTGAATAGGCACTAGCTAAAAAAGGTTATAGTGAATTGAAGCTGCTTAATTCACTGTAACCTTTCTTTTTGACTCAATGAGTCAGAACATATTAGTTTACAGTGTTTTTGATAAAAGGTATAATCTGAGATAGACCCATAGATAGGGTATTGCTGATTTTTTAGCTTGAAAGAGAGAGAAACATGGCTGATAAGATCCCTTGCGAGAGAACTCTGGAGGACGCTTATATTTATACTACAGGAAAAAGGAAAAATTAGGACTTGTGTGGCAGAAGCCTTTGTGCTATTCGATGGGTTTTTTTGTTGTACCTATTTGCGGATAGATTCATCAGGCTGGCTTTGATCTTTCAGGCAGTTTTTTTGTGATACAGAAAATCTACAGGTCCATTTGGAATCAAGTCTAAGGCCCTTGGGGCAGTTTCCAAATAGATTGTTTGTATGCCTGCTTAGATTGCTGTCTCCGGAAATAAGGAAACGCAGGATAGGTATGTGCGGATAACTCAGAGTAATGGGTTATCCGTATTTTAATTTATGAGGAGAAGTTCTATGAAAGAAAACAGGAAAAGATATCAATGCCCGAACTGCGGCTGGACTGTCTCTGAAGAACTGGAGAAAAAACATCTGGAACATTGTCCCAACTGTCTGTCAGGAATCCATGAGACAGACAGGGAGGGAAATCCATGCGGAGGCATCCTGGAGCCAGTCAGCGTCTGGATCAGAGAAGATGATAAATGGGAAATTATTTCAAGATGCAGTTTCTGCGGAGAGATGGTGTCCGCCAGAATGAACGAGAGAGATAATCTGATCAAAGTACTGTCCATTGCCTCAAAGCCTTTATCTTCCCCGCCTTTCCCAGTGGAACGGATCGAAGAACTGACAAGGATGATGGGCGGTCATGGAGAGATAGGAGGAAAATTCTATGAACAGAGAAAATAAGAAGCGAAAATATGACAAAAAGTATTATAAAACACATCCCTGTACAGATTCCTTTACTTGCAAGATATGCGGATGGCCGGTAGTGCCGGCAGGCGCCGGCAGCAATCACAGGAATCACTGCCCCAACTGCCTGCACAGTATCCATCTGGACAATGAGCCTGGCGACCGGGAGTCACGGTGCCATGGCCGGATGGAGCCTATCGGGGTATGGGTCAGGAAAAACGGGGAATGGGCCATCATCCACAGATGTATAAAGTGCGGTAAGATCGGTTCAAACCGTGTGGCGGCTGACGACAACCCTATGAAACTTATAGCACTGGCCATGCGCCCCTTCGGAAGTTCCGGGATTTCCAGAGCAGATGTCCGGGAAATGACTGCTACTATGGAATAAATGCTTCAGGCCCTTTTCGGGCAGGAACCGAGAGGAAGGGCCTGAATATAAAAAATGATAAAAGCACAGGACAGACCAGGAAAGATGTGATAGGATATAGAAAAAGGTATTGGAGCATATGGTATGGATACAAATGTACTTTTATTTTTTGAAAAACATCAAGGGGCTCTCCCACTGTATGAAAAGCTGGAAAAAGCGATCCAAAGAGAAATTGACAATGTAACGGTGAAAGTCCAGAAAACCCAGATCACCTTTTATAAGAAACGTCTTTTTGCCTGTGTATCTTTTGCCAGGGTGCGGAAAGCGGCTCAGCTTCCGGACCCTTATATGGTTGTGACCTTTGGTCTGGAGCATAGGGAAGAATCTCCCAGGATCGATATCGCCACAGAGCCTTATCCAAACCGATGGACCCATCATGTGGTGGTCCACAAGGTAGAGGAGATTGATGAAGAACTGATGGAGTGGATAAAAGAGGCAGCGGATTTCGCAGAGGCAAAAAAGAGAAAGAAAAGCTGACCTGACAAAAATACTGCTTGGAGGAATATTTATGGAGATCTGAAGGGGCAGCCTTTGCTCCTTCCCCATAGGCTGAATGCGCAAAGGAAACTGGCTAACTGGTTTGGAGAAGATTTTGAGAAGCTGAACGTTCTGATTACATCCAATCTGCCATCCAGCAGTTCGGTTATGTCACATCATAAGATGGCGTATTCCCTTGCGATCTGCCGCAGAAAAGTTTAAGCTTTATAAAAGAAAATCTGGAAAATAATGCCCCATAGGCATTTTACTTTATAAAAATCAAGTATTAGACAGGGAAATTTGGCTTGCCTATAATGTAAGTGTAGTAGAGAAATCTTTTTTCACTGCACTTATTTTTGTTTTGCAGAATGATAAAATGATATTTTCATAAGGGAGGCGGATTTTATGATAGAAAGGATAAAGTTGTATAATGGCGTCTCTGTGCCCCTGGAAGGTTTCGGTGTTTTTCAGATACCGGAGGCCGACTGTGAACAGGTTGTCACAGATGCGATAAAAGCAGGATATCGTCTGATCGATACAGCCAGCTCTTATCAGAATGAAGAAGCCGTAGGACGGGGGATACGAAACTGTGGGATCCCCCGGGAAGAGCTTTTTATTACCACAAAAGCATATATTCAGGAAATGGGATATGACCGTACCATACAGGCCTTTGAGCGGTCCTGTAAAAAGCTGGGGCTGGACTATCTGGATCTGTATTTGATCCATATGCCCTTTGGGGACTATTATGGCTCCTGGCGGGCGCTGGAAGACCTCTATCGAGATGGAAAAATACGTGCCATCGGGGTCTGTAATTTTCTGCCGGACCGTCTGCTGGATCTATGCTGCAACGTCCAGATCAAACCTCAGATCAATCAGATTGAACGTCATCCCCACTATCAGCGTGCCGAGGACCTGGAGCTGATGAAAGAACTGGGCGTCCAGCCGGAAGCCTGGGCTCCTTTTGCAGAAGGCCTGAAAGGAATGTTCCAGGAACCGGTGCTGCAAGAGATTGGAAAAAAATACGGAAAGACGCCGGCACAAGTTATCCTGCGCTGGAATGTACAGCAGGGAGTGGTCGTGATCCCCAAGTCTGTGCACCGGGAGCGGATGGAGGAAAACCTGGCAATCTGGGATTTTGAACTGGATTCGGAAGATATGGAGCGTATTGGAAAACTGGACCAGAACTGTCCTTCCATGTTAGATACCCGGAAAGTCAGTGAGGTCAGGAGGGTTTATGATTATCTTAACAACCCGGTTCTGACCAGTTTATAAGATCAGATGAGGCATTTGTTTTAAAGGAGGCTGTTTTAGTGATGAAAATTGTGGTTTTACAGGGGAGTCCCAATAAAAAGGGCTCTACAGATATATTAGTGACAGAGTTTACACGGGGAGCGGAAGAAGCGGGGCACAGTGTTACAAGATTTGATCTTGCGGATATGGATCTGAATCCCTGTACCGGCTGTGTGTCCTGCGGATATGAAGGCCCCTGTGTTTTGCGGGATGATAATCAGAAAATACGAAGGGCAATTTTAGACGGAGATATGATCGTTTTTGCCACACCCCTTTATTATTACGGAATGTCAGCGCAGCTTAAAACAGCGGTTGACCGGTTCTGCGCCTATAACAGCAGCATTACCAGAAAGCATATGAAATCTGCACTGCTCACCGTTGCATGGAACAGTGATACGTGGACATTTGAGGCCCTGGAAAGCCATTACCGGACACTGGTGCGGTACTTAAGTCTCCAGGATCAGGGGATGGTACTGGGGAAAGGGTGCGGCACACCTTCTATGACGAGACATACCGGATATCCGAAAATGGCCTATGAGCTGGGGAAGAGGCTTTGATGCAGACTAAAAAATCTATTGACAGAATGGTGTGACAGGGAATATACTTTAATAATAAAATGTTTATAATTAAAATAAATTAGAGGAAACTATGAATTATTCACTTGATACTCTGTTATACGGGATGCAGTTCCGAAGACTGATGGAAAAGGAGATGGCTCCTATTGAAACAACCTATGGGCTGCAGAAAATCGATATGCAGATTTTGATCTATCTGAAACATGCAAAGGAACTGAATACGTCTAAAGATATCATGAAGATGAATATGTTTACACGAGGACATATTTCTCAGTCTCTGAGCCGGCTCCAAAAAAAAGGATATGTAAGAATGGAGCAGGATCTGAAGGACAGAAGATGCACTCATAATTATCTGACAGAGGACGCCCAGATCATTATTGTAAAGCTTGAAGAAATTTACCGAAAGATCAGGAATATCGTATTTGACGGAGTGACGGAAGAGGAAAAAAAGACCCTGGCTGCGGTGGCACAGAAAATGAACCATAATATCAGTAAATTTTTATGAGAAAAAGAAAGGGATGTTTGCCGACATCCTTATCTTTTTAAGTAAATAGTTTAAAAATGAAATATTTATAAATAATTGAAAGGAGAAAGGCAAATGGATCAGAATAAATTGAGCGTTTATGCACAGAGCAAGCAGGAAACCTGTATTTCAAATGATAAAAGACGGGAAGAAAATCCCCTGTGACGGAGAATTATGGTACAGGGGTTATAATATTTATACATTGATCCGTTCAATTTCAAAAGAAGAGTATGGATTTGAAAAAATCGCATATCTTTTACTATTCGGAGAGTATCCGGGAAAATGTGTTAGACTGGAATGACATGGACATTCTGTTTCAGATCCCAGGGAAAGAATACTGAAAGAGTACGTAGAAAAGCTTGCCGCGGAAAAAGGCCGGGAAGAGGATACGAATCTGTATCAGGCTATTGAAAAACTGGCACCGGAGATCATCGCAGAAAAACGTCATATTTATAAAGGAGTCAGCCCTAATGTGGATTTCTACAGCGGATTTGTCTATGACATGCTTGGAATCCTGCAGGAGCTTTATACGGCTTTATTTGCCGTGGCATGGAAGAAAAAGAATAAGAAAGGTGGAAGGTCTTTGGACAAGTTAGTTATTTTTTATGATGACAGGAAAAACAGCTGCATAAATTGCGCAGAAAAATT
>DWYL01000347.1 GCA_019118685.1 Candidatus Blautia merdipullorum
AATTTCTATCAG
The DNA here is from genome assembly GCA_019118685.1 of Candidatus Blautia merdipullorum. Classification (GTDB taxonomy): domain Bacteria; phylum Bacillota; class Clostridia; order Lachnospirales; family Lachnospiraceae; genus Blautia; species Blautia merdipullorum. The sequence goes on from DWYL01000347.1 coordinate 13, forward strand.
AAAAAACGTCCGGCTTTTAGAAATCCACCTGGATATATGGAAAATAAAGGAAGAAAGTTGCATGTTTTCTCCCACTCTGATAAAATAATCATATATGCCTGACTGAGGCCAGAGTCAAAGACCCCGATGCAAGCATGTCCGCTTGGCTCGTTTCTCACAGGAATAAAACAAAGATCAGGAGAAAAACCATGGAAAGAAAAAGAGTGACAGTTCTTCTGGGGCTTCTGCTGTCTGGTATCTGTATCCTTGGCGGCTGTACTTCAAAAGAAGAGCGTTCTGCCAGAAAGGCTGTAGAGCAGGAACTTGAAAAACTTCAAAGCTCCGACAGCCAGACCATACTAAACTGCATTGATGCCCAGGATCTGCTGCCTTCTTCTGAGTATACAGATGAAGCCGCGGAAGAGATCGCAGATATTTTTTCTTTATTTTATAAGGATTTTTCTTTCGAAGTTAAAAAAATAAGCGTTGAAAAAGACAAAGACAAAGGATCCGCACAGACAGAACTGACTACTATTGATGCCTGCAGCCTGGCAAAAGACTATTCTCTCGCTCTGCTCCAGAAGCAGATAGAAATGGACGCCAGTCCTGGAGAAGTAGAGTTTTCCCTGAGCGATTCCTGCCTCCTTTTGAAAGAAAAACTGGAAACAGAAGATTATGACACAGAAACATCAGAAGTTTCAATTCCTCTGGAGAAAGAATCAGATACCTGGAAGGTAGTCCGTACAGAAGAGCTGGACAGCCTTCTTACAGGAAATTTTGCTGGTTATATGTCGGATTCCAGACTTCTCTCTCCTTCTGAAATTGTAGCCGCTCATTTTGATACCATCGGAAGTTTCGACAGCGAGCAGCTTAAGATTTATCTCTCTCTGGACGAGCTTGTAGAAACTGACGATACTTTCAGCAATTCTCTTGCTATAGCGATTGCCCGACAGATTGAAAAATCCTTCGATTATGAGATCACAGGGGAAGATCAGGGGGAAAATGATGCGAAAGTTCAGGTCTCCATCACCAGTCCGGATTTTGAGACCATACTCTCTTCCTATAAGAGACGGCTGACCAGATGGCTGGAAACCTCAGAAGCACTCTCAGCAGGAGTCCAGGGACGAAGAGACAAAGAAAGAGAGCTTCTTATTTCCTGTATCGAAGAAAATGAGGATACTGTTTCTGATGATATCGTCATCCGGCTTTTCAACGATGGCATAAACTGGAAGATCCAAATGGATTCCAATATTGCAGAAGCGGTATTTGGTGATATTCCTTCAGCTATTGAATCTATCGCAGAAGATATCCAATAACATAAAAACAGGGAGCATAGAAATACGGCAGCTCCCTGTTTTTGCTTTATTTTTTCCCTTATTCTGCTTTTTCATTTTCTACAACTGCGATCCCCAGCTCTTCAAGCTGCTTTGGATCCACCACGTCGGGGGCCTCTGACATCAGGCAGGAAGCGTCTTTCACCTTTGGGAAAGCGATTACGTCGCGGATGGAGTCTTCCTTTGCCATAAGCATTACCAGACGGTCAAGCCCATAAGCCAGTCCTGCGTGAGGCGGAACCCCATATTTAAAAGCATCCAGAAGGAAGCCAAAACGCTTATAAGCCTCTTCTTTGGTAAATCCGAGAACCTCAAACATTTTTTCCTGGATATCATCCTGGAAAATACGGACAGAACCTCCGCCGATCTCGTTGCCGTTAAGAACGATATCGTAGGCCTTAGCCCGGACTCTTCCCGGATCGGAATCAATATACTGAAGGTCCTCCTCCATAGGCATAGTAAAGGGGTGGTGCATAGCTACAAAGCGGTTTTCCTCCTCGGACCACTCCAGAAGAGGGAATTCTGTGATCCATACGAACTTGAATTCATTCTTGTCCAGAAGCTCCAACTGTTTTGCCAGTTCCAGGCGAAGAGCTCCCAGCACATCCCATACCAGCTTAGTTTTATCTGCTGCAAAGAGGAGAAGGTCGCCGTTCTCTCCCTTCATTGTCTGGATAAGAGCAGTCATTTCCTCTTCTTTCATAAACTTTGCAAAAGAGGATTTTACAGTGCCGTCCTGTCCGATAGAAATATAAGCCAGGCCTTTGGCGCCGTAGCCTTTAGCAAATTCCACCAGCTTGTCGATTTTCTTTCTTGGCATGCCTCCCTGTCCCTTGGCATTGATGCCCCTGACACTGCCGCCGTTTTCCAGAGCGCCTTTAAACACTGCGAATTCACAGTCTTTTACTACTTCGGATACATCTGTAAGCTCCATGCCAAAGCGGATATCCGGCTTATCGGAACCAAAACGGTCCATAGCTTCCTGCCAGGTCATTCTCTGGATTGGAAGAGGAACCTCTACTCCCAGGACTTCCTTAAAGAGGAAAGCCAGCATTCTCTCATTTACATCAATTACATCATCTACATCTACAAAAGACAGCTCCATATCGATCTGCGTAAATTCCGGCTGACGGTCAGCTCTTAAGTCTTCATCTCTGTAACATCTTGCCAGCTGGAAATACCGGTCATAGCCGGAGCACATTAAAAGCTGTTTAAAAATCTGAGGCGACTGAGGAAGAGCATAAAAGCATCCCGGATGGATACGGCTGGGAACCAGATAATCCCTTGCTCCCTCAGGAGTGCTCTTGATCAGAGTCGGTGTTTCAATTTCCAGGAAGCCTTCCTCAGACAAGAACTGCCGCACCAGAGTAGAAACTCTGGAACGAAGGATCATATTTCTCTGAAGATCCGGTCTTCTCAGGTCCAGGTAACGGTATTTCAGACGAACCTCTTCCCTTGTCTTACTATTCTCTTCAATGGGAAACGGAGGAGTCTGCGCTTCAGAAAGCACACGTAGCTCCCGGGCTCTGATCTCAATTTCTCCTGTGATGAGATTAGGATTCACTGCTCCGGAACGAGCCTCTACCTGTCCCACAACTGCGATCACAAACTCACTTTTCAGCTTTCCAGCTTTTTCAAATACTTCCGGATCAATCTCCCCGTTTTCAAAAATCACCTGGATGATACCGGAACGGTCTCTTAAATCTACAAAGACGATACCGCCTTTATTCCGGCTTTTCTGTACCCATCCCATTAGGGTTACCGTACTGCCGATCTCCGCCTTTGTCACTTCTGCGCATCTATGGCTTCTTTTCAGTCCCTTCATTGATTCTGCCATGACATAAAATCTCCTTCTTTGCTCCTTTTAATCGTTATATACTTCCTCGATCACTGAATAGCCTTCGCCTGTCAGCTGCTCTTTCTGGAATTTTTTATTTTTCTTTGCATAAACAATATTCACGCTCTGGCCTTCTTTTCTTTCTTCAGCCGCCTTCTTCATAACTTCCAGAAGTTTCTCCTGGGAAAGCTTTTTGTCCAGAAGATATGCCTTTTTCTCCTTTGTTCCCGGGACTTTAAATCCTTTTTCCATAAGGAGCATGACAATACGCTCAAATCCAATGGAAAATCCTGTGGCCGGAGTAGGAGTGCCTGTAAACTTGCCGATCATCTCATCATAGCGTCCGCCGCCTCCTACGCTTCCGGAAAATCCGTCAATGGAAATCTCAAAAATCGGGCCGGTATAGTAAGACATTCCTCTCACCAGAGTAGGATCGAATTCCAGGGTAAAGTTAGCTGTTTTGGCCTCCATTACACACTGAATAATAGTAGTCAGATCATCTGCCACCTTAGGATCCAGGAATCCCTCCAGTTTTTCTTTGCAGTATTTCACTCCCTCGATTCCGGAGCCCATAGTCTTGAAGAGATCCAGATATTTTTCTACACTCTCTTTTGCAAAACCAGATTCTTCCAGTTCTGCGGCAACGCCGTCCATGCCGATCTTATCCATCTTGTCCAGAATGATAAATACCTGGGTAAAGGATTCTTCCGGGAATCCGCTGTAGGCAGCCATGGCTTTCAGGATCCTTCTGTCGTTGATACGGATGGTAAAGCTGTCAAAGTCCAGTTTTCCCACCAGAGTAGAGGTAGCCAGGATCACATCAATCTCTGCCAGGAAAGTGGGGTCTCCCAGAATGTCAATGTCACACTGCATAAACTGACGGAAACGGCCTCTCTGAGGACGGTCTGCCCGGAACACATTTCCGATGTGCAGAGCCTTGAAAGGCTGAGGCAGTTCATTGGCATTATTGGAATAGAAGCGGCAGAGAGGAACGGTAAGATCGTAGCGAAGACCGCTGTCTACCAGATCATCCTGGGATTTCGCCTCTTCAATCTTTAATTTTTCTCCTCTTTTCAGGATACGGAAAATAAGTTTTTCATTGTCCCCGCCCTGTTTGCTGGTCAGGTTTTCAATATGTTCTACACAGGGAGCCTCCATGGAGGTAAATCCAAACTGTTTATAAGTCTCCTTGATCAGTCCGATCACATAGTCACGGATCTCCATTTCCTGAGGCAGGATATCCTTCATGCCTGTCACTGGTTTTTTCTTTAACTGCATTTTTCTGTTCTCCTCTCTTTTTCCTGGTCTCCTTTATGGACCACTTTCATAAATGCAAGAAATACCTGCATATCAAAGTTTTTGATTTCATCGATCATCAGCCTTACAGCTGTCTCCGGATCAAAGGCTTCACGGTAAGGCCGCTTTTCCGTAAGAGCCGCATAAGTATCGCAGACTCTCAGAATCCGGCTTCCCAAAGGGATTTCTTCTCCCTGGAGGTTCTGAGGATAGCCGCTTCCGTCATAATTTTCATGATGATAATAAATCGTTTCCAGCACAAAACTGGAGTATCCTCGGTTATGAAGGGCCTCGCATCCAAGCTGAGGATGACGGCGCACATATTTGATCTCTTCTACCACCAGAGGGCTTTCTTTTCCGGATACATATCCGGAAAGCCTGAGCTTTCCAATATCATGAAGGACCCCGGCTACTGCCAGTTCATAACACTGATCTTTGGGCAGCTGCATTTCTTCTCCTACCTGATAGGCCAGGCTGCTCACCGTAATTCCGTGATTGATCACAGACATCAGGTCATAGTCGATCATTCTTATATTTTTCTCAGCCATGTGTCAATCCCGACCTTTTTTCGTTGAATCATTTCGTCAATGCGGCTTATGTAATTGGTCACATCTTTTACATTCTCCGCTCTTTCGATCCGTTCTCCGTTCTGGAATACAAATTTAGTAGAAGCGCCGGCCCCTGCCGCCATGATCGATTGTTTTTCTTCCATCATTAGTATATTGTAAATTCCAGCTTTGTCAACTTTTGCAAAGCCGGTATTTTCAAGATTTCCGCACATATTTTTCTGGCGGTAGAGATAATAAGGTCCCATTCCCATCTCATAGGCATATTTCATGGCCATATCCATGATCTCCTGATTATTCTCAAACTCCATTTCCTGATACTGATCACGGAAGATATTCAGTCTGGCGGCTCTTTTTACCGCCAGAGAATGGACAGTAAGACTGTCCGGCGCCAGTTTTTTCACTTCTTTCAGGGTATGCTCCACATCTTCCTTATGCTCTCCCGGAAGTCCCACGATCAGGTCCATGTTGATATTGTCAAATCCACAGTCCCTGGCAAGACCAAAAGCCCTGACTGTGTCTTCCACCCTATGCCGCCTTCCGATGATATCCAGGGTTTTCTGGTTCATGGTCTGGGGGTTCACGGAAATCCTGGTCACAGGGAACTCCCTGATAGCCATAAGCTTTTCCCGGCTGATGCTGTCCGGCCTTCCGGCTTCAATGGTATATTCCGAAACCTCCTCCACCGGAAATTTCTCCTGGATATGTCCCAGAAGCCGCCGCAGCTGATCCGGTTCCAAAGTGGTAGGCGTACCTCCGCCGATATAAATGGTATTTAAAGGCCTGTCTTTCATCTCTCCGGAAATAAAGTCCAGCTCTTTCAATAAAGCAGACAGATACTCATCCACCCGGTCTCTCCATTTTTCCAGAGGCGAGGAACTGAAGGAACAGTACAGGCAGATACTCGGGCAAAAAGGAATTCCCACATACAGGCTGTAGCCCTTTTCATAATCTATGTCTTTTAAAATATCCCTCTCTCTGTTGGCAATGGTAATAGCCAGAGCTGTTTTTTCATTGCTGGTAAAATATGTTTCCCTCATATACTCTGCGGCCTGGACATTGGTCATTCCTTCTTCCATCAGTCCCATGGCGATCTTAACAGGGCGGATGCCGGTAAGATTTCCCCAGGGAAGGGTATGGCCGGTCTCCTGTGCCAGCAGCTTGTAGAGGATCTGCTTTAAAGTGTTTTTTCTGCTTTTTCGGTCTTCTCCTTCATCATAAGGGGCAGAATCCTCCAGAACCTGGTCTTTTGTATGGATCCCTATCCTTACCTGGTCTCCATAAAAAATAGAAACTAATTTTTCATATTCTCTTGGGGCTTCCTCCTCCAAAGTACAGTACATTTCAACTTCCTCTTTTGGATAAAAGGCTTTTACCAAGGTATATGCATCATATTCAAACTCTTTTTTATTAAAAGATATTCCTATCATTTCATACTGTCTCTTCTCGTCTTTTCTTTTTATAAGTAGGGATTATGGGCTTTTTCAAAGGCAGCGTCCGTCTCTTCCCCATGTCCGGGAAAGATCTCCGTCTCCGGGGGAAGAAGTTCAAAAAGCCGGTGAAGACTGTCTCTCATCTGGCTCATACTTCCTGTAGGAAGGTCTGTTCTGCCGCAGGAGCCGCAGAAAACCGTATCTCCTGACATACAGACTCCCTCTTCCTTCAGCCAGTAGCAGCAGGATCCGGAAGTATGCCCCGGCGTATGGAGGGTGGTTACCTGAAAGCCTGCCAGGATTTCTTCCTGGCCGTCTTCCAGCCAATGATCGGCCTTGACTGTGTATGGCTGTCCCGACCAAGCACCGGAAAGATTTGCCATTGGATCTGACATCAGGTTTTCTTCGGCTTTCGGCCCGTAAATCGGGATCTTATATTGATCTCTCAGCTCATTAGCCGCGCAGATATGGTCATAATGGCCGTGAGTCAAAAGGATTCCTACGGGCCTGCATTCCAGCTTGGCAAGGGCTACCTCGATTCTCTCCTCCTGGGCACCGGGGTCCACGATAAGAGTCTCTTTCGTTTCTTTATTCATGAGAAAATAGCAGTTGGTCTGTACCGGACCAACTACAATTCCCCGCAATATAAGATTTTTCATGTGCTGTTCTCCCTCTGTTATCCTGCGGTACGTTCAATATCTTTTACGCTTTCAATCTGGCGTATTTTCTCGATAATACCATTTAATTCTTCTTTGCTGGCCACCTCAAAAGAAATATCGATGGTCGCTATCCCCTGTTTGCTGGTTCTGGTATTCAGCGCAGAAATGTCGATCTTTCTTTCTGTAAAGATCTTAGAAATGTCTACGATCAGGCCGGTACGGTTGTAGGCATATACATTCAGTTCCGCCATATACCGCTCTCCCGCAGTATTATCCGGCGCCTGCCATTCGGCGTCAATGAGACGGTGCCGATCCTCCTCAGACATATTGATCACATTGATACAGTCTGTCCGGTGGATAGTCACTCCTCTTCCCCTGGTCACATATCCTACGATCTCATCTCCGGGAATAGGATTGCAGCATTTTGAGAACCGCACAGCCACATCATGGATTCCCTTCACTACAATACCGCCTTTTACTTTGCCGATATGGAGTTTCTCTTTGCTGTCTGCAGCAGCCTCCAGTACTTTCTCGTCTGTCAGTTCTGCCTTATGCTCTTTGTTATAGGCTTCCTGGAGCTTATTAATGACCTGTCCTTCCTTAAGACCTCCGTGTCCCAGAGCTGCCAGAACAGAGTCCCAGTCCCGGAAACCATATTTTTTCATAACTGCTTCCTGATATTTAGGCTTCAGGATATTGCCCAGGGTAACAGACTTTATCTTTGCATATTGGATCAGCATATCCTTACCCTTCAGGATATTGTCCTCTTTAAGTTCCTGTTTAAACCACTGATTGATTTTATTTTTGGCCTGAGTGCTTTTCACCACTTTCAGCCAGTCCCGGCTGGGACCTTTGGAGTTCTGGGAAGTAATAATCTCCACCTGATCTCCATTTTGGATCACATATTCGATAGGTACAAGTTTCCCGTTTACTCTTGCTCCTACCATCTTGTTGCCTACGGCGCTATGTACGTTATAAGCAAAGTCAATAGGAGTAGAGCCGTTTGGCAGGTTCTTTACATCTCCTGCCGGAGTGAAACAATACACGCTTTCTGAAAATAAGTCCAGATCGCTTTTTAAAAGACTTAAAAACTCTTTATTGTCTGACATGTCCCTCTGCCATTCCAGAATCTGGCGGAGCCAGTTCATTTTTTCCTCTTCTGACTGAGTGACTGTAACTTTTCCATTGTTGGATACTTCTTTATATTTCCAATGGGCAGCGATACCATATTCTGCCGTCCTGTGCATTTCAAAGGTACGGATCTGGATCTCAAAGGGCTGGCCGTTGGGACCGATCAGCGTAGTGTGCAGAGACTGGTACATGTTTGGCTTTGGCATAGCGATATAATCTTTAAACCGCCCTGGTATAGGCTTATACATTTCATGGATGATCCCCAGCGATGCGTAACAATCCTTTACAGTATCTACGATGATCCGCACTGCAAACAAATCGTATATCTGATCCAGGGTCTTATCTTGATTTACCATCTTCTTATAGATGCTGAAGAAATGTTTGATCCTGCCGTCGATCTGAGCATGAATGCCGGCATTGCTGATGTGCTGCCGTACCTCTCCAACGATCTGATCAATAAATGCCTGTCTCTCGCTTTTTTTCAGATTGATCTTTTCCACCAGATCGTAGTAGACCTCAGGCTTCAGATATTTCAGGGAAAGATCATCCAGCTCGATCTTCACTTTTGAAATACCAAGCCTCTGGGCAATGGGTGCGTAAATGTCCATGGTCTCTCTGGCTTTTTCCTTCTGTTTGGCAGGAGGCATATATTTTAATGTCCGCATATTGTGGAGCCGGTCCGCCAGCTTTATGAGGATTACCCGTATATCCTTTGCCATGGCCAGGAACATCTTTCTCAGATTCTCTGCCTGAACCTCCACTTTATCGGCAGAGTAGCTCAGCTGCCCCAGCTTGGTAACCCCATCTACCAGCAGTTCCACCTCATCTCCGAACTCCTGCCGGATCTCCTCCGACGTCATCACCGTATCCTCCACCACGTCATGGAGGAGGCCGGCCACAATGGTCTCTTTATCCAGCTCCAGATCCGCCAGGATAATGGCTACACACAGAGGATGTATGATATAGGGTTCTCCCGATTTTCTCACCTGCCCCTTATGAGCATTGTTTGCAATATTGAAAGCCTTTTCGATCATCGTGATGTCCGTGGAAGGATGATATTTTTTCACACTGGATATCAGCTCGTCATACAAAACCTCCGGACTTGTAAAGTCCTCCATTGCTTTTACGCTGGCATCTGCCTTTTTAATCTTCTCTATTTCATCTTTCTGCAGTGTTGATTCTCTTCTTTCTTCCATACGATTATCACCTGATTTCTATTTACCTTCATAACGGATTACAGATGCCACGTCATATCCTGCCAGTCTATCCCTTCCTTTCAGTCCTGCAAGTTCCATGAGGAAAATCATCTTCACTACTTTTCCTCCAAGCTTCTCTATCATCTTTGCCGCAGCTTCCACTGTGCCGCCGGTAGCGATCAGATCATCAATGATCACTACTTTCTGACCTGGTTTTACGGAATCCTGATGCATCTCCAGAACCGCACTGCCATATTCCAGATCATAGCTCTGTTCAATAGTCTTTCTGGGAAGCTTGCCTTTTTTTCGGATCAATACTAACGGCTTATGTAAATTGTATGCGATAGGCGCTCCAAAAATAAATCCTCTGGACTCTGCAGCAGCGATCACATCCACTTCGGTTCCCTCTAAAAGTTTCTGCAGGGAATCAATAGCCAGTGCAAACCCTTCCGCATCCTGAAGGATGCTGGTCACATCCCGGAAAATGATCCCCTTCTCCGGAAAATCGGGAATACTTACTATATAGTCTTCAATTTTTTTCTTTTCACAACTGCCCATCTTATCTCCATCCTTTTTATATCGAATATTGTCTTTTATCTGATTAATATGTAGATTTTAGTATAACATCTTTTTTTCCCATACGCAAATTTTTTATCGGATATTCTGTATGATCATCTCTATACTTTCTCTTCCCATATAGGAATTAACAGAAGGATAATAGATCATATCCCATTTTTCTTTCTCCTGAAGTCTTTTTGCAAACTCTTCTCCTTCTCCGAACCAGACTCCCTCAGCCTGGAATCCATAGTCGTCAGACAGATCCATCTTTACTACATTTTTATTTTTTCCCAGTATCCGGTAACCCAGCACCTTCATATTTTTCTGGGCGAAAACCGGCTTTGTATTGCCTTTCCCAAAGGGTTCCAGAAGGGAAAGCTGCCGGATCAGAGGAATCGTCACATAGGACATAGGCATAGGCACATCAATGACAATCTTTTCTGTCATGTCTTCCTGGGTCAGAGTGCAGTTTTCATTAAGTTTTTTCCGGAAAGCTTCCACATTTTCTTCAGGAAGAGAAAGCCCTGCCGCCATAGGATGCCCTCCGAACTTAGTAAGAAGATCCTTGCATTTCACCAGTTCATGGAACATGTGATAGGTTTCAATAGAACGCCCTGAACCTTTTACTCCCTCTTCTCCCTTGGTCAATACAAACACCGGACGGACATACCGTTCCCGCACCCTGCCGGCAATGATCCCTGCCAGACTTTCATGACAATCCGGAAGATAGATCACCAGTACCCGGTCATTTTTCAGATCCGTATGTTCTACCATCTCCACCGCTTCTTCCACCCCTTTTGCAGTCATATCTTTTCTGCTGTCATTTAAATCTTTCAGATCCTTGGCCAGGGTGGCTGCCTCACTGGGGTCTTCCGCCAGAAGAAGCCTTAAAGCTCTCTTAGCTGTGCTCAGCCTTCCGCTGGCATTCATACAGGGACCAATGACAAAGCCGATATGATATGCTGAAATTTCTCTGTTTTCCAGATTATTGACACGAATCAGAGCTTTTAATCCTTCATTTTCCGGATTTTGCAGTCTCCGCAGCCCGTCTTTTACCAGAATACGGTTTTCATCTTTCAGATCCATCACATCTCCCACTGTGGCGATAGCCGCAAAAGGGATCAATTCTTCTGTCTCTTTTTCCGGTATCTCCAACCGATCATAAAGTCCCTGAATGACCTTATAAGCAACCATGGCTCCGCAGATTCCCTTGAAGGGATAAGGACATTCCGGCTGCTTGGGATTTACAACCGCATCTGCAGGAGGGAGAATGGTCCGGACGGTCCCGTCCTCCCCTTCTTCATAAGGCACCTCATGATGGTCTGTGACCAGCACAGTCATACCCAGACTCTTGGCATAGCCGATCTGTTCTGCAGCGCTGATCCCATTGTCACAGGTAATGATGGTATCAATCCCTGCCTCTGCCGCCAGACCGATAAGCTCCCGGCTGATCCCGTAACCGTCTTTGATCCGGTCCGGGATATCCGCATCCGCCAGTGCCCCTGCTCTGGAAAGGCCCTTCAGCAGTATGTATGTAGAACATACCCCGTCAATATCATAGTCCCCGATGATCCGGATTTTCTTCTTTTCCTGAATCTTCTCTGTCAGTCTGTCCAACAGCTCTTCCATGCCTTTCAGCAGCTTCCAGGAATGAAGGCCGGACAGCTTTCCGTGAAGATAGGTATCGATCTCCTCATCTGTAATCTGATCCCGGTTCCGGATCAGTCTGGCGATCACCGGATCAATGCCAAACTTCCGCCCGATTTCCTGAAAATCCGCTCTTTTGGCAGATACTACCCACTTTTCCATAACAAATTCTCCTCTGTCGCTTATTACCTATTTATGAATAAGAAGAAGCTGTCTCATAGAAACATATCAGGAATATTTATACATTTTATGCGAATTTATCGAGCATGCTTTGAGACCATAGGCTCAAAGCAGCGCAGACTGAGCAAGAAAATGTATAATTATTCTCGTTTTTGTTCCATGGGACAGCTCCCGCATTTTATTTATTCGCTTTTTTTAGTTTTGTTCTCATCACATACCACATAGCACCTGTCAGGCAGACGGAAGAATATCCGCCGCAGACAATACCTACCATAAGAGGCAGGGCAAATTCCCGGATGGAGGATACCCCCAGCAGGAACAGCATAAAGATACTGATAAAAGTGGTCAGTGAAGTATAGATACTTCTGGTCAGGGTCTGGGTAATGCTGGCATTTACCAGTGTCTCCAGCTCCTGGTCCGTTCTCACTTTCGTTGACTTCAGATTCTCCCTGATACGGTCAAAGATAACAATGGTAGCATTGATAGAATATCCCAGGATCGTCAGCATACAGGCGATAAAGGTGTTTCCTACAGAAACTCTTGCCAGTACATAGAAAGCAAATACGATCAGCACGTCATGAAGCAGAGCAAGGACCGCACTGCTGGCAAAACGGATATCCTTAAACCGGAACCAGATATAGAGGAGCATCATAACCGCAGCTACAACTACAGACAATACCGCGTCTCTTCTCATTTCACCGCTGACAGTAGCAGAAATACTTTCTGAGGTAATAGTATCCGGATCTACACCGAAGTCATCCACCATAGCCTGCTCCAGAGCTTCTCTCTGGCTCACATTCAGGGTTGAAGTCTTAATGATCACCTGATTGCTGTCTGCAACTTTAGTAGCCTGTACATTAGCATCACCTGTGATCTCTTCCACCACTGGAACTACCTGAGAATCAATTTCATCCATAGAAAGGTCTTCATTAAAGGTCACATTGGTGGAGGTTCCTCCCTGGAATTCCAGGCTATAGTTTAACGGACTGCCTGTGGCTGCATTATAAGCAACCATTCCCACCGGTCCTGAAAGGATCAGGATAATGGAAATTATAAAGAATATCTTTCTCTTCTGAAGGAAGGGGATAGGCTTTCTCTCCTTGCGCATACCGTATAGTTTCTCATTTCTCACGCCTACCGCATAAAGGGCATTGATCAGAAGCCTGGAGATCACCAGTGCTGTAAACATGGATAATACGATACCAAGAGCCAAGGTCTGGGCGAAGCCCTTAATGGTACCCGTACCCAGCCAGTTTAATACAAATGCTGCGATCAGGGTTGTGATGTTTCCATCAAAGATAGCAGAAAAGGCTTTGTCAAAACCGTTTTTCAAGGCGGTTCTCACACTTCTGCCTGCTGCGATCTCCTCCTGGATACGGGCGTAAATGATAACATTTGCATCCACGGCCATACCAATGGAAAGAATAATACCTGCAATACCCTGTAAGGTAAGGGTCAGATCAAAAGCATTCAGAGCAATCAGATCCAGGCATACATAGATTACCAAGGCTATGCCGGCAACAAAGCCCGGAACCCGGTAAACAACGATCATAAACAGGATGATCAGAGCCAGACCGATTGCCGCTGCCACCACGCTGGTGGAGATAGCTTCTTCTCCCAGCTGGGCAGCTACCACACTGGAACGCAGTTCAGAAAGCTCCAGATTCAGACCGCCGATACGGATGGTGGAAGCCAGGTCTTCTGCTTCCTGAGCGTCTGCCATTCCGGTGATCTCGGCCTGTCCGTCGGTAATCTCAGCATTTACACCTGGAACACTGACAAACTGGCCGTCATAGTAGATACCGATGCTCTCGCTGTTTTCATAAGCCTTTGCTGTAGCCTCTGCAAATTTTGTTGTGCCTTCTTCTGTAAGAGACAGGCTTACCACATTCTGGTTATTATTTCCCAGCTGGTCCTGGCCTACCACAGCTCTGGCATCGCTGACATCTGACCCTGTAAGAACAATGCTGCCGTCTTCCTGAAGTTCTTCTATTGTCTTGGTCAGTTCATATTCTCCGGTCTGAGTATTTAATGTATAATTCTCATTGCCGTCAGCGTCTGTCTCAGCGATAAAATACAAGGATCCCGGTCTTCCCAATTCTTCCAGGATGGTATTAGCGTCGGTCACTCCGGGGATCTCTACAACAATACGGTTATTTCCTTCCTGGTAAACCTGAGACTCTGTGCTGTATTGCTGCACCCTCTGCTGGAGCTTGTAGATAGTATCTGACATATCGTCTGCACTTGGATTATCTTCGGAAGCCTGGTAAGTGATACTTACGCCTCCCGCCAGGTCCAGACCTGTGTTAATGTTTTTTGCGGCTCCTGTTCCTGTAGGACCCCAGCCCACTGCTGATGTAAAGATCAAAAGCGCTGTTACGATAACCGTCAGCACCAGGATCAGTACGCCTCTGCTTTTCTTCATGATTTTTCCCTTCTTTACTGATTAATTTTCTTCTGCTTCTTCCGCTTCCGCGGCTTTCAGCATAATGGCACATTCCACCCTTTTTCTCTGAAGCTCGCAGCCAATGTCATAGGCATCATTGATAGAGCCGTGGAAATTATAGGCGTTTGCCGCGCAGCCGCCGCTGCAGTAGAACTTTGCAAAGCATTTCTGACATTTTTCCTTTGCATAAACATTACAGTTTTTGAATTCTTCCCGGATGTCGTCACGTTTTACACCGTCCCATACATTGCCCATAAGGAACTTTTCTTCCCCTACGAACTGATGGCAGGGATATAGGTCTCCCCAGGGCGTTACAGCCAGATACTCGGTACCTGAGCCGCAGCCGGAAAGGCGTTTGTACACACAGGGACCTCCTGTAAGGTCTATCATAAAATGGAAAAAGTTAAAGCCCTTTCCTTCTTTCTTTCTCTTGATCATCTCCTGTGCCAGTTTGTCATATTCTTCGCAGATCTTCGGCACATCTTCCTCTCTGATGGCATATTCCTCTTTCTCGTCAGCCACTACCGGCTCCACAGAGATCTGGTCAAAGCCCAGGTCTGCCAGATGAAGCACATCTTTGGAAAAATCCAGGTTGTGACGGGTAAAGGTGCCTCTGGCGTAGTAGCTCTTCTCTCCTCTGCTCTTGGCAAACTTCTGGAATTTCGGCACCACCAGATCATAGCTGCCTGCGCCTTTACGGAAAGGCCGCATATAGTCATGGACTTCTTTTCTTCCGTCAATGCTCAGTACCACGTTGGCCATTTCCTTATTGGCAAATTCCATAATCTCGTCGTTCAAAAGAACTCCGTTGGTGGTAAGGGTAAAACGGAATTTCTTATTATGGAGCTTTTCCTGCTCCCTTCCATATTCTACCAGGCGTTTTACCACGTCCCAGTTCATAAGGGGTTCCCCCCCGAAGAAATCCACTTCCAGATTTGTACGGTTTCCTGAGTTGGCGATCAGAAAATCAAGAGCCTGTTTTCCTACTTCATAGGACATCAGAGCTCTTCTGCCATGGTATTCCCCTTCTTCTGCAAAACAGTACCGACAGGCCAGATTGCAGTCATGAGCGATATGAAGGCAAAGGGCTTTGACTACCGTCTGCCTCTCTTTGAAATGTTCAATGGCATTTCGATAAATATCCTCTGTAAAAAGCATTCCCTGATCTCTCAGCTCCTGGATCTCTCCCAAAGCCTGGTCTATATTTTCTCCGCCATAACCTGCATCTAAAGCCTGATGGACCTCTTCCTGGTCTTTTCCTTCATCCAAAAGTCCAATGATCTCATATACCAGTTCATCCACCACATGAACAGAACCGCTGTTTACATCCAGCACAATGTTATAGCCATTATTTTTATAACGATGAATCACCGTGCTTCCCCTTTCTCTTATGCACTAAAGTATGGGGCTGCTGCATGAAACAGATATCCCTGTCTCATGCAACAGCCCCACTCCTTATATGCCGTTTTTCTTATTTATTCTCGCAGCTCTGATTTCCCACTGTGCAGGATGTCTTGCAGGCTGACTGGCAGGATGTCTGACATTCCCCGCATCCGCCTTTTTTTACTGTATTCTGTAAGCTTTTTGTATTCAATGTTTTAATATGTTCCATAACATCTTCCTCCTTAAGTCTTTTTAACATCTATGCGGTATTATAGCATAGGTACTTCTGCCAGGCAAGCATTTCTTTCCCATAATTCCCAGAGCAATACCTGAACATTCCCCTTCTAAGACAGCATTCCTCCTAAAGCTCCTCCCATAATACAGATGAAAAACATCAGCAATATTTCCGTCAGATCTCCTCCAAAAGGGCGTTCAGTCAGATATGTCACTGCCATCAGCAGAAGAGCATAACCTGCGCCCAATCCCATTCCCCACAAAAACCGTCTGGTTTTTCCTTTTCTGCCCATATAAAAGCCTCCGGCCAGACAGGATAATATGTAGATCACCATAATCCCCAGGTTTACCTGGCTTTCTCCCAGTCCAAACTTATACAGCAGAAATGCCAGCCCAAGGAGCAAAACTCCTGTCACAGCGTAGGACAGAAGCAGAGCCTTCATCATCTGTATTGGTTTTGAAGCATTTGCCATAATCCGTTCCATATAAAGAACCCTCCCTTATGTAAATATATGGGAGGGTTCTTTTTCTCATGACTGATTTATGACTTTTTTTTCTTTCCTATTATATAAGTACTTCCTGCAAGGATAAGAGCGGCCGCGCCTGCCGCTCCATACAGAAGCACCGGAGAATCATCGCCAGTCTTTACTGTACGGATGACTTTTGCAGTTGTTTTTTGGCTTCCGGAAGTCTTGCTCTGACTGCTGGAAGAAGACTTGCCGGCTGAAGTCCCTGTAGAGCCGGATGTTCCTGTTGAAGGAACAATGACACTCTGTCCGCCGGAGGTTCCGCTGCTGCCGGCACTGTTCTGCCCCTGCTGGGATGTGCTTCCTGCAGAACCGCTGTCAGTGTCCTTAATGGCTGAAGACGGTTTCTGGGAAGTCGGACTGCCGGGACCTACCAGCTGGCTTCCTCCAACATTAAAGGGGCTGAAGGAATCTGTTTCAAAAACCAGATATTTTTCTCCTTCTATAGTTTCAATGTTCAGGCTGCCTGCATGTTTCTCAGACAATAATGTATAGTATTCATATTCGCTGTTTCCCAGATAATGGGCAATGGACAGCTGTGAAAAATCATCTGCATTTTCCGGCAGAGGAATCATAACCTTTACTGCTTCCCCTTCCGGGATCTTATATTCCGCATCCTCTTTCAGATCCCAGAGTCTGATCTCGTAGGCAGAAAGAATCTCACCGATCCCCGGATCCGGAAGCTGGCTCAGGTCCTCGCTGATCTCCACCTCCAGGTCCACATAATAAGGGATAAAATCTCCTTCCACCCGGATACCGGTGTTTTCATCGATCAGACTTCCCACTGGAACGGCTTCCGGGATCTCTGTGGCTACCTCCCCGGTCTTGCCCGGTTCTGCCTGTACAGCATCCTGAGATGGATCCTGCTCATCTGTCTCCGGCTGCTCTGTATCTTCTTCCGGTGTCTCCTGTGATTCCTGTTCCTGAGAATCCTGATCTCCGTCCCCGGCTGTTCCCTGTTCATCCTGGGGGACATCCTGCTCCGGCTCTTCCTCCGGAGTTTCCTGCTGATCCTGGCTCTCTTCTCCCTTTTCACCGGTGCTTTCCGTTTCCTGATCCTGAGGTTTTTCAGAATCTTCTGTGTCCTTCTCCGTGTCCTCTGGTTTTAAAGATTCTACTTTAAGAACCACTTCACGGATCACCTGCTTTTTCTCAGCGTCCCAGCCTTCTGTCTTGGAGTAATCCCTGGTCTCTGTATCAGACGGTGTAAAGACCACCTTCATTTTAGTCTCATATTCTGCAGGATCCGTATAGTTCTCCCAGGAAAATTCCCCTTCTCCCTGAAAACCGTACTTCGAAAAGTCAAGACTTTCTGCCTCTTCCGGAGTCTGAACGCTGATTTCTGAAGGGATGGTCACCTGTCCGGCTGACAGTGTTTCTTCTTGTTTCTGTTCTTCTTGGGCATCCTGACTTTCCTCTGAAGCTGTATCTGCCGGTTCTTCCGGCTTCAGAGATTCTATAGTCAGTTTCACATCTCTGATAACCGCCTTTTTCTCAGCGTCCCAGCCGCTTACCTGGGAATAATCATAATTTTTTGTATCCTTTGGTATAAAAGCCACCTGGACCACCGACTGATATTCTTCCGGAGCTGTTTTGGAAACCCATGAAAAAGAACCGTTTCCGGAAAATCCGTCTCCGGAAAAATCATAAGTTTTCCATTCTTCAGGCGAATTCAGAGTGATCTGAGAAGGCATGGAAACCTTCCCTGCTTCCTTTTTCTTTTCTTCTTCCTTTACAGTAAAAGCTTTTGTTCCTAAAGCCGCCGCTGCAGTATCCACATCTTCTTTCTGAAGGCTGCCCCCGGAGACTGTCAGTTTTCCTTTTCCTGTGATCTTGATCATAGCTCCTGTAAATCCATC
The DNA here is from genome assembly GCA_019118685.1 of Candidatus Blautia merdipullorum. Lineage (GTDB taxonomy): Bacteria > Bacillota > Clostridia > Lachnospirales > Lachnospiraceae > Blautia > Blautia merdipullorum. The sequence goes on from DWYL01000347.1 coordinate 18,278, forward strand.
CGCCCGTTTAAAGGTAACTCCCTGAGGAATCTCAATGGTTTTTTCACTGTCTATGACAATCTGTCCGCAGACCAGAACTGTACCCCGGCTTCCTGCAAGTTTTAAAGCCTGTTCTATAGAAGACACTGCTTTTTCTTTCGTGCTCCCATCTCCCTTACTTTCGGCTGTAAGGCTTCCATTTAAATAGATGACGGAACTCTCTTTTGCATTTTCAGTTTTGGAAGTCTCCGCAGCAAAAACAGATACCGCAGAAACCGCTTCTCCAACAGTACCTGCCGCCACGACAGATGCCAGGGTGAACCCCAGAACATTTGCCGTCACTCTATGTAAGCCTTTTCTGTTTTTATTCATGAATAACATTCCCTTTCCTAACTAACATAAAAGCTGAATTTCTTTGATCTATATATTCTATGTAAATAAAATTTACACTTTATCTGGAATAGTATATCATAGTTTTCCATTTTTCGACACCCCTAAAAATCAACTTTTTTCGCCCGGTTTTATTGCAAACATTTTCTAAATCATGTATAGTAGTTTGTATAGTTTAATTTATAATATCGTTAAAGGAGTTGAAAAGTTTGGATTCCAGTGACGCCATACAATTTCTGGTCCTGATCATTTTAATCTGTCTTTCGGCTTTCTTTTCTTCGGCAGAAACTTCTATGACAACTGTGAACAAAATACGTATTCAGTCTCTCAGCGAAGAAGGCGATGGCCGGGCTCAGACTCTTCTGAAAGTAGTGGAGGATCCGGGAAAGCTTCTCAGCACTATTCTGATCGGAAACAATGTGGTCAATCTTTCGGCTTCCTCTTTGGCTACTACTCTTACCATGCGTCTCTTCGGAAATGCGGCGGTAAGCATCAGTACGGGAATCATTACCCTGCTGGTTTTGATCTTCGGCGAGATCACCCCTAAAACTCTTGCCTCCGTACACGGAGAAAGACTGGCTCTTGCCTATGCAAAACCCATATATGTTCTGATGACCATCATGACTCCGGTTATTTTTCTTATGAATCATATTTCCGGAGGCGTACTCAGACTGTTAGGCACAGACCCCCATGCCAAGAGCAGCACGATCACTGAGCATGAACTGCGGACTTTAGTAAATGTGGGTCATGAAGAAGGGGTCATCAAATCGGAAGAGCGGCAGATGATCAATAATGTTTTCGATTTTGACGATTCCAGAGCAGAAGATATCATGGTTCCCAGAATAGACGTAACCTTTGCTGATATCAACAGCAGCTATGAGGATCTGATCCGCTTATTCCGGGAAGACAAGCATACCAGATTTCCTGTATACGAAGACAGCACCGACAATATTGTGGGGATCGCCAATATAAAGGATCTTCTGCTGTGTGATGAGGCAGATTTCTCTTTAAGAAAAATTCTTCGGGAACCTTATTTCACTTACGAGTACAAAAAGACCTCTGAGCTTCTCATGGAAATGAAAGAAAATTCTGTTTCTTTTGCTATCGTCCTGGACGAATACGGCGCTACTTCCGGGATCATCACTCTGGAAAATCTTGTAGAAGAGATTGTAGGAGATATCCATGATGAATACGAAGATCAGGAAGAGGAAGAGCTTAAAGAAATCATTGCCCAAAGAGAATATGTGGCAGTAGGTTCCGCCCGCCTTGATGATCTGAATGAAACCCTTCATCTGGATCTGACCTCGGAAGACTATGACTCTGTAGGCGGCTATATCATAGAGCAGCTGGACCGTTTTCCTGAAGAGGGAGAAACAGTAGTTACGGAATCCGGTGTTCGGCTTACCGCAGATAAAGTTGAACGGACCCGGATCGCCTCTGTCCGCATCTGCCTGCCTCCAAACTATGGCGATGATGCAAATGAAAAAGAACTAAACAACAATTAGAAAGGACCTTTTATTATTATGAACAGTTTTTTTAGTATGGACAGCCCGGTTATGCGTTTCCTGTCCAGAGTATGCGACCTGATCATCCTTAATCTGCTGGCCATTGTCTGCAGTATTCCTATTGTAACTATCGGCGCTTCCATTACCGCCATGTTTTCTGTTACTCTGAAAATGGTAAAAGGAGAGGAATCCTATATTGTAAGAGGGTTCTTTAAAGGCTTTAAAGAAAATTTCAAACAGGCCACCATTATCTGGCTGATCATGGCTGTTCTCGGACTTTTCCTGTATATGGATTACCGCTCTGCCGTTCTTCTTCCTGACAGTATGCAGAGCATTTTCCAGGTTTTGATCGGTGCCGTAGTAGTTATATATTTAATTGTTTTCACTTACATTTTCCCGTATCTGGCAAGATTCCAGAATACCCTGAAGAATATTTTTAAAAATTCTCTGCTGATCGCAATATTAAATCTTCCCTGGACGGTTCTGATGATCGTATGCCCTATAGCTCTGGTCATCGTTACTTTCCTTACTACCACTACTCTGGTTTATGGAAGCATGCTTTGGATTTTAATGGGATTTGCGGTAATCTCCTATTTCAATTCCATTACCTTCCGGAAGGTTTTTGCCAAATATGAGCCTCATGATGAAGAAAATCTTTCAGAGCCTCTGGAGGCGCCGGAAGAACTTCCTGAACATCACGAAACTTCTGCCAAGTAGTCATCGGCTGCTGTCCATAATCATAGAATTATCTGGCAGGAATATTTATACGGTATCTTCAAATACTTAGTATAAATATTCCTGCTTTTTTTGTATCTGATTCTGTACATGCTATATTCTTGACTTTTTTCCTCAGGTACTATACAATCCACATATAGGTTAAGTTATTTAAAACTAACCACAAAATCTAGCTATAGGAGGCTTTATCCATGATGTTAAAAGAATGGGAATCTTTTCACAGCGGCGTCTGGGAAAAAGAAATCAACGTCCGGGATTTTATCCAGAAAAACTATACCCCCTATGACGGAAACGAAGATTTTCTCCAGGGGCCTACCCAGAGGACGAAAGATCTGTGGGAACAGGTGATGGAACTGACAAAAGAAGAACAAGCCAAAGGCGGCGTCCTGGATATGGATACAAAAATCATATCTACTATCACCTCTCACGGCCCCGGCTATCTGGACAAAAAGAAGGAAACCATCGTAGGTTTTCAAACAGATAAGCCCTTTAAACGTTCTCTTCAGCCCTACGGCGGTATCCGTATGGCTGTGAAAGCCTGCGAGGATCACGGCTATCATGTGGATCCTCAGATCGTTGAATTCTTTACAAAGCACAGAAAAACTCATAATGACGGAGTTTTCGACGCTTATACCCCGGAAATGCGGGCCTGCCGCTCCAGCCATATTATCACCGGTCTTCCCGACACCTACGGACGGGGAAGGATCATCGGCGATTATCGCAGAGTGGCTCTTTACGGAGTAGACCGCCTGATCCAGGATAAGCAGTATCAGAAAGACACTACCAGGACCATTATGTACTCCGATGTTACCCGGGAAAGGGAAGAGCTTTCCGAACAGATCAAAGCTTTAAAAGAGCTGAAAAAGCTGGGGCAGATCTACGGATTCGACATCTCCCGTCCCGCAGCCAATACCCAGGAAGCCATTCAGTGGCTGTATTTCGGCTATCTGGCTGCCATCAAAGAGCAGAACGGTGCCGCCATGTCTCTTGGCAGAACCTCTACCTTCCTGGATATCTATGCCCAGCGGGATCTTGAAAACGGAACTTTCACCGAAGAAGAGATCCAGGAGTTTGTAGACCACTTTATCATGAAGCTGCGTCTGGTAAAATTTGCCAGGACTCCTGAGTACAATGCCCTGTTTTCCGGAGATCCTACCTGGGTCACAGAATCCATCGGAGGCATGGGCATTGACGGACGGCATATGGTGACAAAAATGTCCTACCGCTATCTGCACACCCTGGAAAACCTGGGAACAGCTCCGGAACCTAACCTGACCGTACTGTGGTCTACAAGACTGCCCAGAAATTTCAAACGTTTCTGTGCAAAAACCTCCATCGCTTCCTCTTCTATCCAGTATGAAAATGATGATCTTATGCGGATGACCCATGGGGATGACTATGCTATCGCCTGCTGTGTATCCTCCATGCGGATAGGAAAAGAAATGCAGTTTTTCGGAGCCAGGGCAAATCTGGCCAAGTGCCTGCTGTACGCGATTAACGGAGGGGTAGATGAAATTTCCAAAAAACAGATAGGTCCCAAATTCCGCCCCATCACCGCTGAGTATCTGGATTATGAGGAGGTAATGGAACGGTTCCGGGATATGATGAAATGGCTGGCTCAGGTCTACGTGAATACTCTGAACATCATCCATTATATGCATGACAAATATTGCTATGAAAGAATCCAGATGGCCCTCCACGACAAAAAAGTCACCCGCTGGTTCGCTACAGGAATCGCAGGACTTTCCGTAGTGGCGGATTCCCTTTCAGCCATCAAATACGCAAAGGTAAAAACCATCCGGGACGAAAAAGGCATTGTGGTGGACTACGAAGTGGAGGGAGACTTCCCCAAATACGGCAATGACGATGACCGTGCAGACGGCATCGCCTATGATATTGTCCACGAATTTATGTCCTATATCAAAGGAAACCACACTTACCGGGGCGGTATCCCCACCACTTCTATCCTGACCATTACTTCCAATGTGGTATATGGAAAAGCCACCGGTTCCACCCCGGATGGAAGGAAAGCAGGGGAAGCCTTTGCACCGGGCGCTAATCCCATGCACCACAGAGACAGCCACGGGGCCGTAGCTTCCTTAAGCTCTGTGTCCAAGCTGCCCTTTAAGGACGCTCAGGACGGTATTTCCAATACCTTCTCCATCATTCCCGGAGCTCTTGGCAAGGAAGACGCCATTTTCTTCGACGATATTACTTTTGAACTGGACAGAGACTGCGCCTGCTGTGAGCCGGGCTCAGAACTGGAGACAGAATAAAACCTATAAACAAGATATAAGGAGGATTTGATCATGAAAATCAGTGACGCACAGATCGATAACCTGGTAGACTTGCTGGACGGGTACGCAGAAAAGGGAGGACATCACTTAAATGTGAATGTCTTCACAAAGGAAACTCTTCTGGACGCTCAGAAACATCCTGAAAAATATCCCCAGCTTACTGTACGTGTATCCGGATATGCGGTAAATTTCCATAAGCTGACAAAAGAACAGCAGGACGAAGTTATCTCCCGTACCTTCCATGAAGGAATGTAAAAAGCAGGGATTTATCCACTCCATAGAGAGTTTCGGTACAGTTGACGGCCCTGGGATACGCCTGACGGTGTTCTTCCAGGGCTGTCCCATGCGCTGTCTGTACTGCCACAATCCGGATACCTGGACCCCAAAAGGAGGAACCTCTGTGACTGTGGAAAAAATCCTGGAAATCTATAAGAAAAATCAAAGTTTTTATCAAAAAGGGGGAATTACCGCCACAGGAGGAGAACCTCTTATGCAGCTTTCCTTTCTCACAGAGCTCTTTGAACAGGCCAGAGCCAGACAGATCCATACCTGCCTGGATACCTCGGGTATTCTTTTCCGGAAAGACCGGAAGGAAGAATACAAAAGACTTCTTCTGGCTACCCGGCTGATCCTTCTGGACATTAAACAGGCTTTTCCGGAAGAACACAAAAAACTCACCGGACAGCCTCAGGCTCCGGTGCTGGAGTTTCTGGATTTTACCACAGAAGAGAAAGTGCCTGTGGTCATCCGTCATGTAATTGTCAAGGGCTTCACCGATTCCCCCGCAGAGCTGAAAGAAGTGGGAAGGATTCTTGCGGAGCACCCAAACATTAAGGGCCTGGAAGTCCTCCCCTACCACAATATGGGGGAAAGAAAATATGAAGAACTGAATCTTCCATACCCCTTAAAGGGTATGGAAAATCTCTCCCGTGAGGATGCTGAAAAGGCCAGAAAGATCATTCTGGAGAGTTTCCGTCAGCATCGGCTTCCCCCATCTCCCTCATAATCTCATGGAACTGAATACCGATTCTTTCGATTTCCCCCAGGACGATTTTGGTCCCTTTTTCTGTGAGAAACCAGTTTTCTCTTGTCACATCGCTTTCTCTCACCGGACATACCAGAAATCTGGTGTCCGGATAGAGGAGCTGGTAATAGAGAAGACTTCTTCTGGCATGGTAAGGCTTGCAGCAGAGAATCGCTCTGCGTATCTCCAATCCCAGACTATCCGTGACTTTTCTGGAATAAATAGCGTTCTCATAAGTATAAGTGGCCTGATCTTCCCGTAGGATGGCGCTTTCCGGCACCTGGTTCTTTACCAGGACTGCTTTTAAAAACTCCCACTCCGTCTCATACTCCCCGGCATAAAGTTCCGCCTTTTCCTGGACTCCGCCGAAATGTCCGGTTAAAATGCTGTACCGTCCGGAAGGCAGGATACAGGGAGCATAATCCCTGTGATAAAGGCTGGCCGCTTCTTCTCCAAGCTGAGGGAAGCCGCTGCCGGGGATAAAGATAATATCTGATTTTTCCGGCAGGTCCTCCACAAAAATAAACTCTGTAAGCTGCTGTAAAAATTTCTGGTTCATAACTTTTCTCCCAGGTGTTTTTATTTCAGGATATCCTGATATTCCTTATGGCTGTCAAACCATTTTACTGCATAGGAGCAGGTAAGGACCGCTTTCTTCCCCTTTCTCCGGATTTCCTGGGCAGCAGCCTCCATAAGCTTTCCAGCCATTCCCATTCCTCTGAGAGAAGCGTCCACAAAAGTATGGTTAATGTCCACCGTATTTTGATCAATGAGAGGGAATGTCACTTCCCCTTTCTTCTCCTGATTCTCATCATAGTATTCTACTTTATAATCTCCCACTGTAATTCCCATAGCTTTCTCCTTTTTTCTACATTCTATCATGGATTTTCTCAGACAGCAACTCACAGCAGAATCCGCACCTGATATTTTTCCAGCCAGTAATTGACCTGAAGCATATAAGCCAGCATCTGAGGACCTGCCATCAGCTGTCCGTACCAGGGTTTTCCGTAATCTGAGGGGCTCTCCACAAATTTTTCTGCCTTTTTCTTATCCACCAGCTGTCTTATAGGAGCCCTGGGATCTGACAGGACTTCCAGAAACCTTTCCCCCAGCATAGCCTCGTAATCCGGATGATAGGTCTTAGGATAGGGGCTTTTTCTTCTCCAGAGAACTTCCCGGGGAAGTTTTCCCTCTCCGCTTTTTCTGAGAAGGGCTTTTACCACCCCGTCCCGGCATTTCATAGACCAGGGCACATTCCACACATATTCTATAATCCGGTGATCTGCAAAAGGAACCCTGGCTTCCAGGCCGGAATACATAGCTGTCCGGTCCATCCGGTCCAGAAGAGTAGCCATAAACCATTTCAGATTCAGATAAGAAATTTCCCGCCTTCTTTTCTCCTTTGGAGTTTCTCCGGCCAGGACCGGAGTCTCACGGATGGTCCTTTCGTAGGCAGCCCTGACATATTCCTCCATAGGAAGGGTCTGAATCAGCTCTTCTGACAGCAGAGTCTGCCGCACCTTCATATCCGCAGACCAGGGAAAGGCCGGAGTGTCAAAAGCCTCCTTTTTATGAAACCAGGGATAACCGCCGAAGATCTCGTCTGCACACTCTCCTGTAAGGGTAACCTTATTATGCTCTGCCACCAGAGAACAGAAATAAAGCATAGAAGATTCCACATCCGCCATACAGGGCAGATCCCGGGCGTCCACAGCTTTATACAGGCATTCGATCATCTCCTGGTTTCCGCAGGTTAGGAAATGATGGCTGGTGCCGGAATATTCCACCATTTTTTCCACCCAGGGCCGGTCCTGGGAAGGCTGAAAGGCATTAGCCTTAAAATACTTCTCATTCTCCTGGAAGTCAAAGGAAAAAGTATGGAGAATCTTTCCCTGCTTTTTCAGTTCCCTGGCACAGATGGCTGTGACCAGGGAACTGTCCACTCCTCCTGAGAGAAAGGTACAGATGGGAATATCCGAGAGCATCTGAAGCTTTACCGCATCCTCCACCAGCCAGGAAGTTTTTTCCACAGTCTCTTCAAAGCTGTCCTCATGGGGAAGGCTTTGAAGCTGCCAGTATTTTTCTGTCTTCAATCTTCCCTTCTTCCAGAGAAGGCGGCTGCCTCCCTCTACTTCCAGAATATTCCGAAAAACTCCTTTCCCATAGGATTTTGCCGGGCCCAGGGCAAAGATCTCGCAGAGACTTTCCCTGTCTGCCGCAGCCTCCACTCCCGGATACTGAAAGAGGCCTTTGATTTCTGAGGAAAACACCAGGGTATCTCCCTGAATGGTATAGAATAAAGGCTTTACCCCGGCCTGATCCCGGAAAAGGTACAGGGCTTCTTCTTTCTGGTCCCAGAGAGCGATGGCAAAGATTCCGTTGAGTTTTTTTATAAAGCCTTCTCCTTCCCGAAGATACCCCTGGAGGATCACTTCTGTATCGCTGGAAGTGGCAAAAACCGCTCCCTTCCTCTCCAGTTCTCTCCGGAGGGCTTTCATATTATAGATTTCTCCGTTAAAGGCAATGGCACAGGTTTTTTCTCCGGCCCTTCCTGCCATAGGCTGTCTGCCCCGTTTCAAGTCGATAATCGAGAGCCTTACATGGGCAAGACCGCATCTTTTCTCCAGAAAAGTTCCTTCCTCATCCGGTCCTCTCCGCTTCTGCACACGATTCATCCCTTTCAGTATCTCCTGCCATCTTTCCGGTTCTTCCGTATAAGCAGCCCGGCTGCTGGAAAATCCTCCGATTCCGCACATAGGCCCTCCTTCTTATTCTGCAGATTTTCTTATTTTTGTTCCCTCGGTCCCCGGCTATGTCAGTACGCCAAGATCAGAGGCTGGTATTGTTTTCCCTCAAGGGCAGCTTTGGCCGCCGGAATCAGAAGCTCTGTATGGGCGATCATGGAGTTTGGCTTTTTCTGAGGATTATCCTGGCCAAAGGGGATAAAATAGATATGCTTTGCATTTAATAAAAGACCGATATTCTTCATGTTCATGCCTAAGGCATCGTTGGTGGAAATAGATAAAAGAAGGGGTTTTTCATTTCTCAGATGGGCTTTGGCCGCCATAAGGGCCGGGGTATCTGTAATGCCGTTGGCCAGCTTTGCGATGGTATTTCCCGTACAGGGGAGAAGGATCAGCAAATTCAGAAGATTTCCGGGGCCGATAGGCTCTGCTTCCGAAATGGTAAGCATAGGCTTGCGCCCGGTGATCCGCTCTGCTTCCTTTACATAGTCCTCCGCTTTTCCAAATCGGCTGTCAATACTCTGAGCAGCCTCAGAAAAAATCGTCTGTATCTGGGCTCCTTCCTCTGCCAGTTTTTCCAGTTCCTGAAAAACTTTTTTATAAGTGCAGAAAGACCCGGTAAGGGCCACTCCGATCTTCTTTCCTTTCAATTCCATAGCAAGCCCTCCTGCTGCATAGATTCTGATAATTTTCCGACGGCGGCCGAAGCCAGGATCTCCCCTGAAGCCTTGGGCGCATACTTTCCTGGTATGCCTAAAAGATGCTGCGGAGAAAGTCCCAGTTCCTGGGCAGCCGGATAATCCAGGCCTCCCGGAAGAGAGGCAATGTCGACGATACATGTATCCTTCCTTATATATTTCAGTAACTCCTTTTTCAGAACCACACAGGGAGCAGTCTGAAAAAGAAAAGCCGTCAGGTCCAGCGCCTGGGGAAGTTCTCTCTCCTCCAGGATCTCCAGTCCTGCGGCTTTGGCCTGGGCAGCCTTTTCTCTATCCTTCTCCCAGACCATGGTACGGCAGAACATGTTCCGGAGATAACCTGCCAGAGTCCTGCCGCATCTTCCATACCCGATTACCAGGCAGACACTGCCTCTTAAATTCACCGGGCTTTTCAAAACAGCCTGGGCAATGGCCCCTTCTGCGGTGGCAATGGTATTTTCCATAGCCGTAAAAGGATCCTTCTGATAATCAAAACACCGGATCCCTTTTTTTCCTGCTTTTTCAAGAAAGTCCTCGGGGATTCCCCCGGCGCAGAAGAGACTGCCCTTTTTCAGATATTTTAGAAAGTTTTCCTCTGTTAAATCTATATAGAACTCCTGCCCCTGTATCCTTCCTTTTTTCAAAAAAGGAACCGGAGCGGCGATAAGATCTGCATCTTCCAGGGCTTCCTCAAGGGAGGAGGCCTTCTTCACCTGACTGTGCTCCGGGTCTTTTGGAAGACCGTAAGTCTTCACCGAAAATCCTTTTTCCCCCAGAGCTTCTGCCGCATACACCTGGCGGTCATCCCCGCCGGCTACTGCAGCTTTCCAAAAACGTCTGTTCAAATCTTTCCAATCCTTTTTTCTTTTATTCTATGCAGAGGGGAATAGAAATGCCATTCTTCTTTTTTAGGTACTGCCCCAAAAGCCAGAAGTTCCAGAAACAGACTGACCCCGGACAAAAGAACAGTCCTCCTAGTTTCCATCAGGATCCGGCTGTCTGCCCTACAGAGTCTTTCTGCGGTAAGTTCCTGGAAAGCCCTCATCTTTTCTTCCAGAAGCTGGGGATAAAAAGACAGCTCCGACCACATGGAAGGAAAATAGTCAGGAGAAAGACGGATACTTTTTTCCAGTCCCCAAAGGAAAAGCAGCCACAAAAGAGCCGTCAGAACATACCAGCACAGTTTTTTTCTGAGTTCTTTCTGTCTCCTGCCGGCTCGAAAACTGTGGACCCCTGCCAGGACTCCCAGGATCAAAACCGGAAGGAAAATAGAAAATCTGGACAGCGCGCCGTAAAGATTTCCCTCAAAAATTCTCTCCGGTTCTGCCCCGGTCATCTGATAGAGAAATTCCTCTGCCTGGGAAAACGGCACCAAATCTGTATCATAAGAAAGCCGGAAGTTCTCCAGCTCTTCCTCTTCTTCTGCCCAGACGGCCAGGAGATTTTCCTTTCCTTCCAGGATTCCCCTGACCACATAAGTCTCTCCCTGAACCTGGATTTCGTTGCCCATCCCGGAATCTGTGCCGAAAAGTTCCTGGCTCAGTCCCCGGGAGATCACACAGCCCTGGTCATCTCCATTCCAGGGAAAATTTCCCCGGACAAGCTGGTTTGGGAAAAGAATCCCCATTTCTCCCCTCGCTTTCAGGAAAGTTCCCTGGCATGCCGCACCAAGGCTCCCGGCAAAGCTTTCCTTTTCCTCCTCTTTCCATGCCGCTGTTAAGGGCAGTCCCTCCTCTTCTCTTTCCCGGATAAAAATTTCCATTTCTTTTCCGTTAAGGACCGGACTGTCATAATAAGCTGTAAATTCCTGATTTCCCCGGCGGTTTTCCAAAAAGCCTCCCAGAGCGGTCCCCCAGCATAGCAGAGCCAGGAATGTCCAGAGAAGAAACGCTGCATACCTGTTCTTCCTCATTCTTTCAGTCTCACCTTATCCCCTTCTTCAATATCTTTGGTGCTGCCGGAGATCACCAGATCATCCCGGCCCAGATTTCCAGTCACCGCCGCCTGGGTGCTGTCCTTGTCCTCTACGGTAATGTTCACCCGGGCTGCATGGTATTCTATTCCCAATACTGTGTCCCTTGCTTCTGCAATGAGACAGTAGGTCCCCCCGGAATCCTGGCGCACAGCGCTTAAAGGGATCAGCATTTCGTAGGAAGAACCGCTCTGCTTATCAATAGAATAAGACACCTGAGTTCCCCAGGACAGCGTCCCTTCCTGAATATCCGCATAAAAATATCCTCCCGGATCCTGGCTGTCCCCGGAAGCATCCGCGTTTCCCCCTGTTCCAGCCTGGCCTCCGGCGTTTTCCGCCCCTGTCCGGGTGACTTTCCCCTGAAGCTTTTTTCCCTGGCCGGAAACAGAGATGTCCACCGTATCTTCCGGCTCCACTTTTTCCAGGTCCTGAAGCTCCAGGCCTCCTTTAATCTGTAATCCCCCTGTTCCCAGAAGGAGATAACTGCTGTCATCAGTGATTCCTCCTGTCTGTACATTCATCCCTGTGACCACTCCCTCCGCAGGAGCAGTGACCTGGCCTTTGGCCTGCTGGATCTTTTCCAGCCGGGACAGTTCCTTCTTCGCCTGATCCAGATCCACCTGGATGGACTGCTGATTGTAACTGCTCTCTTCCTGAGTTTTCTGGTCATTGGCTGCCGCAGCAGCGTCTTCTTCCTGAGCGGAAGTATAGGAATTTTGTGCCTGGGCCTGAGACTGAAACTGGGATTCCAGAGCCTCCTCTGCCTGGGACAGAGAAGACTGTGCCTGGGAAACTGCAGCCTCATACTCTGCCTGAGCCTGGGCAAGGGCTTCCTCATAAGTCTGATCCGCCTCCTGCCGGACAGTCTCTGCCTCTCCATAAAGGGACTGGGCTTCTTCTGTTTCTCCCTGGGCCTCCAGCTCCTTGGCCTGATTGGCCAGATCCTGAGCCTGACTGTAGGCATTTTCTTTCTCCTGCCCTGCCTGGGCCGCACTGCTGTCATAGTCGCTCTGGGCCTGGTTCTGGGCATTCTGGCTGTCATTTACGGCCTGGTCATAATCGCTCTGGGCCTGAGCCAGTCCCTGATTGGCCAGATCCAGATCTCTTGCCGCGCTGTCAGAGGCAGCCACTCTTTTCTGAGGCTCTCCCTGGATCCTGGCCTGTTCCAGAGAAAGCTCCAGCTTTTTTACCTCTGCCTGTTTCTCTTCTACAGACTTCTGAAGATACTGGGGATCATACTGAAGGAGTATCTCCCCGGCTTCTACCTGTGTGCCGGTTTTCGCCACACTGAGGATCCGCTGATCCTTATCCAGGGACACTAAAGTCTCCTCTTTCGCCTCCGCCACTGCAGTTCCCGTCAGATTCAGGTTCAATCTTCCCTCCTGATAGGTCCCGGTGTCTGCCAGGGGAACGGTCATAGCTGCGGCGGCTCTGGACAGTCCTCCCGCGGCAGCCATAAATATGAAAAACGCAGCAAAAGCTTTTGCCGCCATTCTTTTTTTATCTTCCAGTTTCATATGCTGTTACTCCTTTAATCCCGACGCAATGATTCCCTGTTCCAGATAGCTCTGGCCCCAGGCAAAAAGAAACAGAGAAGGGGCCATGATCAGCACTGAGGCCGCAAAAGAAGTCCCTACATCATTCAGGGTAATGCTGCTCAGATACAGAGAAACAGGAAACTTACTCTTTGTTTTCAAAAAAGTCATTGGAGGCTCAATGGCATTCCAATATTCCAGAAAGTTCAGGATCAGGGAAGAAATGATCCCCGGAAGTCCCAGAGGAAATCCCACATAAAAGAAGGTCCCCGCCTCCCCTGCTCCGTCTACCTTTGCCGCTTCCAGAAGAGAATCCGGTATCCCCTGGAAAAACTTAGTCATAAGGAAAACAGGAAGAGCTGAGAAAACCCCGGGGAGGATCACTGCCCAATGGGTATCCAGCACGTGGAAAAAGGAAAGGACTCCGTAGCTGGATACCATGGTCACCTGAAAAGGAAGGATCATCAATATCATATACAGATAAAGCAGAAGCCGCCTTCCCCGAAAAGAATACCGTCCCAGAGCCCAGGCTGCAGGGATCCCGAAAAGAAGCTGTCCCAGGAGTACCGGAAATACCTGCTTTACAGAATTCCAGAACATGACGAAAAAGTCCGGGCTGTCCAGCAGAAGCCGGATATAAGCCCGCAAAGTGGGATACATAGGAAAAAGCTTCCACTCCAGATCTCCCTTGCTTCCATAAAGGATACCGCCGTAGCTGGCCGTCAGCTCCTCCTGCCCCATAAGAGAATTTGCCAGAAGAAGCAGTATAGGAAACAAAAACGCAAAGGCCGCTGCTGCAAGAAAGATCCAGATCATTTTCTTTTTACTCATATCACTGCTTCCACCTTTCCTCTGCTTTCTGACATAGAATCAAAAAGATCCCCAGAACCCCTGCCAGCATCACCGCTCCCGCAGTCATCTTCTGCATATCTAACTTCAAAAACCAATTGTTAAAAAGATTCTGCAGCATGTAAATGCTGTCATGAGGGTAGTTCCCGGCAATCATCCAGGCCTCCCGGAATACTTTGAAAGCATTGACCAGAGACAGGGTTCCTGCAAGGAAGGCTGTCTGGATCAGCAATGGTCTGGTGATATACCAGAAACACTGGAACTCTCCCGCTCCATCTATCCTAGCCGCTTCATAAAGACTTTCCGGGATCCCCAGGAGGCCTGAAAGCCACAGGATCATGTCATAGCCCAGATTTTTCCAGATATAGACTGCCACCAGCACCCCGAAGGCTGCGGAGCTGTTCATATAATCCGGCCCCTGTACATGGAAATTTTTCAAAGTATGATTCAGGATCCCTTCCCGGTCAAAGAAGAGCTGCCAGAAAAGCACCACAGAGGCTGCCGGCACTGCCATGGGAAGAAGGAATCCACTTTTTAAAAAATTCCCTTTTCTCCCCAGTTTTCCCAGAAGAAGGGCGAAAAAAAGGGAAAGACCCAGCAGCAGGGGAAGACAGATCAGAAGAAATCTTCCTGTATTTCCTGCCGCCAACCTGAATGCCTGATTGTCCAGGACTGTCCGGTAATTCTCCAGCCCCACAAAGCCTGTCCCCACCGCTTTCTGAAAAGACCGCCGGAATACGTCTGCAAAGGGAATCAGGGTAAAGATCCCCACCCCCAGCAGACTGGGGGCCAAAAGGATCCAGGGGAGCAGTTTTTTTCTACTCCGCCAGGTACAGTTCCATTTTATCCGCCATATCCTGTGCTGCTTCCTGGGCACTGACATCGCCTCCCGCATAATTCTCCGCACATTCCAGGAAAGTATTCCGCACTGTCCTGTCTATCAAAAGAGGGGTATCTGCCTGTTTGGCCATATCCACAATCTGCTGTATCTGATCCGCTGAGGGCATGCCATATTCTCTGACGGGGCCGCCATCATAACTGTTAGCCATAGTCATATCTGAGGCTTCTGATATCTGTGGCAGCTTCTCCAGGCTTTCCGTCCTTACCGGCAGGCCTTCCAGATAGTCCCCTACTTGAATCTCATCAGACAGAACCGTCTCCATGAAATCTTTGGCCAGATCTTTTTTCTGGGAAGAGCTGTTGATCCCCATACGGTTTGCTGGAATGTACATGTTCTTTACATTTTCTATGGTCATTTCCTGGTGCTTCGTCAAAATATCAAACATCATAGCCGTACTGCTGACTCCAGTCACATCATCCACGCCGGTAATGTGGGTGTCATCATAAAGTTCATCCATGCCAATAGCTCCAAAAGCTGAGATGCCTTTTCCAGACTTTATCTGACTGCTGTATCCGGTAACCCAGGCCTCTTCCATGGCTTCAGAGGGGTTAGCATCCCAGAGGGCCTTTGCCGTATCCAGAATCTGAACTAAAGCTTCCTGGGCAAAGACTCCATCTTTCTGTATATCCTGATAATTGGCTGCAAAAAGCATATAAGCAATCTGCTCAAGAGAAACCGTTCCCAGCACTTTTCCATTGGAATTACCTTTTATATAATCTGCAAGGCTGTCCAGACTATCCATCCGATCTATAGCATCCTGAGTACCATAATATATCGGAAGAGAAAAAACCGCCGGCAGCTCATAGTTTTTCCCGTCAACTTCTGTGCCTTTCACAACATTTTCCAGAATGGTTCCGTCGGATACCAGCTGCTGGACATCCTCTGTCAGATCTTCTAAAACTCCTCTTTTTATATAGGATTCCACCGGCAGGTCGTCCAGAAGGAGAAGATCTGGTCCTTCTTTATTGAGAAGTTGGGTATTCAGGGTATCAATGGCGTCTTCCGGATTACCCGAGCCGTCGCTTTCCACCGCATACTCATAGGTTACCTCTGTCTCCGGATGCTCTCGTTCATATTTACGCACTGCATCTTCTATCATCGCGCTTTCATACAGACTGTAAACAGACAATTCATTCTCCACTTCACTGGTAACCGATCCATTATAATAGTAATAGCAGATGCTCAGCTCCTGAGTCTCATAATCGGTATACAAGGCATAGAAGTCTTCATTTTCTCCTGCCAGGAAATGATTGATGACCAACCCGCCTGCAGTCTCTCCCATAATGCCCCTGCCAGCGTCATAGATCTGTTCCACAATGCTGCCGTCTTCCTTATATACAAAGATTCCTTTAGGGTTTGCCAGATAATAGGTCCCTTCTCCCACAGCACAGAGCTGTCCCCGGTCCTGATTTCCGAAATCAATGGTTCCTGTCTCCTCTCCTGTCTGGGTGTCATAAAGAACCAGGTCCTGATCCTCATTTCCAAGGACAGCCAGAGTATTGCCGTTGATATCCGCCATTTTATCTGAAGTATTCATCAATGTATATGCGGGAAAGGTATGCTGTTCCTTTCCTGTTTCTCCATTATAGAGAGCAATTTCTGATCCCATACTCATAAAGGCCGGATTTCCTTCCTGATTTACGCCGAAATAATAAGGGAAGAAGCCTCCCGCTTCTCTCTGATTTTCTTCAGACAGACACTCGGGATAAATCTCTTGGGCCTCTCCCTCCCCGCCATACCGGTAGAGATGCCATTCCTGGATCAGATCCTCGATATCCACCTCTCCTGATTCTGTCTCCTCTTCTTCTGAAGCACTGTCTTCCGTTGAATTTTTCAGTGCCAGAAGATAAATGTTCTGGTCTTCTCCCTGGATCAGATTGTAGGAAGTCTGATCTGTACCCAGAAGGTTTTCCGCCCAGACTTCTTCCTGCTGGTCCCAGTTTCCTCCTCCGGTATAGGTATAGGAGAAAACCTGTGCTGTCCCGCTGTCGGAAGTACCTCCTGTATAGACTTCCAGATTTCCCTCCTGGTTAAAAAAGCTGCCCATATAATATTCGCCCTCCTGCCAGGGAGCTTCCATTTCTTCCTCTATATAACCGCCTTTGGCGCTGACGGCATCTTCTGTGCTGTCTTTCCGGCTGCAGCCGCTGAGGATCGTTCCTGTTCCAAGGGCTCCTGCCAGAAGAAGACAGATTCCTTTCTTCAGATTCATGATTGTCTCTCCTTTCTCGTTTCTGTCTATCATCATAACAGGGAATTCTCTAAAAATCTTGAAAAAGAGAAAGTTATTTTTCGAGAATTTTTAGAGAATTCTGTGATAGAATGGAATTGTCACATGAAACAAAATCGAGAATAATAGGAAAAGGTAGATTTTTATGAGGATATTACTGGTAGAAGACGATAAAGATTTATGCCAGGCCCTGCTGATCCACTTTAAGGACCAGGGCTATGACACAGATATATGCAATAATGGAACAGACGGGCTTTTCTACGCACTTCAGAATGTCTATGATCTGATGATCCTGGACCGTATGCTTCCGGAGCTGGACGGACTGACTCTGCTGAATACCATAAGAAAAAGAGGGATCCAGACCCCGGTGATCCTGGCCACTGCTATGGATTCTCTGGACGACAAGATCCATGGCCTGGACGAAGGTGCAGATGATTATATCACTAAGCCCTTTGCCCCGGAAGAACTTCTGGCCCGTATCCGGGCCCTTACCAGAAGGCCCCGGCAGCTCCAGGCTCCCGGCCGGCTTGTGTGGACAGATCTTGCTTTTGACCCAGAAAAACTGGAACTTTCCTGTGGAAAAAGCACCCTCTCTCTTTCCAAAAAAGAGGCAGGCCTTATGGAATATTTTATGAAGAATCCAGGGCAGTGTTTGAAAAGATCCATGCTTCTCTCCTATGTATGGGGAGCTGATACTGAAGTGGAGGAAGGCAATCTGGACAATTATATCTATTTTCTCCGAAGACGTCTCCGCACCTTAAAGACCAGAGCAAAGATCACTACTGTCCATGGTGTGGGCTACAAATTGGATACAGAGGAGGAAACATAAATGTTCCGGAAACTCCAGAAAAAACTGACCTTCTTTTATTCTATAACCTGCGGGATCATTCTGGCCGGTATCCTTCTGGTCTGCTTTTTTTATATGAAGGGAGCTGTAGAATCCAGGAACCAGGCTCTGTTTTCCAGTCTGTTCCTGAATCTTTCCAATCAGTTCCAGTCCCTGTCCTTTTTCTCTGACCAATGGCTTGCCCAGATGGAAACGAATAACCGGCTGATCATACACATAGAAGAAAATGGGGATCCTATTTTCTTTCCCGGGGCCTGGGATCCGGCTACAGACCGGGAAACGCTGATCCAAAACGCTCTGGAACAGGCCTCCCTGGAAGGTCTGTCCGGCACCAGCCTTTCTCCCGGAAGCACCAGGCAGACCTCTCTTTTCTACCTTACAGGAAATTCCGGGGATTCTTACTGCGGCATGGCCCTTCAGACAGCCACGGAAACAGGAGAAAAAACTCTGCTTGTCCTTCAGGATATTACCCAGGCAGAAAGACAGACCTTTTTCCAGGGTCTGTTCTTTGCCGGGGCAGGGATCCTGGGCTTTCTCCTCCTGGGCTTTGTAAGCTGGAAATTTGTAGGCAAAACCCTGGTCCCCCTAAAGGAAAACAAAGAAAAGCAGGCAGAATTTATTGCCGCTGCTTCCCATGAGCTCCGCTCTCCCCTGGCTGTGATCCAGGCCAGTGCCTCGGCCATAAAAACCTCCCCTGAGGATCTTCCTGCCATGGTGGAAAATATTGAAAAAGAGTGCTCTCGTATGAGCACTCTGATCCGTGATCTGCTGATCCTGGCCTCTGCCGATTCAAAAAAATGGAATCTTACTCTGGATCTCTGTGACGGAGACACCATTTTACTGGATGTCTATGAAATTTACCAGCCCTTGTGCAGACAGAATCAGATCCCTCTGAACCTGAAGCTGCCGGATATAGAGCTGCCCAAGATCCGCTGCGACAAAAACCGGATCATCCAGATCCTCTCCGTCCTCATGGACAACGCCATGTCCTACACCGGCCAGGGAAAATCCATAGACCTGGAAATCTTCCTTGAAAAAAAGTATCTCTGCTTCTCCGTAGCGGACCATGGAAAAGGCATTCCCGGTCCGGAAAAAGAGGCGGTCTTCGACCGTTTCTATCAGCAGGACAGATCCCGAAACCAGAAAGGCCATTTCGGCCTGGGACTTCCTGTAGGAAAAGAACTGGCAAAACTCCACAAAGGAGATCTGATCCTGAAAGATACGCCTGGGGGAGGCTGCACTTTTCTTTTAAAGATTCCTTATGGGGAATAAGCTTCACAGAACAAGGAGCTGTCGCATTAATCAAAATCGAGAATATTTATACATTTTATTGCTCCTTCCTTACTCCCCGTTCAGTTTCTGGAATACGGAAACTGCATCTAAGATATGATAGGGCTGGGTATCATGGCTGCCGTCTGCCTTGGCCGTGACAAGAGCGTATGTCTTATCTCCGACAGTTCCCACACTGGCCAGACACAGGCCTGCATCAGAAGTATAGCCGGTCTTGCCCCCTAAAATATAATCACTAGTAATGCCAGACTGTTCCATTTCCTGAAACATCAGACTATAGAAGGTAAAGCCCTCCGGATGGCCGTCTGTAGGAGGCACAGTGTAAGACTTTTTGGTAAAAATCGCTCGGAAATCTCCATTGTCCCAGGCATCCTCCAAAAGCCTGGCCAGATCTTTTGCAGTGGTGTAATGCTTTTTATCCTGCAGGCCTGTAGAATTTACAAAGTAGGTATGTTTCATGCCCAGTTCCTCTGCTTTTTCATTCATAAGGTCTGCAAATTTTTCTTCTGATCCGGCCACCTCCTTTGCCAGTGCTTTGCAGCATTCTCCTCCTGAAGGAAGCATCGCCCCGTAAAGCAGGTCTCTTACAGTAGCATGCTCTCCAGGAAGAAATCCAGCCATGGAAGCGCCCTCTTCATAAAGTTCCGGAAAAATGTCTTCTGACAGTCTTACCTGTTTATCTAAATCCTCCCCATTTTCCAATACCAGAAGCACGGTCATCATTTTTGTCAGAGAAGCGGGGTAAATCTTTTCCTGGCTCTTTTTCTGGGCTGCGATCTTCCCTGTATCCAGATCCAGAAGCACGGCGCTTTCACTATATAATGAAGACATATCCGCCAAATTTTTGCCAGGGTCCATATTTTCTTCAATACTCTCCCTCACACTTTCCAGGCCTCCCAGACTATGTATCACCGCTACTGCAAGGATAAAAGCATATGCCGCTCCGATCAAAAAAATAAACTTTCCCAACAGGTGCTTTCTTCTTTTGCCTCTGCTCATAAAAATCCCGTCCTTTATCTGTATTTTCCAATCAGAACCCCTCACATTTTTGTGAAATTCTGACTGTATTAAAAATAGCAGATAAGGGGCGGGAATGTTTTAATATTTCCTTGCCAAATTCCTAAGAAAAAATGAACATAGGAAAAAAGATAAAGGTAACTATTTAACTGGCAGCTCCACAGTAAAGACTACTTTTTCCTCCTGGCTTTTTGCAGAAATACTTCCTCCATGAAGCTCTACGATCTCCTTTGCAATGGCAAGTCCCAGTCCGGCGCCTCCGGTATTGGTCCTTCTGGAACTGTCCAGGCGGAAAAACTTTTCAAAAATGCTGTCCAGCTTTTCTTTCGGTATATTTTTTCCCTGGTTTTCAAAGGAAAGGATAATCTTATTCTTGTTCCGGAAAGCCCGCACAGTAATGGGTGTATCGGGGTAGCTGTAGGCCACTGCGTTTTTCAGAATATTATTAAAGACCCTGGCCAGCTTATCCGCATCGGCATACAAATGAAGGGCTTCCTCTGCCTCCAGTTTTATCTCATTTCCATGGGCTGCCAAAACCGGATAAAATTCTTCTGTCATCTGCATAAGCATGTAGGAAAGATCCAAATCCTCTTTTTCCAGGAAAATATTCTGAAGGTTATACTGGGTGATCTCGAAAAATTCCTCGATCAGCCCCTCCAGCCGCTGTGCCTTCTCCAGAGCAATGTGGGTGTACTTTTCCTTCTGGGCTTCCGGCATATCCGGAGCTTCATCAAGCAGATTGAGATACCCCAGGACAGAAGTCAGGGGAGTTTTCAGATCATGGGCAAGATATGTGATCAGATCATTTTTCCTCTGGGCCTCCTGTTTCAGGGATCCCTCTTTCCGGATCATACCGGTCTTGATCTGCAGCATACGGGCGCCTACTTCTGTATAAGGCGGAGGAAATACTTCTTCCATATCCAGATCTTTCGTCATATAACGCTGGATCTTTTTCTCAAGCTCTTCCACATTTTTTCTGGTCTTCCTCTTGCCGTAAAAATAAAGAATAGCAGTTACTGCCAGTACAAGAATAATCACAAAGACAGTAAAGAATACCATAAGAAAAGCTTTCAGTTCGTACCAGTTAATTTCCTTCCGCACATATTCTCCGCCAAAATCAGCATCGTAGGTATTATACATTGTAGTAAAATTGGTCTCAAACCAATCTACAAAACTCCCGTTCATAAGGTAGTCTACCTGGAAATAAACAAGATAGCATACTCCGGCTGTTATAAGGAGGATCAGCAGAAGTTTTAAAATTCGTTTTGTTCTATCCTTCAATTTTATATCCGCACCCCCAGACTGTCTTAATGTACTTGGGCTTTTCAAAGGAATCTCCCATTTTCTCCCTTAAGCGGCGGATATGAACGGAAATAGTATTATTATTTTTCTGATAGTATTCATCTTTCCAGACTTCATGAAAAAGCTCTTCTGCACTGACCACGCTTCCTTTTTTCTTGCAGAGCACTGCCAAAATCGTAAATTCTGTGGGAGTAAGGGCCAAAGGCCTTTCATTCAGAGTACACTCGTGGGTCTTAAGGTTCAACACCAGGCTTTTATGAAAAAAGACTTCTTCCTGTTTCTCCCGGCTTCCGTCATACTGCTTGTATCTTCTAAGCTGTGCTTTTACCCGAGCCACCAGTTCCAGAGGAAGAAAAGGTTTTGTCACATAATCATCAGCTCCCAGAGTCAGGCCGTTGATCTTGTCAATTTCCGTTCCCTTAGCTGTAAGCATGATAATGGGATAGGTGTACTTCTGCCGGATAAGCCTGCACAGTTCCAGACCATCCACCTCCGGCATCATGATATCCAGGACCGCCAGATCCATTTCCTCCCTCTGGGCACATTCCAGGGCCTTCCGGGAATCATAGAATTTATAAACCTGAAATCCTTCATTTTCCAGATACAGGGCCACCAGATCTGTAATTTCCTTCTCGTCATCCACCACTAAAATCTTTTCCTTCATCTCTGCCTCCTTGTGTCAGGTTAAAATCGTCTTTCCTATCTTACCACAGAATAAAGACCCGGGCAAATAAAAGCAGATCCGATATACCATACGATTCTGCATACCGGATCTGCCTTTTTATAACCTGTCAGACCTTATTCCTGGCTCTCATTTAGTTTCTTCTCATACTCCTGCCATTTTTCTTCCGGAATTCCAATAGCTTTCATAGCCTCTGCAGCACTCCAGTCCATATATATCACAGCGCCGAAGACCGGCGTCCTGCAATATCTCCTGTTTATTTACTGCAGAGTTTTTTCAGATCCATATACCTGGATTTCATAGATCCTTGCGGCAGTATCAGAGCCCTGGGTAGGCTTTGTTACGGAAAGCTTCACATAACGTCCATTCACTGGCGTAAAGGTATCCAGTGTATTTCCTGCGGTGTTTCGGGTTACAGTTACCACTGGTGTGTACTCTGTACCGTCTGTGCTTACAGAAATCTCATATCCCTGGGTATTCATGTCGGCTCCCTCGCCTCCTGCTTCTGCGTGAGCAAGCGCCACCTGGCTGACGGTCATTTCCCCACCGAGATCAATGGTAATCTCATGAGGAGGTGTACCTGTTGCGCACCACTTTTTAGTCACATCTCCGTCTACTGCAAAGTCTGGCTTTTCGTTCTCGTTAGTATAAGCTGTAGCTTCCGCAGGCTTACCCTGAGAAAGAAGAGTCAGTTCGCTGTCTTTTTCCAACTGAGAAGTTACAACTACAGAAATGGTTTTGGTATCTTCTCCAGACTCATTTTTTGCGGTGACAGATATCTCATAGGTACCTTCCGTATCAAAAACTGCGTCTACAGAATCTCCCTGGGCATTTTCCTTATCAGAGCCCGGGATCTTCCAGATGACTTTTTCTGTATTTTCGGAGCAGGCGCTGGTAAAGGTTATTGTGCTTCCAGTTCCTACAAGTGTCTGAGACGCTGCAAGATCGGCTTTTGGAAGACTGTTGTCCGGCCACTCCATTTCTGCTGAGGCTCCATTTCCCTGCTCCAGATCCTGGCTTACAGGCAGTACCAGAAATTCTGATTTATTCGTGTCATCCATACGGGGAAGAACATTCACATAGAAACAGTTTGTATTAGATACTCCCAGGAAAGAACGGCTTCCGTCTTCATTCACATGGTAGATTTCATAATAAGGCGCTTCCTGGCTGCTTTCCCAGGAAAGTCGGACTCCGGCATACATTCCGTCTTCATCAAACATCGTGTCATCTACCGATACTTTTGACACACTCAGATTTTCTTTGGAATTTTCCGATGCTGTAATGGAAATATTTCCAAGGTTCAACGTATAAGCGCTGTCTGCTTCACCAGCACTGATTTCATAACCGATACTGCGGATTTTTTTACCAGCGAATGGAGAAAGATCATAGGAAACACAGGTCCAGTCTTCAGTTACCTTTTTATCTCCTTCCAGCACTTCCTTACTGCCGTCATCAAAAGTAAGGGTTGCATCCAGCTGAGATTCTCCAGAGGCTTTTGCTGTAGTGGTAAAGACCGTATCCTTTTCCACAGGCAGATCTGCGCTGTACAAGGTTACAGAAGAAAGGCTGTCCTTGTTCATATTTCCATAGAGTTTCAGAGAAGTTCCCCCATACCAGGCAGTACTTACATCAAAATCCGCTTTCAGAGAATTTTCTCCTTCATTTTCAATGCTCCACCGATAGGTTGGAAGAATGTCCCCTACGCTTCTGTTATTCCAGTCCATCTTGGATATCTGCTCTCCCTGGCGGAAAAAGCTGTATCCGCTTCCGGTGTTAAAATTTGTAACAAAAGGAAGAGAGGAAATCGCTGTTTTTTCAATAACATAGGTAGAAACTCCTCTCCATTGTTCTGGAGAAGCATAAGAAACTTCTGCAGAAGGATCCTGACTGCTGTTTACCCAGATAGCGTTTTCTTTTTGGTGGAATTCATCCAATCCTGTCGAAGAAGTATATGCCCAGTTAGGACAATACAGTCCAAGAGAAGTATGGGTTCCATTCTCTCCATTTTCAAAAAGATCCCAGCGTACTGGTGTTGTATATCCATCAGCCTGGATATCCACTCCCGCATACAGATCATAGGGATCTATTCCCAGTTCCCGGGCTTTCTTTTCTGAAGCCGCCACAAGATCCTGTGAGGCCAGTTTTTCTTCTGTCCACCAGAAATTCAGAAACATTTCATCAGCTACAGGATTTCCCTCCTGGTCCTGAAGGAACATGGTATTTTTATCTGTAAGGGCGTTCTGCCAGTCCATTTTTCCTTCAGAGGTCATGGAATCATAGTATACCACTCTCAGCTGGGGAGCCTGTTCTTTCACATATTGGATAAAGGCCTGCATTTTCACCGCGTCCTGTTCATTTAGAGACCTTTCTTCTCCGCCTTCTGTCTCCTGATTGATAAACCAGCCGTCAAATCCATAGGTCTGCGCTACTTCTATAAGCTTGTCAGCTACAGGGAAACTTCCGTCTTTTTTTTGCTGTAGAAAGGTATCCAGCCATTCCATCTTTCCTCCTGCCACATCCTGGGGGAAAAATACAGTACCGATCACCGGCACTCCATTTTTATGGCCCAGATCCGTCACATCGGGGCTTGGGGGAACGATAAGTCCTTCTCCGGAAGAACCGCCCCAGTATACCAGTTCATCTACATATTGCCAATAGGTGAAAATATTACAGTCTGCAGAATTCAGACCATGAGGGGCATTTCCACTGGTGCTGGAATTCATAATGGAAATCGCCATAACCTTTGTATCCTTATTCTGTGTCTCGTTCACTGGGGTAAGGATTTCCTTATCCACCCGGGATGCTAGAGGTACATGGCTGATGTTATACTCCAGATCTTCGTCCTCCGAAGGTTCCCACTCCAGTAATTCCTCCGGGAACCAGTAGGAAGATTCCGGCTGATTTTCCATGACCAGCTCTTGGTTCTCATTCTCTTCTGTTACCCGATAGCTGCTTTCCTCCTTTCCCTCGCCGCCCTGGGAAGCCCCGTCTCCTCCCTGGCAGGCGCAAAATCCCAAAGCCATGGCCGCTGCCATACCGGCAGCTCACGCTTTTTTCAAAGCTCCTTTTTTCTTCACCATTTTTCTCCTTTCTGTTCTTTCTTAAAGTGTAACTATACTATACAAAAACGTCTTCAGAAAAAACAGTGGAGAAACTTCAGGTTAACTGGAGAAACTTCACTCAAATGCCAGAAGCTGTTCCAGTGCGTTTTTTACTCCAGTCTTGTTTTTTATATAATAGTATCTGTTATCTATCCCAAAGTATCCGCCGCCAAAAAACAGCCTATATTCCTTTCCTTCTTTTGTAGTCACTCTGTAGTTTACAAATTCCTGGTAAGAAATGCTCTGGCTGCTCTGGGAAAAAAATCTTCTTCTGAAAGATCTCCCCTTGCTGGAAACTCTTCCTTCAAGTCTGACCTTTCGAAGAAGCTGTATAAATTCATCAAATTTTTCTTCCGGCAGATACTGTCCATAATTTATCTGGACAGTATCTGTCATTCCCGAATAATAAACCGTACTTATCTGCTCTTTCTCCAGTATGGAGATCACTCTTTTAAGTCCCGGCTGATAGTAGAAGGCAACCGCTCCGAAAAAAAGCACCCACACTACAATAAAAGCCTGCACAAATCCTTTCTTTTTCCAGAATTTTTCCAATTTTATCCTCCTGTCGCCCCACAGGATTCCCAGAACCTTCTGCATAAGAGAGTATCACCGCTGCACCACACAAAATGGATTGCCATCCGGGTCCTGCAAGACCACGTAATCTGCTCCCTCCTCATAATTCCATGGTTTCCTTGTCGCCCCTAAAGCCAGCAGTCTTTCCACTTCCCCTTCCTGATCATCTGTGAATAAATCCAGATGATGTCTTCTGGCTTTCGGAGAAGACACCTTATTCAAAGAAAGCTGAATGCCGCTCCCCTGAACAGGAACTAATATCGCCCACCCTTCTGAGGCAGGGTATTTTAATCTATAATTTAACGCTTTACTCCAAAAAGCTACACTACGCGGAACATCCTGTACGCCCCAGACTATAGCACCTATATCCAACATTGTCTCTTATGCCTCCTATAAATTGTTATCCTTTACGAAATACCGGCAGCTTTCTGTACTAAGACAGCCTCCCCTTAAAATCCTCATACCCGAACTTCTTTACCAGCACTTTCTCCCCGTCCGTCTTTTCCCAGACAATGTCCGGAAGGGGCATTCCGTTGAAAGTATTGGTCTTCACCATGGTATAAAGGGCCATATCTTCCAGAATAATCTGATCCCCCGGCTTTAAAGGCTCATCAAAGGAATAGTCTCCGATCACGTCTCCAGCCAGGCAGGTAGGTCCTGTAAGACGGAAAGTATAAGCCTTCTCCCCCGGCTCTTTACTGTTTCTCACCGGTGGGCGGTAGGGCATTTCCAGCACATCGGGCATATGGCAGGCTGCGGAAGTATCCAGTATGGCAATATCCATATCATTATGGACCACTTCCAGCACAGAAGAAACCAGCAGCCCTGCGTTTAAGACCACCGCCTCTCCCGGCTCCAGGTAAACTTCCAGATCATAGGTCTCCTTCAGCCGCCTTACCATTGCAATAAGCTTCTCTACATCATAGTCCTCTTTTGTAATGTGATGTCCCCCTCCCAGGTTCAGCCACTTCATCTGATGCAGGTATTTTCCAAACTTTTCCTCAAAGGCCCGGAGAGTGATCTCCAGGTCTTCCGCTCCCTGTTCACAGAGAGTATGGAAGTGAAGGCCGTCCAGAAGGGGCAGGAGACTTTCATCAAAGTTCTCCAGAGTAGTTCCCAGCCTGGAGCCCGGGGCGCAGGGATCGTAGATGGCATGACCTTCCTGAGTAGAGCACTGAGGATTGATCCGCAGGCCTATGGATTTTCCCGCTTTTTTTGCCCGTTCTCCGTAAAGACGCACCTGTCTGGGAGAGTTGAATACCAGGTCATCTGCGTACTGTAAGATTTCCTCAAACTCCTCTTCCCGGTAGGCAGGGGAAAATACATGGGTCTCTCCTCCGAAGCATTCATGGCCCAGCCGGGCCTCATATAAACCGCTGGCAGTAGTTCCCGCCAGGTATTTCCGAATCAGAGGATAGGCATAAAACATGGAAAAAGCCTTCTGAGCCAGAAGGATCTTACACCCGGCCTCTTCCTGTACTCTTTTTAAAATTTCCAGATTGTGGAGCAGGCTTTTCTCCTCCACCAGAAAATAGGGGGTAGAAAAGCCTGCCTGTGTTTTCCCGCTCATTAATCCACCAGAACCGGATCATGGCTTTCTCTCCATGGCAGTCCCCATTTATTCAGGGCTTCCATAAATGGATCCGGATCAAACTCTTCAATGTTATGGACTCCCGGTTTATTCCACTTTCCAGTCATGATCATCATAGCACCGATCATAGCAGGAACGCCCGTGGTATAGGCAACTGCCTGGGAGCCTACCTCTGCATAGCACTTCTCATGGTCGCAGATGTTGTACAGATAATAGTTCTTGTCCTTTCCATCTTTCTTTCCCTGGAAAATACAGCCGATATTGGTCTTTCCTTTGGTTCTTGGTCCCAGAGAAGCCGGATCAGGAAGAACTGCCTTTAAGAACTGGAGAGGCACGATTTCTTTTCCCTCAAACATAATAGGCTCAATAGAGGTCATTCCTACATTCTCCAGACATTTTAAATGAGTAAGATAGCTCTGTCCAAAAGTCATGAAGAAACGGATCCTCTTGATCCCTGGAATATTCAAAGCCAGGCTTTCGATTTCCTCATGGTGGAGCAGATACATATCCTTCTCTCCTACTTCTTCAAAATTATAAACTCTCTTGATCTCCATAGGTTTGGTCTCCACCCAGTGTCCGTCTTCCCAGTAAGAGCCGTTAGCAGAAACCTCCCGGATATTGATCTCCGGGTTAAAGTTGGTGGCAAAAGGATAGCCGTGATCGCCGCCGTTGCAGTCCAGGATATCAATATAGTTAATCTCATCAAATTCATGTTTCAGAGCATAGGCAGAGAATACTCCTGTAACTCCCGGATCAAAACCGCTTCCCAAAAGGGCGGTGATCCCGGCTTTTTCAAACCTTTCTCTGTAAGCCCACTGCCAGCTGTATTCAAATTTTGCCGTGTCTTCCGGCTCATAATTGGCAGTATCCACATAGTGGGTCTTTGTAGCCAGACAGGCATCCATAATAGTCAGATCCTGATATGGCAGAGCCAGATTCAGCACCACATCCGGTTTTTCCTTGTTGATCAGATCGATCAGTTCCTCCACATTGTCTGCATTTACCTGTGCAGTGGTGATCTTTGTCTTGGTGGTTCCCTGAAGTTTTTCCTTCAGAGCGTCGCACTTGGACACTGTCCTGCTGGCAATGCAGATCTCCTCAAATACTTCACTGTTCTGGCAGCATTTGTGAATAGCTACAGAAGCTACGCCGCCGCATCCGATGATCAATGCTTTTCCCATGATTTTTCCTCCGATTTCTTTTTTTGCCTTCAACTTTCGGCTATTGTATTTATAATGTTACTATCTTTTTGCCTTTTTCGTGTTTCCATGCATTCGTATGCTTACTTCTATTTACCCAGCGCCAGAAGCATCTCCCGGACGATCTTGCAGGCCACGGCAGTGGAAGCCCCGCTCTGATCGTAATGAGGGCTCAACTCATTTACGTCACAGGCAACCACATTGCCCTTTTGGCAGACCAGGGTGGCTGCTTTGCGAAGCTCCTCAAAGGAGACCCCGCCAGGTTCCGGCGTACCTGTTCCCGGAAATACGGAAGGATCCAGCACATCAAGATCCAGAGTAAAGTAAACAGGAACATCCTTCAGTTGTTCCAGGGTTTCCTCAAGGCCCTCAAAATCAAATTTTCTGGTTTTTACATGGTCTTTTCCCCAGTAAAATTCTTCCCGGTCTCCAGAGCGGATGCCAAACTGGTGAATGCGTCCGTCTCCAACAAGCTCCCAGCATCTTCTCAGCACACAGGCATGAGACAGCTCTGCTCCCAGGTAGTCCTGGCGCAGATCTGCATGAGCGTCAAAATGAATCATATGGATGTCCGGAAATTTTTCAACCGCTGCCCGGAAAGCTCCCAGGGTCACCAGATGTTCTCCGCCCAGCATAAAAGGGATCTTCCCGTCATTCAGTATAGTCTGTGCCCGTTCTTCAATATCTGCCAGGGCCAGCTTGGTATTTCCAAAACTCAGCTCCAGGTCCCCGGAATCCATGATCCGGTAATCTCTCAGGTCCCGATCCTGATAAGGGCTGTAGCTTTCCAGACCAAAGGATTCATGGCGGATAGCGCTGCTCCCGAATCTGGTTCCCGGTCTGAAGGAAGTGCTGGAATCAAAAGGCGCTCCGAAAAGCACGATATCCGCTTCCTCATAGTCTCTGTCACATTCCAGATAAGTCTCAACGTTTGTTCTCAACATCTTTTAATAGCTCCTCTACATATGCCGGGAGGTAAAAAGCTCCCTTGTGCAGTGTGGTGGTATAATACCTGGTAGTAATTCCCCTGTCATTCCACTCCTTTTCCCTCAGGTCCCGGAGAGGATGGTATTTCTTGGAGGCAAAGCCAAAAAGCCAGTGGCCCGAAGGATAAGTTGGAATATGGGCCTGATATACCCGGCTTATGGGGAAAGATTCTGTTATATTTCTATGAGCCCTCTGGCAGGCCAGGGCGTCCTCCTCATAAAAAGGACTTTCATGCTGGTTTACCATGATCCCGTCTTCCTTTAGGGCTTTATAGCAGTTCCCATAAAACTCTCTGGTAAAAAGCCCCTCTCCCGGGCCGAAGGGATCTGTAGAATCCACAATGATCAGATCGTATTCTTCCTTACATCTGCGGATAAACTTCAGGCCGTCCTCATAATGGATCTCTACCCGTTCATCATCCAGACGGCAGGCAGTCTGGGGCAGGTATTTCTTACACACCTCCACCACCATCTCATCTATCTCTACCAGATCAATCTTCTGGATCTCCGGATACCGGACCAGCTCCCGGACAACGCCTCCGTCCCCGGCTCCGATGACCAGAACTTTCTCCACATGGGGATGCACCGCCATAGGAATATGGGTGATCATTTCATGGTAAATAAACTCGTCCTTTTCCGTCAACATCATATAACCGTCCAGAGTCAGAAAACGTCCGAACTCCGGTGACTCAAACACATCGATCCGCTGGAAATCGCTGTGGCCGCTGTAAAGCTGCCGGTCAACCCGGATAGACAGCTTCACATTCTTTGTCTGTTTTTCAGAAAACCAAAAATCCATGTCTATACTCCTTTCAGCACGTTGAGATGGCGGATTTCAAGATCCTCCGCTCCTGTTAAAGTACAGCCTTTTTCTCTGGCATATTCAATATGTTCCCGGATTTCCTGGGTCACCCGCTCTCCCGGTGCCAGGATAGGGATTCCCGGAGGATAGCACATGACAAATTCACCGGAGATCCGTCCCGGCGCATCCTTCAGCTCCACCTTTTCTTTATCTGCGTAAAAAGCATCCTGGGGAGACACCGCTACCTGAGGATCCACATATTCCTGGGTCATAAGATCCACTTTTTCTTTCCCGAATCTTCTGGAAATCTCCGCAAGAGCAGATACCAGACGCTCAATATCCTGCTTTCTGTCTCCGATAGACAGATAAGCCAGAAAGTTTCCAAAGTCCCCGAATTCTATCTGAATATCGTACTCGTCTCTCAAAAGATCATAGACCTCAATCCCGGCCAGCCCCACATCCAGAGTGTGGACCGCCAGCTTGGTCACATCAAAGTCATAGACGCTGTTTCCGTTGATCAGCTCTCTGCAGAAAGCGTAATAGCCTCCAATATCGTTAATCTCTGCTCTGGCGTATTTTGCATAGCTTCTCACCTTTTCAAAAGTCTCCTTGCCTCTGAGAGCCAGATTCCTCCTGGAAATATCCAGACTGGAGAGAAGAAGATACGAGCCGCTGGTAGTCTGGGTCAGGTTTATGATCTGACGCACATATCCCTCGGACATGTTAGGTCCCAGAAGGAGAAGGGAACTCTGTGTAAGACTTCCTCCTGATTTGTGCATGGATACCGCAGCCATATCTGCTCCTGCTTCCATAGCAGATACCGGAAGCTGATCGGAAAAGTAAAAATGGGTTCCATGAGCCTCGTCAGCCAGACAGTACATCCCATGGTCATGGGCCAGCTTTACGATAGACTTAATATCGGAACAAATCCCGTAATAGGTAGGATTGTTTACCAATACCGCCTTGGCGTCCGGATTTTCCTCAATGGCCTTCTTTACATCTTCTACCCTCATTCCCAGAGGAATTCCCAGCCGGTCATTGCACTGGGGATTTACATATACCGGTACGGCTCCGCAGAGCACCATAGCTCCGATGACGCTTCTGTGGACGTTTCTGGGAAGAATGATCTTCTCTCCCCGCTTTGCCACGGAAAGGACCATAGCCTGAACTGCGGAAGTGGTCCCTCCCACCATTAAAAATGCGTGGGCCGCTCCAAAGGCCTCTGC
>DWYL01000348.1 GCA_019118685.1 Candidatus Blautia merdipullorum
TTGTTACCAATGGCAGCATGGCGCTTAATTATATAAATAAGAAATATCTTCTCCCTCTTCAGGTAGCGATCGTAGAAACTACAGGTGAAGATTATGAAGTTTCCCTGGTCCTTCCGGAGGAAATCAAAGAGGAAATTCAGGAGCCGGTTCCCTCAGATACTTCCACTCTGAACGAAAATATTGCAAAAGCAGGGCTGAATCCCCGCTATACTTTTGATACTTTTGTTGTAGGAAGCAATAACAAAATGGCCCATGCAGCTTCTCTGGCTGTGGCGGAATCACCGGGTGAGGCTTATAATCCGCTTTTTATATATGGAGGCGTGGGACTGGGGAAAACCCATCTAATGCATTCCATCGCTCATTTTGTGCTGCAGAAAAATCCCAGCGCAAAGGTACTTTATGTTACCAGTGAGCAATTTACCAACGAACTGATCGAATCCATCCGGAGCGGAAATAACTCGACAACTTCCAAGTTCCGGGAAAAATACAGGAATATCGACGTGCTTTTAATTGACGATATCCAGTTCATCATCGGAAAAGAATCCACACAGGAAGAATTTTTCCATACTTTTAACGCTCTCCACGGAGCAAAAAAACAGATCGTCATATCTTCTGATAAACCGCCGAAAGATATGGAGATTCTGGAAGACCGTCTTCGTTCCCGCTTCGAATGGGGGCTGATTGTAGATATCTCTTCTCCTGACTACGAAACCCGAATGGCGATTCTTCGGAAAAAAGAAGAACTGGACGGCTATAAAATCGATAATGAGGTTATTGAATACATTGCCCGGAATGTAAAATCCAATATCCGTGAGCTGGAAGGATCTCTGAATAAGATCATGGCTTATGCCAATCTTGAAAAAAGCGAGATCAACCTGGCCCTTGCGGAAAAGGTCCTCAAAGATATCATCTCACCTAATGAGAAACGGGTGATCACCCCTGAACTTATCACAGATATCGTAGCGGAACATTTTGACCTGACTCCTGAAGATATTATAGGAAACAAAAGAAACTCCAAAGTCGTGTTTCCAAGACAGATCGTCATGTATCTGTGCCGTCATATGACAGAGGCGACCTTAAAGATCATCGGTCAATATCTGGGGGGCAGGGATCATACAACCATTATGAACGGCATTAATAAAATAGAAGCCGAACTTAAGACCTCAGAATCCACAAGAGAAGTTATTGATATTCTTAAAAAGAAGATTAATCCTTCCAAACAATAAATCTATCCACAACTTAAAGTGTATATAATGTGAATTCTATGTGGACACCTGAATCCGCTCCAAAAGCCGGTTTTTTTATCCACACCTTTATCAACTGGCCCTTCACAGGAACTTCAGGATTAACCCACAAAGTTATCCATACTCCAAAACCCGGGTTTTACAGGGTTTTTGGCAGTTATGCACATATTCACAGCCCCTACGGCGGCTACTGCGGATTATTTAATAAATTTATTTTTATAAAAGCACTCCATCACAGAAAGGAAGTTATACACACCATGAAATTATTTTGTTCTAAAACTGAACTTCAGAAAAGTGTCAACATTGTTATGAAAGCCGTTCCCGGCAAAACAACCATGCCTATTTTGGAATGTATACTCATTGATGCATCAACGAATGACATCAAATTCACATCTAATGATATGGAGCTTGGCATTGAAACCCGGGTACAGGGCATGATTCTGGAAAAGGGAATCATTGCTCTTGACGCAAAGATCTTTTCTGAGATTATCCGTAAACTTCCAGACAGCGATGTTACTATAGAAACAGATGAAAAACTGAATACTACTATCACCTGTGAAAAAGCAAAATTCAATATCCCCGGCAAATCAGGAGAAGACTTTGCATATCTTCCTTTGATAGAAAAAAATGAATGTATACGGGTTTCACAGTTTACATTGAAAGAAATCATCCGTCAGACGATTTTCTCAATCGCCTTAAATGAAAATAATAAATTGATGACCGGAGAGCTTTTTCAGATCGAAGACAACAGACTGCGGGTAATATCCCTGGACGGACACAGAATTTCCATCCGCCGTGTTCCTCTTCAGGAGTCCTGCGAAAACCGTAAAGTGGTAGTTCCCGGAAAAACATTAAGTGAGATCAGCAAAATATTGTCCGGAGAACTGGAAGATATGGTAGATATTTATTTGTCCTCTAATCATATCTTATTTGAATTTAATGATACAGTGGTGGTTTCCCGTCTGATTGAAGGGGAGTATTTTAGAATTGATCAGATGCTTTCCAGCGATTATGAAACAAAAGTTAAGATCAATAAAAAGGAATTTCTGGACTGTATTGACAGAGCCACTCTTCTTGTAAAAGAAGGAGATAAGAAGCCGATCATCATTAACATAGAGGACGGACAGATGGAGCTGAGCATTGATTCTCAGATCGGATCCATGAAGGAAGATATTGATATTGAAAAAGAGGGAAAAGACATTATGATCGGTTTTAACCCTAAATTTCTGATCGATGCCCTGAAGGTGATTGATGATGAGGAGATCAGCATTTATCTTATGAATCCCAAGGCTCCCTGTTTTATCCGGGATGATGCGCAGCAGTATATTTATCTGATACTGCCGGTGAATTTCAACGCAGTAAGCAGATAGACAGGATAAATAGATAAAAAAGAGCCAGAGAGGGGATTTAAAAAGAAAAATATGGAAATTATCAAATTAAGAGATGAGTTTATAAAACTGGGACAGGCTTTGAAAGCCGCCAATCTGGCGGAGGACGGAGTGGAAGCGAAATATGTGATCCAGGATGGAGAGGTCCGGGTCAATGGAGAGACAGAGACGCGCAGAGGCCGTAAACTTTATGACGGCGATGTTATTTCCTACAAAGGAGAGGAGATCCGGATTGAAAAATAATTGGGCAGCAGTAAAGGTGACTTATGTATATTGAATCCATAGAGCTGAAAAATTATAGGAATTATGATAGTCTTTCTCTTCAGTTTGACAAAGGAACGAACATTTTTTACGGCGATAACGCCCAGGGAAAAACGAATATC
The DNA here is from genome assembly GCA_019118685.1 of Candidatus Blautia merdipullorum. Taxonomy (GTDB): domain Bacteria; phylum Bacillota; class Clostridia; order Lachnospirales; family Lachnospiraceae; genus Blautia; species Blautia merdipullorum. The sequence goes on from DWYL01000348.1 coordinate 3,016, forward strand.
CTGGAAGCGGTTTATCTCTGCGGCACGACAAAATCCCACAGAGGAAGCAAAGACCGGGAGATGATACAGTTTGATGCTGATGAAGCCCATATAAGGATGTTTGTAAAAAAAGAGGGGATATCCCGCAGAATTGACATGCATTTAAAGAAAAATAAGACAAAAGGGATCGCTGTAGACGGGATTCCCATACGAAAGGCCGGAGAATTATTCGGTATTCTGAATTTGGTCTTTTTTTCTCCGGAGGATCTGAATATTATTAAAAATGGTCCGGGAGAAAGAAGAAGATTTATGGATTTGGAATTATGTCAACTTAATAAGCTGTATCTTTCGGATCTTTCCAGTTATAACCATGTTTTGAATCAGAGAAATAAACTTTTGAAGGACCTGTCTTTTCAGCCTTCTCTTTTGAATACTCTGGATGTATGGGATGAGCAGCTTGCCCGCTATGGCGCGTCTATCATTCAGGGCAGAAAAAAATTTATAGAAGAAATGAATGGGATCATTACAGAGATACACAGGAATATAACAGGAGGTAAGGAAGAAATCCGTCTGCTCTATGAGCCAAGTGTCTCAGAAGAAAATTTTCTTTCTGTTCTTTTACGGAACAGAGAAAAGGACTGCCGTTTCAAACTTACTTCTGAAGGTCCCCACAGAGATGATCTCTGTGTAAAAATAAACGGAATGGATATCAGAAAATATGGTTCTCAGGGACAGCAGCGGACGGCTGCTCTGTCTCTGAAACTTTCAGAAATATATATGGTCAAAAAAAGAATCAAGGATATGCCGGTGCTGCTTTTGGACGACGTGCTGTCTGAACTGGATTCCAGCCGGCAGAATTATCTCTTGAACAGTATCAGTCAGGTTCAGACAATGATCACATGTACCGGGCTGGATGATTTTATCGATAAAAGATTTCATATCAACAAAATATTTAAGGTGGTTGACGGGAGAGTGTACTGTCCTTCTTAGCAGTTTACATAACGGTGACAGAATAAATTCCCGGCACAGTCCGGTTAACAGGAGGAATTACATGAGTACAGAAATTAATACAGAGTACGGAGCCGACCAGATCCAGATTCTGGAAGGCTTGGAAGCAGTAAGAAAAAGACCGGGTATGTATATTGGCAGTACCTCGGCCAGAGGCCTTCATCATTTAGTATATGAGATCGTAGACAACGCAGTGGATGAAGCTCTGGCAGGTTTCTGTGATACCATTGATGTATCGATTAATGAAGACAATTCAATCACAGTTATTGATAACGGAAGAGGAATCCCTGTAGGGATCAATCATAAAGCAGGAATCCCCGCTGTAGAAGTGGTGTTTACCATCCTTCATGCAGGAGGAAAATTCGGCGGCGGCGGTTATAAGGTATCAGGCGGACTTCACGGCGTTGGCGCGTCTGTGGTAAATGCTCTTTCTACCTGGCTGGAAGTAAAGATTTATCATGAGGGTAAAATTTACCAGCAGAGATATGAGAGAGGAAAAGCTATGTACAGTCTGAAAGTGGTAGGGGACTGTGAACCGGACAGGACGGGAACTACAGTTTCTTTTCATCCGGATCCGGAAATCTTTGAAGAGACTGTTTTTGACTTTAACACTTTAAAACATCGTTTCAGGGAGATCGCTTTTCTTACAAAGGGACTGAAGATCATTGCCCGGGATAAGAGAGAAGAAGAGCCTAAAGAAGCGGCTTTTCACTATGAAGGCGGGATCAGAGAGTTCGTTCAATATCTGAATAAGAGCACCACTCCTTTATATGAGGATATTCTTTATTTTGAAGGAATGAAAGACGGCGTTATGGTGGAAGTAGCTATGCAGCATAACGATGCCTATACAGAGAATACCTATGGATTTGTAAATAATATTACGACTCCTGAGGGCGGAACCCATATTATGGGATTCCGAAACGCCCTTACAAAGACCTTTAATGAATATGCAAGAAAAAATAAACTTTTAAAGGACAGCGATCTGAATCTGACAGGAGAAGACATCAGAGAAGGTCTGACGGCTATTATCAGCGTTAAGATCGAGGATCCTCAGTTTGAAGGGCAGACAAAGCAGAAACTGGGAAACAGTGAGGCAAGAGGAGCTGTGGATAATGTGGTCAGCAGCCAGCTTGAAATTTATCTGGAACAGAATCCGGCAGTGGCCAAGATCATCGTGGAAAAATCCATTTTGTCTCAGAGGGCCAGGGATGCAGCCAGAAAGGCAAGGGAGCTGACCAGAAGAAAATCAGCTTTGGACGGCATGTCTCTGCCTGGAAAGCTGGCGGACTGTGTAGACAAAGATCCAAGCAAATGTGAAATCTACATTGTTGAGGGAGACTCTGCAGGCGGGTCTGCCAAGACTGCCAGAAGCAGGGCTACCCAGGCGATCCTTCCTTTAAGAGGCAAGATCCTGAATGTAGAGAAGGCAAGGTTGGATAAAATTTATGCAAATGCGGAGATCAAAGCTATGATCACGGCTTTCGGCACGGGAATCCATGAAGATTTTGATATTACCAAGCTCCGCTACCATAAGATCATCATTATGACTGATGCGGATGTGGACGGAGCTCATATTGCCACCCTTCTTCTTACTTTTCTATATAGGTTTATGCCGGAGCTGATCAAACAGGGATATGTATACCTGGCGAAACCTCCTTTATTTAAACTGGAAAAAAACAAAAAGATTTATTATGCGTATACAGAACAGGAACAGGCGGATATCCTCAAAGAAATCGGTCTGGAAGGATGCAGTATCCAGCGCTACAAAGGTCTGGGGGAGATGGACGCGGACCAGCTGTGGGAAACCACTATGGATCCGGAGAGAAGGATCCTTATGAGAGTCGTCATGGATGAAGATTCTACTTCTGAACTGGATCTGACTTTTACCACTTTGATGGGAGATAAGGTAGAACCAAGAAGAGAGTTTATCGAAGAGAACGCAAAATATGTAAAAAATCTGGATATTTAAATAAAGGATACCAGTGGCAAAAAGGAGAAACCAGATGGAAGATAATATTTTTGACAAAGTCCAGGAAGTAGACCTGCAGAAAAAAATGGAGGAATCCTATATTGAATACGCCATGAGCGTTATCGCCTCCAGGGCCCTTCCTGATGTAAGAGACGGCCTGAAGCCGGTACAGAGAAGAATCCTGTATTCCATGATAGAATTGAATAATGGTCCTGATAAGCCTCACAGAAAATGCGCTCGTATCGTAGGTGATACCATGGGTAAATATCATCCCCATGGAGACAGTTCCATATACGGCGCGCTGGTCAATATGGCCCAGGACTGGTCAACCAGATATCCTCTGGTTGACGGCCACGGAAATTTCGGTTCTGTTGACGGCGACGGAGCGGCCGCCATGCGTTATACAGAAGCCCGCTTAAGCAAGATTTCCATGGAAATGCTGGCGGATATTAATAAAAATACCATTGATTTTGTGCCGAACTTTGATGGTACAGAGAAGGAGCCTACGGTGCTGCCTTCCAGATATCCCAATCTTCTGGCGAACGGAACTTCGGGAATCGCCGTAGGTATGGCCACCAATATTCCTCCTCATAATCTGAGAGAGATCATCAATGCGGTGGTAAAGATCATTGACAATCAGATTGAAGAAAACAGAGAAACGACAATGGAGGAGATCCTCTCTATCGTAAAAGGACCGGATTTTCCTACAGGGGCTACGATCCTTGGAACCAGAGGAATTGAGGAAGCCTACAGGACGGGCAGAGGAAAAATCCGGGTACGGGCGGTGACAGATATTGAAACAATGGCTAACGGCAAGACTCAGATCATTGTTACAGAACTGCCTTATCTGGTCAACAAAGCAAGGCTTATTGAGAAGATCGCCGAGCTGGTAAGAGATAAAAAAGTGGAAGGGATCACTGCCATCAATGACCATTCTAACAGAGAGGGAATGCGGATCTGTATTGAACTGAGAAGGGATGCAAATGCCAATGTGATCTTAAATCAGCTTTATAAGCATACCCAGCTTCAGGATACCTTTGGAGTGATCATGCTGGCTCTGGTGGGAAATACCCCTAAAGTCATGAGCCTTCTGGAAATGCTGAACCATTATCTGAACCATCAGGAAGATGTGGTCACCAGAAGGACACAGTATGACCTGAACAAGGCGGAAGCCAGAGCGCATATTGTATCCGGCCTGCTGAAAGCCCTGGATGTGATTGATCAGGTGATCCAGATCATCCGGAATTCCAAGAACAGACAGGAAGCGAAAGATACTTTGATAGAGACCTTTGAATTTACAGACGTGCAGGCTCAGGAAATTGTAAATATGAGACTGTATCAGCTTACCGGAATGGAAAGAGAACGTCTTCAAAATGAATTCAATGATCTGGAAGCGAAGATAAAAGAACTGAAAGCAATTCTGTCTGACAGAAATCTCCTTCTTAGGGTGATCCGGGAGGAGATCCTTGGCATTGCAGAGAAATACGGAGACGAAAGAAGAACTTCTATCGGCTATGACGAATATGATATCTCCATGGAGGATCTGATACCAAAAGAAAATACCGTGATAGCCATGACAAAACTGGGATACATAAAGAGAATGACCGTTGATAACTTCCGCAGCCAGAATAGAGGCGGCAAGGGAATCAAGGGTATGTCAACCATAGAGGACGATTATATCGAAGAACTGCTGATGACAACTACCCATCATTATCTGATGTTCTTTACCAGTACAGGAAGGGTGTACAGGATAAAGGCCTATGAGATCCCAGAAGCAGGCAGAACTGCTAGGGGAACAGCCATTATTAATCTGCTCCAGCTGCAGCCGGAGGAAAAGATCACTGCGGTGATTCCTATCAATGAGTTCAAAAAAGGAAATTACCTTTTTATGGCAACGAAAAACGGACTGGTTAAGAAAACACCGATTGAAGATTATGCTAACGTGAGAAAAACCGGTCTGGCTGCCATTGCTTTAAGGGAAGATGACGAACTTATTGAAGTGAAGTTTACAGACAATAAGAAAGACATTATCCTGGTAACTAAATTTGGCCAGTGCATCCGTTTTAGAGAAACAGATGTAAGAGTTACCGGAAGGGTTTCCATGGGCGTGAGAGGTATAAACCTTATGGAGGAGGATGAGGTTGTCGGCATGCAGCTTACCTGCCAGGGAGATTATCTGCTGATTGTTTCTGAGAAAGGGCTTGGAAAACGTACATCTGTAGGGGAATTTACCCGTCAAAACCGAGGGGGAAAAGGCGTGAAATGCTATAAGATCACGGAAAAGACGGGGAATGTTATCGGTGTAAAGGCAGTAAACAGCGATAATGATGTTATGCTGATCACTACAGAGGGTATTATCATCCGGCTGGAATGCAAGGATATCTCTATTTTGGGAAGAATCACATCAGGGGTAAAACTGATGGATCTGAAAGACGATATTACAGTGGCAAGTATTGCAAAAGTAAGGGATAAAGACGAAGAAGCAAGTAAGGAAGATGCAGAAAGCGGAAGCAGAGAGGAATAAATAATTACATGGCAGTATTAAAAAAAGGGGTTTTATTAATGCTGACTGCCTCTATTATGATAATTTTAATGGGAAGCTGCAGCAATGGAGTAAAGAATAAATCTCCGGAAGATGTAGTAAGATCTTTGATCCTTTCTTATCAGGATCAGGATACCCAGGCTGTTAAGGAGTGCTACGGCATTGAGGAAGAAGAAGTCCAGGAGGATGTCCAGAAAGAAATGGACTATAATATGCGGCTTTTCAAGGCATATCAGGCTGATAAGATAAAATTTGAAAAGTCGGATTTTCTTGGAGAAAGCGGGGAAAGCCGGCTGATCTATGTGTGGTTTACATATGAAACGGAGGAAACGGAAAAGAAATGTCCCGTCCTATCTTTTTATTATGTAAACAAAAATGGGAAAAGATATTATGTTGTTCCGGCAAAAGACGTTACAGAGGAAATGAGTACATATTCAAGGAATGCCTATGAGAAGTTCATGAATACAAGTACTTATAAAAATTATCAGGAGGATTTAAAAAAGTTTCAGGAAGAAAATCCGTCTTATAAAGAAGAACTGGATAAGCGTTTTGGTCAGCAGGTCAATGGGGACCAGTAGACCAAAGAGATGTGAAAGCTCTGTACAGGGTGTGCATTAAAAGTAAAGAGATTTTTTTAATGCACACTCTTTTTTATGAAAACAAAAACACAAAGAAGAAAGTGGGCAGGAAAAGTGAAGAGAATTCTATTGATGGTGGCGTATAATATTATTTTAGTCCCTTATTATTGGTTTAAATTGTGTTATTATGCCAGTCATGTAGACAAATACACAGAGGAAGAAAGATATAAATTATTGAGACTTATAGATAACAGGGCAGTTGTAGGAGGTCGAATCCATATTGATGTTCATGGACAGGAAAACATACCCAAAGAAAATGGTTTTATGTTTTTTCCGAATCATCAGGGACTGTTTGATGTTCTGGCCATCATACAGGCATGTTCTACGCCTTTTTCTGTAGTTATGAAAAAAGAGATCCAGAACATACCCTTTTTAAAACAGGTTTTTGCCTGTATGAAAGCTTATGCTATAGACAGGGAAGATGTAAAACAGTCTATGCAGGTGATTCTTCAGGTCACAAAGGAAGTAAAAGCGGGGAGAAATTATCTGATCTTTGCAGAAGGAACCAGAACAAAAGATCCCAATAATGTTCACGAATTTAAAGGAGGAAGCTTTAAACCTGCGGTTAAGGCAAAATGTCCGATCGTGCCGGTTGCTCTTATAGATTCTTATAAATCCTTTGATACAAAGTCCATTGAAAAAGTAACAGTGCAGGTGCATTTTCTGAAGCCTCTTTTATATGAAGAGTATAAAGACATGAAAACAGTGGAGATTGCTCAAGAAGTAAAGAGGAGAATAGAAAAAGTGATCAAGGAAAATGAAAAATAGAAGCTATAGCGTATAAAGGAAATAGGTTCGTGTATACTGAGGTATAGGGAGATCATAAAGGATGGGGCTGTCGCATTTGATGGTGTGTTCCCCGTCCTTTCATATATGAAATATACTGAAATGAAATAAAAATAAAAAAGTTGCAAAAAACAGTTGACAAAAAAACAAAAATGGAGGTATAATCTATATTGCTCATGCAGAGCAGAAAAATGAATAAATACCAATTATTCAGGCAATGGAGAAATACTCAAGTGGCTGAAGAGGCGCCCCTGCTAAGGGTGTAGACGGTTCACGCCGTGCGAGGGTTCAAATCCCTCTTTCTCCGCTGACAGTTTTAAAGAAAAAAATAAAAAAGTTCTTGACAAAGAATGAAATTTGTGATAATCTATTAAAGCTGTCGAAAAGAACTGGAAAAACTTGAAAAAAGAAAATTTCAAGAAAATGGAAAAAAGTTCTTGACAAGCCAGAAAAGATGTGATAATCTAATATGGCTGTCGCAAGACAGGGACCTTGATAACTGAACAGTGAAACACATGAACTGAAAATTCTTTTAC
>DWYL01000349.1 GCA_019118685.1 Candidatus Blautia merdipullorum
TTCAGTATTTTCAGGCAGTTTTTTCCGAAAACCGCCTGAAAATAAACTTTTTAAAACAGCGGCTTCTAATCTTCTTTCAGGTTGATTTTTGCCAGAGCCTGGGCAAAGGCATTATTAATAGGCTCCTGAGCCTCCTTGCGCTGTTTGTTCAGATATCTCTGCACATCTCTCTTGCTTACACCGGCTCCCTCTTTCTCTCTCCTGGCCTGGAAGCTGGAAAGTTTTTCTTTATAACCGCAGGTAGAACAAATAAAGGTATCCTCTTTGCCTTTCAGATATAGTTCCATTTTTCTGTGGCAGTTAGGACAGCGGGCATTGGTAAGCCGGGAGATCGTCTCTCTGTGGCCGCAGTTTCTGTCCTGGCATACCAGCATTTTGTTGTTCTTCCCATTTACAGACAGCATTCTCTTTCCGCACACCGGACATTTTGTATTGGTAAGATTATCATGGTGGAAGGTCCCCTGGCCTGTTTTGATCTCCCCGATAATTTCTTCCGCATAATTTTTTATGTCTTTTAAGAAAATATTTTTCTTTAACTTTCCCTGGGCGATCTTGGAAAGCCGCATCTCCCAGTCCGCAGTCAGCTCCGGCTTTTTCAGGTCTTCCGGCACCAGTTCCAGAAGCTGTTTCGCTTTGGAAGTCAGCAGGATATCGTTGCCTCTTTTTTCCATAAAGAAGGTGTGAAAAAGCTTTTCGATGATATCTGCTCTGGTGGCCACGGTTCCCAGCCCCCCGGTCTCTCCCAGAGTTTTGGCCGCCTGGGCATCCTTTGACTGCATATATTTTACAGGATTCTCCATGGCAGAAAGGAGTGTAGCTTCGTTGAAATGCGCAGGAGGCTGAGTCTTCCCAATAGAAATGTCGGCCCTGTCTATTTTCAACTGCTGGCCCTGTTCCAGTTCTTTCAGTGTCTGAAATTCTTCGTCTTCCTCCTCAGTCCAGTCTCCTTCATAGGCTTCCTTCCAGCCCTGGCTTTTCACGATCTTTCCTTTTGCAATGAAGGTTTCCCCTCCTGACTCTCCTTTGACAGTAGTCTGCTCATATTCAAAAGGAGGATAGAGGACGCCGCAGAAACGTCTTATTACCAGATCATAGATTTTTCTCTCCTCATTTGTCATATGATCCAGCTGTACAAACTGCTCTGTAGGGATGATCGCATGGTGGTCACTGACTTTCTTGTCATCCACAAAAGACTTGTTTGCCTTTACCGGCCGCATAGACAAAGGACCGGCAATCTTTCTGTAAGGTCCCACAGCACAGGCCTTCAGTCTTTCTTTGATCGTTGGCACGATATCGCTGCCGATATAACGGGAGTCGGTTCTCGGATAGGTGAGGACCTTATGGTTTTCATACAGCCGCTGCATAATGTTCAGAGTCTCTTTTGCGGAAAATCCGAATTTTTTATTGGCGTCTCTCTGAAGTTCCGTAAGATCATAAAGTCCCGGTGCATAAGTTTTCTTGCCAGTCTTTTCAATTTCCTTTATCTCCAGAATCCCATTCCCTATCCTGGATTTCATGTCTTCCATCCGTTCTTTTGAAAAGGAACGGCGGCTTCCGCTTTTTTCATCCTGCCAGGAGAAGCGGAGCCCCCCCGCCATAAGAGTCAGACCATAATATTCCTGAGGCTTAAACTGACGTATCTCCTCTTCCCTTGCAGCGATCATAGCAAGGGTCGGCGTCTGGACTCTGCCGCAGGAAAGCTGGGCATTATATTTACAGGTAAGCGCTCTGGTTGCATTGATCCCTACCAGCCAGTCAGCTTCAGCTCTGGATACGGCGGCATCGTACAGGGGTTCATATTCCCTGCCGTCTTTTAGATGGGCGAATCCTTCTTTGATGGCCTTATCTGTCACAGAAGAGATCCATAACCTCTTTACAGGTTTTCTGCAATGAGATTTTTCCAGGATCCACCTGGCCACCAGTTCTCCCTCTCTTCCTGCGTCTGTAGCGATAATAATCTCATTTACGTCTTTTCTGAAAAGCTGGGCTTTCACCGCCTGATACTGCTTTGCCGTCTGTTTGATCACGACCAGCTCCATTTTTTTCGGCATCAGGGGCAGGTCTTCTATTTTCCATTCTTTATATTTTTTTTCGTATTCTTCAGGATCTGCCAGAGTCACCAGATGACCCAGAGCCCAGGTCACCACATATTGATTTCCTTCCAGGGCGCCGTTTAATTTTTTGCCGCAGTTTAAAACCCTGGCAATATCCCGGGCAACTGAAGGTTTTTCTGCTAAAACCACAGATTTCATATTTCTATCTCCATTTCTCAATAAACTTCTGTTATTTTGCGTCATGGATAACATTATACTCTATGTTCTTCAATCTCTTCAAGAGCAATCTGCAGTCTATGAAAATACCCCTAGATAGTCCTGCCGAAAAATTGTGCAGTCTTTTTCACCTTTTCCATCAAAGAAGCAAAACTTTCCGGAGTAAGAGACTGTTTTCCGTCACACAAAGCCTTCTCCGGATCATTGTGGACTTCAATCATCACTCCGTCTGCTCCTGCGGCAATAGCAGCCAGAGTCAGAGGTTCCACCATAAAACGGATGCCTGCCGCATGGCTGGGATCTACGATCACCGGAAGATGGGTTTTGGATTTCAGCATAGGAATGGCTGAAATGTCCAGAGTATTTCTCATGGAAGTCTCAAAGGTACGGATTCCTCTTTCGCAAAGGATCACCTGTTCATTTCCTCCAGCCATAATGTACTCAGCGCTCATCAGCAGTTCCTCCAGAGTGTTGGCCATTCCTCTTTTCAAAAGGACCGGCTTCCGGATTTTTCCCAGTTCTTTTAAAAGTTCAAAATTCTGCATATTTCTAGTGCCGACCTGGATCACATCTACATCTTCAAACAGGGGCAGATGTTCAGCACTCATAATTTCTGTTACAACAGGAAGGCCTGTGGCTTTCTTAGCCTCCAGAAGCATTTTCAATCCTTCGCTTCCAAGTCCCTGGAAAGAGTAAGGCGAAGTTCTGGGCTTGAAGGCACCGCCTCTTAAAAGGCCTGCTCCTGCTTTCTGTACATCAAAAGCCACCTCTGTCATCTGTTCTTTCGTCTCAACAGAACAGGGGCCTGCGATCACCTGGAAGTTTCCTCCTCCGATTTTTCTTCCTCCCGCCTCGATCACGGTGTCCTTGGGATGCATGGCCTTGTTTGCCTTTTTATAGGGCTCATTGATCCTTTTTACAGATTCGATCACATCCAGAGCTCCCAGCCATTCTTCATCCACTTCCGTCGTATCCCCTATCAGACCGATAAGGGATGTATTCATTCCTTCTGACAGATGGAGCTTCAGTCCCATATCCGTCAGCTGTTTTTTCAGTTCTTCCACTTTTTTCTGGTCCGCATTGTTTTTCAATACAAGTATCATGGTAATTTCCTCCTATAACTGAAAAAGCCGGTGCCTGCTGCTGCAGACACCGGCCTTTCTCCATGGACAGTGTTTCCTATCAGGAAATATTTCTGCAGCAAAAAGAACCTGCGCCATAAAAGCCCAGGAAGCAGTAATAAAAATAAGAATTTCCATTTCTGCAAAGATTCTGCTGCGTCATTTCACTGTACCAGCCTTTCTGTTTTAAGTTACTCCTATCATATCCCGGGAACCGTCCTTTTGTCAACTATTAATTTTAGTAATTTAAAGTGAAGCAGTGTTTCATTTCCATTTAACAAAAAAAGAATTGTCAGTACAAGGCATGTCTTTTATAATGGATTTAGAACAGTTATGTATTAATATTGGCAAAGGAGAAATGATCATGAACAGCCAAGAAAACCTCAGCCTGCAGGCCCATCAGGTCATTCGGGAGGTACAGAAGGCAGTCATCGGAAAAGAAGAATGTATACGGAAAGTTATGATGGCAATTTTATCCTCCGGTCATATCCTTCTGGAAGACATTCCGGGAGTTGGAAAAACAACTATGGCCCTGGCTTTTTCCAAAGCTTTAAATCTCAAAGAAAACCGTCTCACCTTCACCCCGGATGTCCTGCCTGCTGACCTTACCGGCTTTACCATGTACAGAAAAGAAACTGGAAAATTTTACTATCAGCCTGGAGCCGTAATGTGCAATCTTTTCCTTGGAGATGAAATCAACCGTACTTCCCCCAGGACTCAGTCTGCCCTTCTGGAGGTCATGGAAGAAGGACAGGTCAGTGTAGACGGGGTGACCCACCCTCTGCCCAGGCCTTTTATAGTCATCGCCACTCAGAATCCTGCCGGATCCGCAGGGACACAGCTTCTTCCCCAGTCCCAGCTGGATCGTTTTACAGTTTGTCTCACTATGGGCTATCCGGATATCCGCGAGGAAATTTCTATTTTGAAAGGCCGTATTGCCCAGAATACTATTGAACAGGTATCTCCGGCCGCAGACGCCGCTGAGCTGATCCAGATGCAGGAAGAAGTCCGGAGGATCTTTATCCACGACCGGATCTATCATTATATAGGCACTCTGGTCCAGGCTACCAGAACAAACTCTATGGTCGAACTGGGAGTAAGTCCCAGAGGGACTCTGGCTCTTGCCAGAATGTCTCAGGCCAGCGCCTATCTCCGGAATAAAACCTATGTGACTCCTGATGATATCCGGGAAGTTTTTATGGACGTATGTGCCCATCGCATTATTCTGAACGCAAAAGCCAGGATCAGCCATCTGACCCCTGCCGCTGTCTTGGAGGAAATCCTGAAAGCTACCCCCGGCCCTTCTCTTCGTAAATCCTGAGGTGAGATCCTATGATGGTAAATCCTTTTTTCCTGCTGCTTTTTTTCGTTTTGGTTTATGTGGCAGTATTATACGAAAGCAGCGCCGCCCTGGCTCTTTGTCTGCTTTTTGTATTCTGGTTTGCAGGTTCTATCCTTCAGCTTTTGTATAATATCCGAAAGGTCCAGGTAGACTTTCCTCCTTCTGCTCACAGCGGCAAAGAGAACCAGGCTGTGTTTACCCTGGCCGTAAAAAATCCCGGCTTATTGCCTGTATCTGGTATAAGGCTCCGGCTTGTCCTTCTGGATCAAAAAGGGAAAAAAACAGAAAGCAAAGACCTTTCTCTGTCTCTCGGACCCAGAAGCCGCAGGAAATATTCTCTTAATTTTTCTTCTCCCTATTGCGGAAGATTTCAGATACGCATAAAAAAACTGCGGCTGTACAGTTTCTTCTCTCTGGCCTGGATATCCAGAGGTCAAGATTACCTGGGAGAAGCCTTATTCTTTCCGGAGCCGTCTCCTATCCCGTTAAAGCTCAGTGAAAGGACGAGATACTTTACTCCAGAGGGAGAAGACAGTTTGGAAAATCCCTTTCTTTCTTCTGCTTCAGGAGGTTTTCAGGACGATGTCCACAGCTATCATCCAGGAGACCCTCTGGGGCTGGTGCACTGGAAACTCAGCGCCAGAGCCGATGAACTGCTGGTACGAAGCCCCGGAACGGGAGAAGGCTTTTCTATTCTTCTATTCCTGGATCTGAAGACCCCTGTTCAGACAAATTCTGCCGGACAAATCAGCAGTTTTTTTCAGTGCGCAGCCTCTCTTTCCTTCAGTATGCTGGAGATAAAATGCAGCCATCTGATGATCTGGTTCGATCAAAAGGCCCAGTGCCTGCAGCGCCTTCCCATACGGAATGAAGAAGAGCTGACGTTTGCCCTGTACTGCCTTCTGCACGGAGAATTTTATCAGGGATCCAAAAATCTTTATGCCCTTTATTCCCAGGAGCATCCTACAGATACCTGGGCTTCCCGGCTGCTGCTGGATACCGGACTGGAGCTCTGGCAGGAGGACAAGAAACTCCTCTCCTCTGATACAAAGAACTGGAAAGAAGATCTGGCTCTGGCAGAAATTACTTTATAATTTTGGAGGACAAATATGAAGAAAAGTCAACGTTTGCACTTTACCATACAGGCCGGCAGGTCTGAATCATACAAAGACAGAGTTTTTCTGGGATTTTTCTGCTCCTTTCTTCTGTTCTTTTTTGCCGGTGCCAGCTTTCTTCTGAATTTCTCCCTTATCTTTTCCCCGGATTTTCCTTTCATAGAGATGGCAGAGCTGTGTATGATCCTGGGACTTGGAGGCGCGCTGCTTTTTTTATTCAGAAAAGCCAAAAGATTTCTTTTGCTCCTTTTTGGAACATTAGGAGTACTGCTGCTGTTCTTCTATGTCTTTCGGGAAGATTTTTTCCGGCAGTTTTCCAGTGCTCTTGGGGCAGTGGAAAATCAGGTCAAAACCGTTTATGGCCTCAGCCTGTTTCCAGGATATAGTGACTCTGCAGAGAATAAATGGGTGCTTTTGGTATTTCTGCTTATCCTTTATCTGCTCCTGATGCTTTTCGTTATGCTCTGGGAAAAAAGAATTCTCTTTGTGCTGCTTCTGGGGGGTCCGATCCTCTGTTCTTATCTTCTGGAGATTCCGGTTCCCGTCACTCTTTTTTTTCTGCCGGTAGGAGCATTTATCTTGTGGAAGGGAGCCCTTTATCCTATAACCATATCCAGATTTTGGCTTCTGACTCTTCCGGCTCAAGGTCTGCTGTTTTTGGCTGCTGCCTATCTCTTTACGCCTATGATCGCCCCGCAGGCTTTTCAGTCCAGTGACGCCTTATCCGCCCGCATCAACGCAGTGGGAAATAAAATTTTATTTAGAAATAATCCCTCTCAAGAACCTGTCCAGTCAGAAGATGGAACCAACGGCAGCTCTGTCTTTTCCTATGAAGATCAGACAGCTGCCCAGACTATTACCAGCACTCCTCCAAGATATGCTTATCAGACAGTACTGTCTGTGGAGCTCAGCGGAATTTCCCCTTATACCCTCTATTTGCGGGGATTTATCGGATCAGACTACATGGATTTTCAGTGGACTCCTCCTGAGGACGAAGAGTGGTATTCTTATGCCCAGGAAAGGGGGATTTCCCGGCAGCAGGCCCAGGATATCTACAATTTTCCTTTGTACTCGACCCCTGCAGAGGATATCCTCTCCCTTTCCATAGAATTTTCTTTTACTCCCGGTTTCACTTATCTGCCCCTAACCAGCCAGGGAGACGGTATCACCCTTTCTGAAAGCAACCAGCTTACCGGCTCCGCTCATCAAAATATAAGAGCACAGTATTTTCCTCTTACCATAGATACTATAGATGCACCTTCCCTGGAAAATTTTTTCCAAAGCAGCGGAGATCTGCTGGAAGCATATGGAGATTTCTGTCGCAGCCGCTACCTCTTCTGGGATCAGGATGAAATGGCCGGCACCTTGGAAGAGCTTGCGCAGCTTCCTGTTTACTCTTCTATATCTCCGGAACCATCTGACGCTGATATCGCCAATGCAGCAGAGGAAATCCAGAATTTTCTCTGGAGCCATGCTTCCTATAGTCTGGCCCTGGATCCCTTTTCCCCTGACAGCACCATAGCTCAGGAACTGCTCTATGAACAGCAAAGGGGCTTCTGTATCCACTTTGCCACAGTAGGCACCCAGCTTTTCCGCATGTACGGCATTCCGGCCAGATATGTCAGCGGTTACGCTGTTCCGGCAGATGACATGGTATCCGAAGACTCAGAAGGACCTTTCACTGAAGATGTCTCTGATTCCCAGGCCCACGCCTGGGTTGAAGTCTACACCCAGGGCGCCGGATGGGTTCCTGTGGAAGTAACACCTGGATTTAATCCTTTTACAGCCTCTTCAACTGTAGAAATTCCTGAGGAAACTCCTGAGGAAGAAACCCCTGAGGAAAATATCCAAAAAGAAAGCACTGCCGGGGCAGAAGAACCTCCTGAAAATACAGGCGTTTTGAATATCCTGATTTCTGTGGGAAAAGGCCTCCTGATCACCGTATCAGTTCTTGGTGTGCTGTTTCTGCTCCTGCTGTTTCTCCGCCGCCAGTTCTTCCGCTTCCGGCTGGGCTATTTTGAAGGCAGTCCCACTCAGGCATACCTGACCGTGTTCAAAAATCTGATAAAACTCTGGGAGCTGGAGTTTGCCATAGAGATCCAGACTTCCACAGACCGTGAATATTTCCGTCTTCTCCCAGAAAACCTCCCTGATCCTCTGAAAGAAGAATTTACCGCTCTGTATACAGATGCAGAAACATTCGCCTACAGCCAGAAAAAACCTTCTCCCGCCCAGCTCCGTAATCTCCGCCGTTACTACCTGCGGCAGCGGAAAACCTATATTGCCGGAAAAAAAGGACTGAAAAAACTCCCCAGCCTGCTGGTATAACCGCTTCTCACTGCCGGTATAACCGCTTCCGGCCCCCAAAAACTAAAGGAACCGCCATCTGTTTTATGCGAATTTGCCGAGCACGCTTTGAGACTACAGGCTCAAAGCAGCGCAGGCTGAGCAATAAAACAGATGGCGGTTCCTGAGAACTTTGCCACTCCGGAAGGGCTTATACCGCTTCCGCCTTTTCAAACTGGCTGTTATAGAGATTTGCGTAGAACCCTCCGGCTGCCAGCAGTTCCTCATGGGTTCCCTGTTCTATAATATCTCCTTCATTCATGACCAGGATCAGGTCTGCATCCCGGATGGTAGAGAGACGATGAGCGATCACAAAGCTGGTTCTTCCTTTCATCAGGTTATCCATAGCGCTCTGTATCCGCTCCTCGGTTCTGGTATCTACAGAAGAGGTAGCTTCATCCAGGATCAGGATCTTATTGTCTGCCAGGATTGCTCTGGCAATAGTAAGAAGCTGCTTCTGTCCCTGGGAAATATTGCTGGTTTCTTCATTGAGGACCATCTGATAGCCTCCCGGCTGGGACATGATAAAGTGGTGGACATGGGCTGCCTTGGCTGCAGCGATAACTTCTTCATCTGTGGCATCCAACCGTCCGTACCGAATATTTTCCATAATGGTTCCATGGAACAGCCAGGTATCCTGGAGCACCATGCCGAACATTTCTCTCAGTTCACTTCTGTTAAAGTCTTTTACATTATGTCCATCGATGAGTATTTCTCCAGAATTTACATCATAAAACCGCATAAGCAGCTTGATCATGGTAGTCTTTCCGGCTCCCGTAGGACCTACAATGGCCACCTTCTGTCCTTCCTTTACCTTCATGTTGAAATCATGAATAATCACATGGCTTGGGTCATAGCCGAAAGCCACATGACAAGCTTCCACGTTTCCATCTAAATTGTGAATATCCACAGGATTCTCCACTGTCTGGTCTTCTTCCTCTTCGTCCAGGAACTCAAAGACCCTCTCGGCTGCAGCCGCTGAGGACTGAAGCATATTGGTTACCTGAGCGATCTGCTGGATAGGCTGGGTAAAGTTCCGGATATACTGGAAGAAAGCCTGAATATCTCCTACAGCAACACTGCCCCGGATTACCATATAGCCTCCTAAAAGAGCTACCATCACATACCCCAGATTTCCCACAAACTGCATAATGGGCATCATCATGCCGGAGAAAAACTGGGACTTCCATGCGGAAGTATAAAGCATATCATTGGTCTTCTCAAAATCATGGATCACATCATCCTGCTTATTAAAAGCCTGAACTACGTTATGTCCTCCATAGATTTCCTCTACCTGGCCGTTGACCTCACCCAGATATCTCTGCTGATCACGGAAATATTTCTGAGAGTGTTTCATTACATTGCCGATGATCACCATGGAAACCGGCAGGATCAGAAGAGAGGCCAGCGTCATCCACACATTGATGGACAGCATCATCACAAAAACACCGATCAGGGTAGTCACAGAAGTAATCAGCTGGGTGAAACTCTGGTTAATACTGGTCTGAAGGGTATCCACATCATTGGTGATCCTGGAAAGGATCTCTCCATGGGTCTTAGTCTCGTAGTATTTCAGAGGAAGCCTGTTCAGCTTGCCGGAAATATCTTTTCTCAGATTATAGGTCACATTATTGGAGATTCCCGACATGATAAAGCCTTGGATAAAGGAGAACAGGGCGCTGACTGCGTACAGGCACATGGCTCCGATGAGAATCTGGGCAATCTTTCCGAAATCGATCCCAGCCCCTCCTCTGATCTTTGACACAAGTCCGTTGAAAAGCTCTGTAGTAGCTCTTCCCAGAATCTTTGGCCCTATAATGTTAAAGATCGTGCTTCCCACAGCAAAAAGCAGCATTATAAAAAGCTGGATACGGTATCTCTCCATATAGATAAAAAGTCTTTTCATTGCCCCTTTAAAGTTTTTGGCTTTTTCACCGGACATTCCTCTTCCATGCCCGCCCATGGGGCCTCTTGGTCTTCCATTACTCATTGGCTAATTCCTCCTCTGACAACTGTGACATAGCGATCTGGCGATATACGTCGCAGGATTTTAAAAGCTCTTTATGAGTTCCCTGACCAACCACACGTCCTTCATCCAGTACCAGTATCCTGTCTGCATGAAGAATGGTGCTGATACGCTGGGCAACGATCAGAGTCGTCGCATCTTTGGTTTCCTTTTTCAGCGCTCTTCTCAGGACTACATCTGTTTTATAGTCCAGGGCAGAAAAACTGTCGTCGAATATATAGATTTCCGGATTCTTGGCAATGGCCCTGGCAATAGACAGACGCTGTTTCTGACCTCCGGAAACATTGGTTCCTCCCTGGGCAATAGGATCTTCCAGTCCATCTTCCTTTTCCTGGATAAAATCCCAGGCCTGGGCGATCTTGGCAGCTCTTTCTACCTCTTCCGGAGAGGCATCATCATTTCCATAACGGATGTTAGAATCAATGGTTCCAGAGAACAGAACTCCCTTCTGAGGCACATAGCCGATTTTATCCCGGAGGTTCTTCAGATCCATTTCCCGGACATCCACGCCGTCCACCAGGATCTTGCCTCTGGTCACATCAAAGAACCTGGGGATCAGATTTACCAGAGTACTCTTGCCGCTTCCGGTACTTCCGATAAAGGCCACGGTCTCTCCTTTTTTTGCAGTAAAACTGATATCTGAAATAGTTTCTTCATCAGCTCCCGGATAAGCAAAGCCTACATGCTCAAAGACCACTTCGCCTTTTCTGTCTGCAGAAGGTTCTGTGTGGCTTTCTCCATCCCGGATGCTTACTTCTGTCTCCATAACTTCATTGATACGCTTTGCAGAAACACCGGCCCTTGGGATCATGATAGACATCATGGTAATCATCAGGAAAGCCATGATAATCTGCATGGCGTACTGCATAAAGGCCATCATATTTCCCACCTGCATAGTTCCTTCATCTACAGCATGGGCGCCGTTCCAGACGATCAGTACGGTGATGCCGTTCATGATCAGCATCATTACAGGCATCATAAAGGTCATACAGCGGTTTACAAAAAGATTGGTCTTCATCAGTGTCCGGTTGGCGTCTTCAAAACGCTCTTCCTCATGTTTCTCTGTGCTGAAGGCACGAATCACATAGACGCCGGTAAGGATCTCCCTTGCCACCAGGTTCAGATTATCAATGAGATACTGGAGCTTAGTAAACTTAGGCATAGCAATCTTAAAGAGCAGGCCTACGAAAAGCATGATCATGATGACCGCCAAAGCCAGGATCCAGGTCATAGAGGCGTCGGTCTGGAATACTTTATATACGCCTCCGATTCCCAGGATAGGCGCATAGAGAACGATACGGAAGATCATGGCAAAAAGAAGCTGGATCTGCTGCACATCGTTGGTGCTCCTAGTAATCAGGGATGCGGTAGAAAAATGATTCAGTTCAGCCCCTGAAAAAGAAAGAACCTTACGGTACACACTGTTTCTCAGGTTTCTTCCCAGAGTAGCCGCAACTCTTGCAGAAAGGAAGGTAACGGTTATAGCTGCTGCCATTCCCAGAAAAGCAAGGCCCAGCATCTTTCCTCCTGTGAGAAGGATATAATTCATCTGCATCTGGTCCAGGTCCTCTCCCTGGGCACTGTATTCCTCCTGTACAAAAAGCACCGCTGACTGGGTCACGATAGAATCCGGCATTTCCTCAAACTGTCCCTCCATGCCGGAAAGCATCTGAGAAAGCTGTTCCTCAGGAAGCTGTTCCAGAACCTGGAAAATATCTGCATCCTGATCCAGCCCCATCTGTTCTTTTATCTGCGTCACTTCCTGGGAGGACGGATCCGAAAGGCCGGTTACGATCAGTTCCGGAATCCCCAGGATACTGTTCAGGTTTTCCCGTTCTTCCTCATTTATGTCTTTCAGTTCATAAACTCCATCTGTCAGGCTGTAATCCGTCTGGACCAGTTCACGATCCTCCTGATCCATAAACAGGAAAAGCCGGTCCATGGATTCCTCACGGATTTTTTCCGGCACTCCGTCTTCTATGCCCTTTTGCTGGATCCCAACATTAATAATATCCGATGTGTAATCCGGCAGGGACAGATCGCAAAAAGCCTGGACAAACAAAAGAAGGAGGATCATCACAAGATAATACCATCTCTCCTTCATGTAACGAAACATTTTTAACATACTGTCACCCCTTATTGTGTCTTTCTATATCTTTTTCATTGTCGTCTTCCTCCAGATTCTGGATCATCTGAAGAAAGAAACGCCGAAGGAGACAAACTTCGCTTTCAGAAAATCCTTTAAACAGGGCCTTCTCTTTCTCTTTAATGCATTCTCTGACTTTTCCTGTCACAGCCCTGCCCTTCTCTGTAAGGAATATGCGGCTCAGTCTCTGATCTTTTCCGTCTGCCCGCCGTTCAATGATCCCGGCCTTTTCCAGTCTTTTGATGGATACTGCCACGGTGGGAGGGCTGATCCTGAGCGCCTGGGAAATTTCCTTCTGGCTGATTCCCTCCCGGCAGTATACCAGGCCGATCAGAGGAACCTGCTTGGGATGGATCCCGGTGTCCTTAACCAGCGCAAAAGCTTTTTTAAAATACAGGTGGGTAAGTCTGATAAACAGATTCTGAAGATCCTCTTCCCTTTTCTCGGCTTCCATTTTTTCATCTCCTTCCATTAGTTAGTCGACTAATTTATAATATGGCAATCTTCTTAAAATATCAACCCTTATTCCCTTATTTTTAACAATTTTTATGATTAATTCACAAAATTTTAATTAGTCGACTAACTTTTGTGCAAAATTACATGAATTGGATTTTTTTATTACAGACGTCAGTCGTCAAATGCGTTTGCTTGCTCGTTGCTTTGTGGTATACTAAACACCGGATTAAAATTCGTTTTGGAGGGTATCATGAAAGATTTGAATAAGAACAGGCCTTCTGTGGCCAAAGATGTAGAAGCAGTCATCACCAGCTTCAATCAGGGATCTATGATCCTTGAGGCAGTCCGTTCCTTATGTGAACAGACTCTGCTGCCAGCAAGAATTCTTCTTGTAGATGACGGTTCAACAGATGAAAATTCTATCCGGATACTGGAACAGCTGGAATCCGATCTCCATTTTCCTGTTTCCATAGAGATCCTCCGCCAGCCCAACGGCGGGGTATCTGCAGCCAGAAATGCCGGTATCTGCAAAGCACAGGCTCCTCTGGTGCTGGTGTTGGACGGAGATGACCGGCTGAAGCCTTCCTATATTGAAAAAGTCAGCGGCCTGTTGAGAAAGGATTCCTCTATGACCGCAGCTTCTTCCTGGCTCCATACCTTCGGTGTTCTTGACTCTGTAGTCCGTCCTCTGGGGGGCAGCATAGCTGCCTTTCTTTCCCGGAACTGCTGTCCTGCCACCCATATACTCCGTCGGAAAATATGGGAGCAGTGCGGAGGCTATGATGAATCTATGCGTTCCGGTTTTGAAGACTGGGATTTCTTTCTTGGCATGCTGGAAACCAGCACTGACGCACACATCGGGATCCTGGAAGAAGCACTGATCGACTACCGGACTGCTCCCTCCTCTTTTAACGTGAGGAGCATGGAGAAACGTCTGGAGCTGATGGAATTTCTTATCAATAAACACAAGACAGCTTATCAGAACCACATGGTCCGGGCCATACTGGGCATCGAATCCATCTCCATGTCCAGGCTCCGGGGCTGGGAAGAAGAAATCTGCCATAGCCTGGAGAAGAAGCAGTCTCTGAGCAAAGCCTCCGGTGATTTCATGGAGCACCCCACTTATGGAGACGGAGGCATGGCAGCGGCTGTCCGCATCGCATCTTTGTAAGCCTCCACCGGCATTTCTTTTCCTGTAAAGAGCCGGTAATTTTCTGCCCCCTGCCAGAGCATCATGCCTTTCCCTTCGATGGTCTGGCAGCCGGCTTCTCTGGCTTCTTTCAGCATTCTGGTAACTTCCGGATTATAAACAATGTCTGCCACTACCAGGTCTTTTCGCATCCATTCTTTCGGGATCAGAGTTTCCTCATGAAGATCCGGCTTCATTCCTACAATAGTAGCATTTGCCAGGATATCTGCTTCTGCCACTGCTTTTTGCAGCTTTTCTTTATCCTCCAACCGGTTTACCGCTACCTTGCATTGGGGGACTTTTTCTTCCAGTTTTTTCCTGGTTTCCAGTGCTCTCTCATAAAATTCGTCCTGCCGGTTGAAAATTTGGATCTCTTCCGTTCCTTCCAGGGCAAGCTGGACCTGGATGGCTGTGGCTGCGCCTCCTGCGCCTAGGACCAGAACCTTTTTTCCTTTGACTTCCACGCCATGTTCTTTTAAATTTTTCACAAACCCGATTCCGTCTGTGATATAGCCGGTAAGAACACCCTCTTCATTGACAAAGGCATTACAGGCTCCTACCAGTTGTGCGGCAGGAGACAGGCGGTCCATAAGTTTTGCCCCGATATTCTTACAAGGCATGGTAAAATTTCCACCTCTCATTTTCAGCAGGCGTATAGTCTTGATTGTCTCAGGCATATCCTCAGCTTTTACGTCAAAGGCCAGGTAGGCATAGTCCAGTCCGTCATGCTGAAAACAGAAATTATACATTTCCGGCGAAGCGGAATGACCTACAGGTGAACCAAATAATCCCATCAAACCTGTATATCCTGATATTCTCTTTTCCATATTTTTCACCCTTCCTTTCTGTCAAAATCCACCAGCTTCTTTACCAGTTCCTCACAGATCTCCAATTCTGTCTTTCCATCTGTAGCCACGATAATATCTGCCGCTGCCTGGTATTTTTCCCGTCTTGCCTCCATCAGACCGGCTATAAACTCTGTATTCTTATTGTTTTCCAGAAGAGGACGTTCATGGCTGTCCTTGACTCTTTCCAGGATGGTTTCCGGGCTGGCGGTAAGAAGCACTACTCTTCCGTTTTTCTTCATTTCCACTACATTCTGTTCTCTCAGGGGAACACCGCCGCCACAGGAGATCACCACATTGGACCGTTCCTGCATTTCAATAAGCAGACTGGTTTCCA
Source organism: Candidatus Blautia merdipullorum (assembly GCA_019118685.1). Lineage (GTDB taxonomy): Bacteria > Bacillota > Clostridia > Lachnospirales > Lachnospiraceae > Blautia > Blautia merdipullorum. Next base: position 15,194 of record DWYL01000349.1, read on the forward strand.
GATTCCGGAAATATTCCTCCCCCCTGGTTTCAAAAATATCTGAAATGCTCATGCCTTCTCTTTGGGCAATCATCTGATCCATTTCAATAATTTCCATATCAAAAAGGGTATGAAGATATTCCGAGATCGTAGATTTTCCTGATCCCATAAAACCGATCAGCACAATATTGTAGGAAAATAATTTTCTGGCCTGTATCTTCTTGCTGCTTTTCAGAATTGCCTGAAAGACAGTCTCCACTTCCTGTTTGTGTCTATGGCCTTCCATCTGTTTTTCCAGCCAGCTGCGCTGCCGCTCCTCCTGTTCCGGCTGAAGCATAGGCATTTTATTTTCCTCTTTATAGGCCATCAGTTCTTCCACCACAGCATTACGCTGGAGCAGTCCTTCCAGTATCTTCTCATTGCAGGCCATCAGTTCTTCTCTGTATTTTTCTAATTGGTTCATAATTTCTTCCTATCCATCTGTTTTTTTCTTTTCATTTCCCGCTCTTTCTCTTCTGATAAAGCCGGCCACATCACACAGAGCATGGTGACGAAACAGGCGGTGCCTCCAATGAAATTAGAGATCGGTTCCGCCAGGAAAACCCCGTTTACATCCAGACCTGCCACATGAGGCAACAGCAGGGTAAGGGGGATGACGATCACTGCTTTTCTCAGCAGCGAAAAGAAAATGGCGTGTTTCGCTTTACCCAGTCCGGTAAACACGCTCTGTCCGGCGAACTGCAGGGACATAAAGCAAAATCCGAAGAAGTAGATCCGCATGGACGGCACGCCGATCTTCATCAGATCTTCTCCCCCGTTAAACAAAGCGATAAACACCCCGGGGATCAGCAGAGTGATGATCCAGGCCAGCGTAGTATAGGCGATACCGATAGCCGCCATAACCTTGATTCCTGCCTTTACTCTTCGGTATTCTCCGGCGCCATAGTTAAATCCGATCACCGGCTGAGATCCCTGGGTAAGGCCGTTTACCGGAACACTCAGTACCTCCCGGACAGAATTTACAATAGTCATCACCGCCACATAGGCATCCCCACCAAAAGACTGAAGCGTGACATTGCAGACGATCTGCACACCGCAGTTGGTGGCCGCCATAATAAAGCCGGAAAGTCCAAGGGCCAGGATTTCCTTCACATACCCCAGATTTATTTTCATCCGGGAAAGCCGGATACGCAAAAGGGTATGTTTCCCCGTAAGAAACTTTACCACCCATATAGCAGAAACCGCCTGGGAGATCACCGTAGCAATGGCAGCTCCCTTCACCCCCATGCCAAATCCGAAAATAAAAACCGGATCCAGCACAATATTGATGACAGCTCCTATCAGCACCGTAAACATACCGGTCCTGGCAAAGCCCTGACAGTTAATGAAACCATTCATACTGAGACTGATCATAACAAAGACCGTTCCCAAAAGATAAATGCTGATATAATCATCTGCATAGCCAAAGGTTGCATCGCTGGCTCCCAGGGCGTAAAGAAGGGGCTCCTTAACCGCCATTCCCACCAGGATCAGGATTCCCCCTGTGATCAGGGTGATAGTAAAAGAAGTCCCCATGATCCCTTCTGCCCGTTCCTCATCCCCTTTTCCCCTGGCAATGGAACACAGGGGCGGCCCCCCGGTGCCCACCAGATTTGAAAAAGCCGTGATCGCCGTGATAACAGGAAAAGCAACCCCTACTCCTGTAAGGGCTGCCGAACTGGCTCCCGGTATTCTCCCGATATAAATCCTGTCTACGATGTTATATAACACATTTATAAACTGAGCTACAATAAGGGGAAGGGCAAGGCGAAGGATGATCCCCGCCACGCTTCCCTTAGAAAAATCATGCTCCTCTTCTCTGACCTGATGATGATTTTTAAAAAAATGCATGATTCCACTCCCTGTCTTTCTTTTGTTTTTCTGATGATGGATTTTCAAAAATTCCATCTGTTTTAATCCTTTACGGGCGCTCAATATTATCTACAGATTTTACCACTTTACACTGCTGACTTCAATCATTTTCCCCATGGATTTTCCGAAAATATTCCTGTATGTTCTTTTCATATCCATTCTCTGTAGGATGATAGAATTTCTTTCCCAAAAGCTCAGAAGGCATATACTGCTGCTCCACGTAATGATTTGGATAATCGTGGGCGTACAGATATCCCACGCCATGGCCCATCTTCTTTGAGCCTTTATAATGAGCATCCTGAAGATGGGAAGGCACGGTAGTCTTGGTGCTCTTCACTGCTTCCATAGCGTCAAAGACCGCCATGCAGGCTGCATTGCTTTTTGGCGCACTGGCCACATAAGTCACTGCCTGAGCCAGAGGGATCTGTGCTTCCGGCATTCCCAGCCGTTCTACTGCCTGAGCTGCCGCTACAGCCACTACCAGAGCCTGAGGATCTGCATTTCCCACATCTTCTGCGGCGCAGATCATAATTCTTCTGGCAATAAACTTAATATCCTCTCCTGCATAGAGCATTTTTGCCAGGTAAAGTACTGCCGCATCGGGGTCAGAGCCTCTCATGCTCTTAATAAAGGCAGAGATGGTGTCATAATGGTTGTCCCCTGTCTTGTCATAGCGGACTACCCGCTTCTGAATACACTGGGAAGCCGTTTCCAGGTCAATATGGATCTTTCCATCTTCCCCTCTTTTTGTAGTCAGGATTCCCAGTTCCAGAGCATTCAGAGCTGCTCTGGCATCTCCTCCGGAGATGTCTGCCAGAAACTCTCTGGCTTCCTCTTCCAAAACCGCATTGTAGCTCCCCATTCCCTTTTCCTTGTCCGTCACCGCCCGGTCCAGAAGGGTTTCGATATTCTCCTTTGTGAGAGGCTTCAGTTCAAAAATAATGGACCTGGAGATCAAAGCGCCGTTTACCTCAAAATAAGGATTTTCCGTGGTAGCCCCGATAAGTATCAGCGTACCGTCCTCCACAAAGGGCAGGAGATAATCCTGCTGCCCCTTATTGAACCGATGGATCTCATCAATAAAAAGAATGGTCTTCTTCCCATACATTCCCAGATAGTTCTGGGCTTCTTTTACCACTTCCTCCATATCCTTTTTCCCGGCTACTGTAGCGTTGATCTGCCGGAACCGGGAGCTGGTAGTATTGGCGATCACTTTCGCCAGGGTGGTCTTTCCTGTTCCAGGAGGGCCGTAAAAAATAACGCTGCCTAATTTATCTGCCTTGATGGCTCTGTAAAGCAGCTTATCCTTTCCGATAATATGCTCCTGTCCCACCACTTCTTCCAAAGTGGAAGGGCGTATCCTGGAGGCCAGAGGGGCCTCCTGTTCCAGATTCTGTTCCTTCATATAATCAAATAAGTCCATAAATCTTACTCCTTTTTCCTGCCTTCCATATGCAAAATTTTTATGTACGGATACCTCAGTGTAGAATATTATTCTGTATCCTCTTGAAAATATCGTTCTTTCAGTTCTTCATATCTCTGCTGTCTCATATCTTCATTTATCTCATTGATATTCAAAACCTGAGCATATTCTCTTTTCTTACAGCAGGGGCAGTAAAATTTCTTTGCATAATAGGCATAATGAGGCGTATCTACAAAAGCCCCTCTGTAGACTTGGGTTTTGGTAAGGCTCCTGGTTTTAGTCATGATGCCTTTATTGAACTCCTGGGGGCTTACCGTATATTCTGTACCGCATTTTTCACATTTTGCCTGGCCGATGAAATCCGCCCCGGCTATCCGTCTCCTGCCCTGAAAGATAAACTGGACTCCGCAGAAAATCACCCAGCCTAATAAAAGCACTCCCATAACTGCTGTGATCATGAATCTTACTGTCATCCCACCTTCTCCTCTCTGCTTTATCATTTTATCATGTCTGATTTCTTTCGTCACCTGTATTTCCATTATCCTCAGCTTTTCCATTCTTGACATACTTCCTCCATTTCCCGTAAAATAGGTTCCGTGAATACAAGTCAACAGAATCTTTTACTAAAGGAGATTATATGAATACAAAAACCAAACGGGCAGTTCTGGCTGCCATTCTTCTGTTTTTGGTACTTCTGGTGTTTGCCCTGGTATATCAAAACCGCGAGAGGGAAACGGAACCTATTAGCAAAACCGATTACTTACTGAATACCATTGTTACAGTAACTCTTTATGACTCTCAGGACGAATCCATTCTGGACGGCGCCCTGGAATTATGCAGAAAATATGACGAACTTCTCAGTCCTACCACAGAAACCAGTGAGCTGTACCGGCTGAATCACGGCGAGCTTCCCCAGGATGAAGAGGGGTTCTATGAATTGTCAGAAGAAACTGCCGATGTGATCTCCCGGGGACTTTCCTACTGCCAGCTGTCCCAGGGAGCCTTTGATATCGCCATAGAGCCTCTTTCCTCTCTCTGGGATTTCACCTCGGGAGAGGGAACCGTTCCTGACAGTTCAGCTATTGAGGCCGCTTTGCCCCTCATTAATTATGAAGATATTACTCTGGAAGGCAATCGTATCCGTTTTGAAAAAGAAGGAATGGGAATCAACCTTGGAGCCATTGCCAAAGGTTATATTGCTGACAAAATGAAAGATTATCTCCTGGAAGAGGGAGTGGAAAGCGCCATTATCGACCTGGGCGGAAATGTACTTTGTGTTGGACAGCGGCCAGATGGAAGCCCCTTCCGCATCGGCGTCCAGATGCCTTTCGCAGACCGGAGCGAGACAGCGGCTGTTATGGAAATTTCTGATAAGTCCGTGGTATCCTCTGGAATTTACGAGCGGTACTTTGAACAGGACGGGGTGCTGTATCACCACATTTTAAATCCCTCCACCGGATATCCTTATGAAAATAATCTGGTCTCTGTCACTATCATCTCCGATGAGTCTGTAGACGGAGACGGTCTGAGCACCACCTGTTTTGCTCTAGGTCTGGACAAGGGTATGGAACTGATCAACAGTCTCCCTGATGTACAGGCAGTCTTTATCACAGAGGATTACCAGCTCCACTACAGCGAAGATTTCGAAAACCAGATCACTCTTGCAGAATAATAAAAGGACTCTTCTGGTCCCTTAAATGGCATCTCTGCCATAAGGTATCCAGAAGAGTCTTTTTTTAATAAATACTCAGAATCAAATAGATAAAGCTCATGGAAAGCATTTCCAGAGGAAGTCCTCTGAAATAAGGTCCCGGATTGGAAAACCGCAGAATCTTCTGTACGGAAATATATAGAAGTACAGAAACCCCTACTGTCCAGATAAAGGCAATGATCCCTCCGAAGGTAACCATCTCAAAAGGCCTTGCAAAAAGGATCACCGGAATCACCAGAAACAGGCTCTGGGTTCCCGAAGATTTTTTCTTCAGGACTCCATTAGCAAAGGCCAGGGTCAGTCCTGCTGCCAGAAAGCCGAAGGCAGTTCCCTGAAAGCTCTGGGAAAAGAAAGGCGCTTCCTCTAAAAGAAGGTTTCCAAAGACTGTTCCCTGAGTCAGGAACTCCCTGAGGATTCCCAGCAGGATCCAGAATCCCCAGAGGATCCCGGACTCATAAAAGATATTTCCGTAATCTGCCTCCAGATTTCCGAAAAGGGCGGTTTTTCCGGCTAACAGTCCGATTACTGCGGTCATCAGCCATGTGCCATTATCCACAGGGATCCCCAGGGCTGTAAAGCCCAGCAGGAAAGCGCTGGCTGTAATGGCTCCGGTGCCGATCAGCACACACAGCCTGAGGCTCCAGACAGGTATCCAGTTTTCTAAAAGATTCTTCAGAAATTCAGCGAAGACCACAGCCAGGAGTACCAGTATTCCCCCTGCAAAGGCCTCCTTCATATTCCGGGAAAAAAGCACAATACCCAGAGCAAAGGCTTCTGCCGGATATTTTAATTTCATGTCTGTTCCCCCGTTTCTTTAATCTATGGTCTGTAAAAATTCATAAGCTGCATTGATGCCTTTCACAGCCGCTGTAGAGGAAATGGTGGCGCCGGATACTCCGTCTACCTCCGTTCCTTCCTGTGTTCCTTCAGATCCTCCCTGGCTTTCCATTCCCCCGGCCTGGTCAATACACTGCTGGGCCAGTTTCACAAATCCGCCTACAGAAATGCTTACGCCAGACACTGCATCTGTCTTTCCCTGATTGTCTGTAGTCAGAAAATCCAGATTCTGATTTTCTACCAGTGCTGCCCCTAAAGCCTTGGACTGTTCCGCCCAGGTAGGTCCGTCTTCGGTCATCACATACTGGCCATTTTCAGAAAGCTCACTTTTCTTGTTTCCATCTGCATCTACAGATTCCCATACAGCTTCTGTAATCTTTCCGTCAGCAACTGTAATGGTCACCTGATCCGTGTATCCATTGCTGTCAGGAGTTTCTGTCTTAGCCTCATAGGTTCCATCCTGTAACACCAGAGCTGCTTTTCCTGATGTCTGGTCGATACACTGCTGAGCCAGCTTGGCAAATCCCCCTACGGAAATGCTCACGCCGGATACTGCATCTGTTTTTCCCTGATTATCCATAGTCAGAAAGGCAAGGGACTGATTTTCAACAAGAGCTTCCCCTAAAGCCTTGGACTGTTCCGCCCAGGTAGGTCCGTCCTCGGTCATCACATACTGACCGTTTTCAGAAAGCTCGCTTTTCTTATTTCCATCTCCGTCTACAGCATCCCATACAGCCTCTGTGATCTTTCTGTCAGATACGATCATTGTCATCTGGTCAGTATAGCCATTATTGTCAGGAGCCTCTGCTTTTGCCTCATAGGTTCCGTCCTGAAGTTCCAGGTCTTCCGCCTGAGCA
>DWYL01000040.1 GCA_019118685.1 Candidatus Blautia merdipullorum
CCTTACAAAAAGCGACGGAGCAAAACTGCAGGAATCAACCCGTCTGTCTGCTCCTTCTTTATTTTCTCCGTCCTTAAATCTAAACTCATCCCCCACTGTAAAATATATCCAACAAACCTTTAAAAATATCCATCTGAATTTAATGTTTCACGTGAAACATTTTGTGGAACTATATACATAAAAGTGATATAATAAGTCTACGTGAATGTAAATTCCTTAAAGGAGGCAATATTTTGGGAAGAATTATAGCAGTGGCAAACCAAAAGGGTGGTGTTGGTAAATCGACGACAGCAATTAATTTATCTGCCTGCCTTGCGGAAAAAGGAAAGAAGGTACTTGCGATAGATATTGATCCGCAGGGGAATACTACCAGCGGATTAGGCGTTGACAAGAATGCTGTAGGAAATACGCTCTATGAGCTGCTTCTGGGAGAGGCGGATGTCAATGATACGATCGTTAAAGACGTTGTGGACAATGTTGACCTGATCCCTTCCAATATCAACCTTTCCGGAGCAGAGATTGAACTGATCGGAGTGGACGGAAAAGAGTATATTTTAAAGAATATCATAGATAAGATAAGCCAAAACTATGATTATATTATTATGGACTGTCCGCCATCTCTTAATATGCTTACGATTAATGCGCTGACTGCGGCGACTTCCGTGCTGGTGCCGATTCAGTGTGAGTATTATGCGCTGGAAGGCCTGTCGCAGCTGATACATACGATCGATCTTGTGCGGGACAGGCTGAATCAGAATCTTGTCATGGAAGGCGTTGTTTTTACCATGTATGACGCCAGGACGAATCTGTCCCTTCAGGTTGTCGAGAATGTAAAGGACAATCTTCAGCAGAATATATACAAAACAATCATACCGAGAAATGTAAGACTTGCCGAGGCTCCGAGTTACGGACAGCCGATCAATATCTATGATCCGAAATCTTCCGGAGCAGAAAGTTACCGGCTGCTGGCTGAAGAAGTAATTAACAGGGAGGATGAGTGATGGCAGCGAAAAAATCAGGACTTGGAAGAGGGCTTGACGCTCTTTTTCCGGAGAAAACAGTTCACTCAAAACAGGACGAAAAACCGGTTCAAAAAGCCGTTTCAGTAGATGACAAAAAGGAAAAAGAAATAGAAACGGTAGGCAGCGGGATAAAAACAGTTAAAATATCCAAAGTAGAGCCAAACAGAGAACAGCCGAGAAAAAAATTTGATGAAGACGCTCTTTTAGAGTTGTCAGAGTCCATAAAACAGTATGGTGTTCTGCAACCACTTTTAGTGTCCGATAAAAAGGACTATTATGAGCTTATAGCAGGCGAGAGACGTTGGAGAGCTGCAAAAATGGCCGGTTTAAAAGAAGTTCCGATTATTATCAAGGAGTTCAGTGATCAGGAAACAGTAGAAATCTCTCTTATTGAAAACATACAGAGAGAAGATCTGAATCCGGTGGAAGAAGCTCAGGCTTATAAAAGACTGATCGATGAGTTTCATCTGAAACAGGATGAAATTGCGGATCGGGTTGCGAAGAGCAGAACTGCCGTGACCAATTCTCTTCGTCTTCTGAAGCTGGATCCCCGTGTTCAGGATATGGTGGTGGATGAAATGATCACTGCGGGACATGCCCGTGCAATCTTAAGTATTCCTGATTCGGACATGCAGGAAATGGTTGCTTCGAAGGTTTTTGATAATCAACTCAGTGTTCGTGAAACAGAAGAACTGGTGCGGAAAATCCTCAAACCTTCAAAAAAGAAAGAAAAGGTTTCAAACTCTGCTGAGGATGCAATTTATGAAAGCCTTGAAGAAAAAATGAAGGGTATTACAGGAACCCGTGTGTTTATACGCAGGAAAAAGAACAATAAGGGTAAAATAGAAATAGAATATTATTCCAGGGATGATCTGGAAAGGATTATAGATTTATTTGAATCTATAAACTAAAAGGAGTATGATATGAGCATGATTTTTGATAATATGGGTATAGATCCCGGTATTGTCATCATTGTACTGCTTGTCATTGTGGTTATACTGATAGGGTGCATGGTCAGCGTAAGCATGAGAATGAGCCGGCTGGAACGTAAGTACAGGATGTTTATGAAAGGAAGCGACGCCCAGTCACTGGAAAAATCGTTTGTGAGGAAGTTTAATCAGATCGACCGTCTGTATGAGGCAAAAGAAGATCATGAACGTTCCATTAATTCAATCGCAAAAAACTTCCAGATTATTTTCAGTAAGTACGGAGTGGAAAAATACGATGCTTTTGACGATGTGGGAGGAAAACTCAGCTTTGCTCTGGCAATGCTGGATAAAGACAATACAGGACTGATACTGGACGCTGTTCACAGTAGAGATAACTGTTTCCTTTATCTGAAAGAGATCGTAAAAGGAGAATCTTATGTAATGCTCAGCCAGGAAGAGGTAGAAGCACTGCGAAAAGCAGTAAATTACGGACTGGAACTGGAAGAGGGAGACGAAGAAAGCCGTCATAAAAGAAAAAGAGAAGATAAGTAAAGTAAAGACATAAAGAAGATATCAGGAGGAAGAAAATGTTAGATATTAAATTTGTAAGAGAAAATCCGGAGATCGTAAAGCAGAATATCAGAAATAAATTTCAGGACAGTAAGCTGGAACTGGTAGATAAGGTTCTTGAGCTTGATAAGGAAAACCGTGAGATCAAGCAGGAAGTGGAAGCGCTGAGAGCGGAGCGGAATAAAATTTCCAAACAGATCGGCGCCCTTATGGGACAGGGAAAACGCGACGAAGCGGAAGAGATCAAAAAACAGGTCGCAGCTTCCGGTTCCCGTATTGAGGAGCTTTCCGCAAGGGAGAAAGAGGTTGAAGAAGAGCTTCTGAAAAATATGATGGTGATCCCCAACATTATCGATCCTTCCGTACCCATCGGAAAAGACGACAGCGAAAACGTAGAAGTAGAAAAATTCGGCGAGCCGGTTGTTCCGGATTTCGAGATTCCCTACCATACGGATATTATGGAGAGCTTTGACGGGATCGATCTGGACAGCGCGAGAAGAGTTGCCGGAAACGGTTTCTATTATCTGATGGGAGATATCGCGAGACTTCATTCCGCTGTGATCTCCTATGCCCGCGATTTTATGATCAACAGAGGATTTACCTACTGTGTTCCTCCCTTTATGATCCGCAGCAATGTGGTTACAGGCGTTATGAGCTTTGCGGAAATGGACGCCATGATGTATAAGATCGAAGGAGAGGATCTGTATCTGATCGGAACCAGCGAGCATTCCATGATCGGTAAATTTATCGATCAGATCATTCCTGAGGAAGAGCTGCCGAAAACACTGACCAGTTATTCTCCCTGCTTCCGTAAGGAAAAAGGCGCTCACGGACTGGAGGAGAGAGGCGTTTACCGTATCCATCAGTTTGAAAAACAGGAAATGATCGTTGTCTGCAAACCGGAAGAAAGCCCCATGTGGTTCGATAAGCTGTGGCAGAATACCGTGGATCTTTTCCGTTCTATGGATATTCCGGTAAGAACTCTGGAGTGCTGCTCAGGCGATCTAGCTGATCTTAAAGTGAAATCTGTGGATGTGGAGGCGTGGTCTCCCAGACAGAAAAAATATTTTGAGGTGGGAAGCTGTTCCAATCTTGGAGACGCTCAGGCGCGCCGTCTGAAGATCCGTGTAAATGGAAAAGACGGTAAAAAATACCTGGCTCATACTCTGAACAATACTGTTGTGGCACCTCCGAGAATGCTTATCGCGTTCCTGGAGAATAACCTGAACGCCGACGGTTCTGTAAATATCCCGGAGGCGCTGCAGCCTTATATGGGCGGCATGAAGAAAATTGAGAAAAAGACCCGTAAATAATCGGGCATGGAGGTGTTTTCATGCACAGTTATCTGAGGGCAGTAGGCTTTTCGAAGCTGAAAAACAGAAGTGAGATCAGAGAGCTTATCCGGGATGTGGTGAAAAACTACGATGAAAAGACAGCTGTTGAGGAGCATCCGGACGGGGTTTTTGTGGAGTTTTCCAAGTATTATGGCTGCGACTGCGGAGTGACTGTCTGTGGTCAGTATGATGAAGACAATCGTTTTCATGTGGATTATTATTTTCCGTTTTTCAGAGGAACAGGAGTTACCACCCAGGAACAGGTAACTGTGGAGAAGCATCTGGATAAAGAATCCTATGCGGGAGCCTGTGACGATCTGAGAATCGGGATCACTCTGATCTTCTATCTTCAGAATGCTGCGGAGTACCTTGTAGAACACTATAAAGGAAATCTGAACCACCAGCCGCTGACTTTGTCAGGACTTGCCAGCGAAGGCAGAATTCTTTTTCCGGCGCTTAAGGACAAAGAAGCCGTAAAAGTGGATAAAGAAATAACAAAAAACAGAAGCCATCTGATCGCGGCGGCGAGAAACGG
>DWYL01000350.1 GCA_019118685.1 Candidatus Blautia merdipullorum
CCGGCTCATTTCCCTTCAACAGAAAATCCGCCAAAATATGAGGCGGCCGGTACCCCTGGACATATCCGTTCTGATCTATAAGAAAATCCACCACATTGTTTTTCAGCGCCTGTTCATTCTTTGGGGTCTGATCATAGATGATCACATAGGGGCGTTCCTGGATGTTCAGCCGTTCAAAAGCCCTGCCGACTCCAGCCTGGCCTCCGGAGACCACCAGGATTCCATTTATCCCGGCAATATCTGTCATAGCATTTTCCACAATGCGCTGAACCTCATCGGTATCGTCAAAGCTGCCCTGAACCCCTGCGATCTCCAGATCCGGATAGCTTTTCTTTATCTCTTCAATAAAACCGTCTACCCGCTGGTTATCCACATCATTGCTGAAATACCCTGTAATGATCAGAACCTTGCCTCTTCCGCCTGTGAGAAGTCCCATAAGTCCCGCTGCAGTCCTTCCGCTCTGCCGGTTATCCATTCCTACAAAGCAGCGCCTTCTGGTTCCCACAATGTCAGAATTAAAGGTCACCACCGGGATCTGTTCCTCATCTGTCAGCCGGTTCAGTTCTGTCCTGACCCCTTCACAGTCCACAGGCATGATCGCCAGACCCTGTATTCCTTCTTCCAGCAGTTCCCGGACAGCGGTCAGCTGCTCTTCTTCATCTACATGAATGCCTTCTTTTAAAATCAGCTGGATTCCCCGGTCTGCCAGTTCTATGGCAGCCATCCGGATCCCTCTGTTTACCTCCAGCATAAATGAAGCCCGGGCAAGCTGAGTCACCACTCCTATTTTTATTTTCTTTCTGCTGTTTTCCTTTTTCTTTCGCTCCTTAGGCACATATCCCATCTCATCTGCAAGTTCCCAGATTTTCTCTGCTACTTGGGGATTGATCCTTCCTCTGTGATGGAGGGCCCGGTCCACAGTCCCTCTGGAAACCCCTGCCTTTTCCGCGATCTGCTGTATTGTTACTGCCATAATCTTCTCTCACCTTTTATTCAATTACTGGATCCAGTATATCACAGTTTTTAAATGCACGCAAGAAAAAGCGTGCTTTCTCTTTTTCTATTGTTAGATAAATGTAAAATTTTTATTCGGTTAGGGATAAATATTGACCTGTCAATTTCTTTATATTATCATGAAGGCAACATAACTAACGGCTAAATTTCCCATGATGGAGGAGGTAAAATCTATGTTTAATTTCTTTTCCAGTTCCAGCAAAAAAGGACGCTACCCTAATCCCAACCGTGGAGGTTCCCACTATCAGAAAGGGGGCTTTTTTAAAAATTTCGGCAGCTTTTCCAGCTCCGGAAGCGGACGCCGCCGTTATGATCAGAATAACCAGTCCTATGCCAATCAGACTTACGGGCAGGGATATCCTCAGCAGGCCGGACCCCAGGGTTCTACTCAGATATGCCCAAACTGCGGCACCCAAGTACCTGCCGGTTCCAAATTCTGCCTCTCCTGCGGAGCTAAAATGAACACGGCAGCATTCTGCACCAACTGCGGAAAACCGGTTCCTCCCGGTTCTAAATTCTGTCCTGAGTGCGGCAGTCCTGTAAATTCATGATTTTTCTCAGGAAAGCAGGGGAATACCATGTAAAAAAACGTCTGGGTCAGGGGCGGTATGGCATCTGTTATCTTGCAGCAGATATCCGGAACCGCCCTGTGGTCCTGAAATATTTCCGCCCCGGCACCCGAAAAAAATACTGGGATTATATCCAATGGGAAGCCGTGATCCTTTCCGGTCTTTCCCATCCTTCTATTCCTGAATTTTTAGGCGTGGCAAACAGCCGCCGGGGATATTTTTTTGTTCTGGAATATATGCCGGGAGACTCTCTGAAAACTCTCCTTTTCCAAAAGCACAGAGTATTCTCTTCCCAGGATATTTTTCAGATAGGTGCTCAGCTCCTGGACATTCTGCTTTATATCCACAGCCGCAGTGTGATACATGGAGATATCAGTATTTCTAATGTTCTCTATGACGGCCTCCAGGTCTCTCTTATAGATTTCGGCCTTGCCTCCTACATCGGTCAGGAAGAATTCGGGAAAGACCTTGACTACGCCTGTTTTGGAAACCTCCTCCTGTATCTTCTGTATTCCGGCTACCATGGTCCCAAAAAGGGGGCCTGGTATGAAGAACTGCCTTTAAGTCAGGGACAGAAAGATTTTCTGAAAAACCTTTTAGGACTGAAAGAAAAGTTTTCAGACACGGAAACTGTAAAAAAGGAATTTCTCCAAAATTTCAGCTTATAAAAACAGCTATGTATCGGTCAGAAATATTTCTGACTTTATACATAGCTGTTTCTTTTTTTAATTTTTATTCTGTTCTCAAAGCTGTCACCGGATCGCTCTTTGCCGCCTTCTTAGAAGGAATTAATCCTCCGATCAGAGTCAGGACCACGCTGAGCAGGATCAGGATCAGCGCCGGCGCCGGCTGAAGCACGGCATTGATATTATTGGTGCCTGCCAGATGATGGATCAGGGCGTTGCCCGGTATCAGCAGCAGTAAGGTGATGATGATTCCCAGAAGTCCGGCGCACAGACCGATGATAAAGGTCTCTGCATTAAACACCTGGGAAATATTTCCCTTGGAAGCGCCGATGGCCCGGAGAATACCGATCTCCTTCTTTCTCTCCAACACACTGATGTAGGTGATAACCCCGATCATAATCGAAGATACCACCAGAGAGATCGCTACAAAAGCAATCAGCACGTAGCTGATGATGTCGATGATATCCGTCACAGAAGACATCAGGGTTCCCACCACATCTGTGTAGGTGATCACCTGTTCGTCTTTTCCTGCTGCCTCCATGCGGCTGTTGTAATCGTCCAGGATATCCACCACATGCTCTTTACTTTCAAAATCTTTTGGATATATGGAAATGCCGCTTGGCACATCAAAATCCACATAGCCCAGATTTCTCAGATTTCCTTCATAAGTGGCATCCTGGGTAGAATTCATGGACATGAAAAGCTCTGCCATTTCATCCCCGCTCATATTGACGGTAAAGGCTCTGGAAAAAGCTTCCGTATCAATATTCATAGCAGACTGGAGGTTATCGCCGATCTGGGCGATGGCCTGAGTCATAGCTGCCTCCATGGCACTGCTGATCTGTCCCATCATCTGTTCCATAGCCGAGGAAATCTGGGTTTCCAGCGCCTGTCCCATAGTTCCGGAATAAGATGCCATAAGGGCCTGCAAGTAGCTTTCCATAGCCTGAGATATCTGGCTTCTCAGACTTCCTGTATCGATCATTCCAGAAAGCCCCTGGGTCAGTCTCTTCCGGGCGTCATCTGTACTCAAATAATCCATAAAGTAGTCATCTATGCTGGCCGGATCCGGAAGGCTGTTTGCCACGGCATATTCCTGATACCCGGCTGTCAGATTTCCGGCTAAGGCTTCCAGCTGTTCCTGGGTCACCCATACTTCCCCATTGGTCTGAAAGATCTCAGATCCCCAGTTTCCCAGGATTTCCTGAGCCTCCGGGGTCTGCAGGTATTCCAGAAGATACTCATCGAACATTTCCGGATCCGTATAGCCGTTTTGAGCCGCATACTCCTGATATCCGGCCATTACTTCCTGAAACATAGACTGTATCTGTTCCTGGGATACCGTTATGGTGCCGTTCTCCGCCATGATCTCCCTCACACTGTCGCTGAGGATAGATCTGGCTTCCTCTGTCTGAAGATAATCCAGAAAGTACTCTCCCAGTCTGGAATAATCTGCCTGGGGGTTGTCCTTGGCATAGGTCTGGTATCCTTCCAGCAGACCGGAGATCATAGTTCCAAGGTCTTCCGAAGTCACCTGAATGTTCAGACTGCCCATCAGGTCTTCCAGATTTATCTCCGGCATCTGAGGCAGATCCAGAGTGATCTCTTCCAGGTTCAGCATACCGGACAGATCTAATGTGCCGGGATCGATCCCTTCCATATTTGAAAAATCAAAAGAACCGGAAAGGCCCTCTGTCATGGCGTTTTCATCAAACTGAAAGGCCTCCTGAAGGGCTTGTTCATCTACAGTGATCAGAGAGTTCATGTCAAACTCTTCCTGGCTGCTTTCTTCTCCAAAAGCTTCGTTGGTAAAAACATTTACTGTGTGATCTGCCAGCTGCTTTTGTACGATCTCCTTTTTCTCAGCTTCCCGAACCACATGCTCTGTCAGAGTGGAGGGATAGCCGATACCCGCCGTAAGAAGAGCTCCATTAGCGTCTTCCCTGGGCTGTACGATTCCCACGATCTCCAGATCTTCTCCCTGATCCACCAGGGATTTCATATACTCTTGGTCATCCGTTTTATCTCTCCAGACCTGATACTGGCCATCATATTCATAGTAATCTGCACTGTTTACCAGTTTAAAAGTAATTCCAAGAATATCCTCATATGTATAAGTTCCCATATTCTCCGGGACTTCTACATCTTCTTCATTGATAAACTGGCGGATCATGTCGTCCAGCTCCACAGAATCCCGCAGTCCCATGGTATACAGCATAAAGTCGCTGATACTCCCCCCGGAAGTAAGCACCAGCACACATTCATTATAGTTCTCGGGCCAGCGTCCCGCCTTTACATCATACTGGTCTATATACAAATTGGTGTTTTCCGGCATCTCATAAAACACATCTGTACTCATCATGGAGGACATCATACTGCTGGAACTGCTGGATGATCCGAATCCCAGCGATTCAAAAGAGCTGTCCGGATTAACCTGCCGTACATTCTCCTCTTCCTGAAGATAGATCTGAGGAACCACATCATAGGAATATTCAACCGCATTGGTATGCTCCTCAATGCCGCTGTCCCCGCTGTCCAGATATTTTTTGAGAGACTCCAGGTCATTGGAATCCATGGTAGAAAACATATCCGTGACCATGTTGATGACGTTGATATCTCCAGACTCTTCTGCCTCTTCCCCTCCGGCCGTGTCCCCGGAAAGCATGGAAGAGAAATCTACTCCCGTACTTTGGATCTCCAGAGGGTATTCCGACAAAGTTTCTTCTTCTACATTCTGGATGTAGTCGTTGACTCCTGTAGACAAAGCCAGGATCAGAGAAATACCGATGATCCCGATAGACCCTGCAAAAGAGGTCAGAAGGGTTCTGGCCTTCTTTGTCCGCAGATTGTTGAAGCTCAAAGACAAAGCCGTCAGAAATGACATGGAAGATTTCCCCATATTTTTATGCTGAGGAGGCTCCTCCGTTTCCTGATCCAATAGAAACGGATCTGTGTCTGAGCGGATCTTTCCGTCTCTTAAATTTACGATCCTGGTGGCATATTCCTGGGCCAGTTCCGGATTGTGAGTGACCATGACTACCAGCCGGTCCCTTGCCACCTCTCTTAAAAGATCCATCACCTGAACGCTGGTATCGCTGTCCAAAGCTCCGGTAGGCTCGTCGGCCAGCAGGATATCCGGGTCATTGACCAAAGCTCTGGCAATGGCTACTCTCTGCATCTGTCCTCCGGACATCTGGTTTGGCTTTTTGTGAAGCTGTTCTCCAAGGCCTACCTCTTCCAGAGCCTTAATAGCTCTCTTCCGCCTTTCGGTCTTTCCTATACCGGAAATGGTCAGGGCCAGTTCTACATTGGCCAAAACGGTCTGGTGCGGGATCAGGTTATAACTCTGAAAAACAAATCCGATAGTATGGTTCCTGTAGGAATCCCAGTCCCGGTCTTTATATTTTTTGGTAGAAATACCGTTAATGATCAGATCCCCGCTGTCATACCGATCCAGGCCTCCGATAATATTCAAAAGCGTGGTCTTTCCCGAACCGCTGGGACCCAGGATTGCCACAAACTCATTATCTCTCAGGTTCAGGCTCACATCGTCTAAGGCTTTCTGCACCAGCTTTCCGGTCCGGTATTCCTTGCAAACATGTTGAATCTGCAGCATTTGCTATACGTCCTTTCTTTATCAAATCAAACTCTTTTGGAAAACAAAGCAGGGCTGCCTGCTTCAGATCCCTTCTCCCTTGATCTGCTCCAAAAGAAAGCACAATAGAATGCTACTACAATTAAAAGGAAAATACAATGGTCAATCTTTTTCTCTTCTCTTACTATTTTCTCTTTTCATAATCGGTCAGGGCCTGTACTGCCTGTGGCGCCATAGGAATCAGCGCCGTCATATTAAAAATTGTCATCAGACCCACTCCGAAGTCTCCCAGATCCCAGACAAAAGTATAGGCCGCCAATCCTCCCACAAACAGCATGACAAGGGCCAGAATTTTATACATCGTCTGTGAAATCCAGTTATCTCCGAAAAGGTAGGCAATATTAGGTCTTGCGTAAAAAAGAATACCTATAAAAGTGGAAAAACTGAAAAGCCAGAGAATCACCGCAATAAACACACCTCCCAGGCTTCCCAGATGGTAGTTCATAGCAGTCTGAAGCAGATCCATGCCTTCCAGTCCGGCGGTCATGCTTTCCGGAGTCAGCAGCATGATCATAGCCGTACAGCTGCAGATGACCAATGTATCGATAAATACCCCCAGAGCCTGAAGGAGTCCCTCTTTGGCAGGATGGCTGATATCTGCGGCTGCGGCTGCACAAGGGGCCGAGCCGGAGCCTGCTTCATTAGAGAAAAGTCCTCTCTTTGCCCCGTTCATGATCACAGCACCAATCCCTCCTGCCGCTGCCTGGCGAAAGCCAAAGGCCTCTGCAAAGATCCTTTGAAAAACTGCCGGAAGGGCCTCCAGATTTGTCACAATAATAAAGAAAGTGACCAAAAGGTAACATACCGCCATGACCGGCACCATAATATCCAGTACCCGGATGGTGGCGTGTTTCCTCAGGACGATCACCGCCGCCAGAGTCACCAGGAAGATTGTCGTAAAAAGCGGCGGTATCTGAAAAGCATTCTCAAAGGCAGAGGACACAGAGTTTCCGATCACCTGGCTGATCCCGCACCAGCAGACCAGGCCGGACAATGCGAATAGACAAGCCAATAAAGACTTTTTCTTCCCTTTTTTGTTCTTTCTGAAAAAGTGGTGGATATAATAGGCAGGGCCGCCCCGGTATCCTCCGTAAAGGGGGTCTTTTTCCTTGTAAAGCTGGGCCAGGGTAGCCTCTGCAAAAGCGGTGGAAGAACCCAGCAGGGCGATGAGCCACATCCAGAACACAGCTCCCGCTCCTCCTGCAGAAATGGCGGCCACCACCCCTACCAGATTTCCCATCCCAACTCTGGTCGCAGTGGATACGATCAGCGCCTGGACGCCGGAAATTGCTCCTTTGGGTCCCTCGCTTTTCTTCTCCGTAACTACCCGGATCATATCCGGAAACATCCGGAAGGGGAGGAATCTGGTCCGGATAGTAAAGTAAATCCCTGAAGGGATCAAGATCAGCACCAAAAGGGAAATCCCCAGAGAACTGCCTCCCGGCAGGGGTATGGTGATAAAATCTCCCCATAAAATATCAAATACAGCATAAAAAATCCTCATGAAGCCGCTGACTGCTTCCTGAAAAAAATCCATCATTGATCCATGTCCTCACGATCTGTAATATTTCCTTGTGGAGTCAGTAGTTTTAGTATATAGTAAGAATGTAAATCTGTAAAATTAATAGTTATAATACTATAGATCGAAAAAATCGATATTCAAATTTTTTTAATATAGAAATGCAGGGGAGAAAAAGTATGGATATCAAGAATTTAACTACCTTTATCTATGTGGCGGAACTGCGCAGCTTCACAAAAGCCGCAGACCGTCTGGGATTTTCCCAGTCTACGGTCTCCTTTCAGATCAAACAACTGGAAACCGAACTGAGCTGTCAGCTCTTTGAACGGATCAATCATACTGTCCATCTCACAGAAAAAGGCCGGGAGGTCTTGGAATACGCTCATCAGATCAATCGGATGACCCGGGAACTGAAAGACAGCATGAAAGAAGAAGTTTCCTTCGGATATATCCGTCTGGCCATGGCAGACTCCCTGTGCACCTCTCTTCTGTCCAGGGATTTTCTCTGTTTCCGGGAACTTTATCCCAATATTTCCCTGAAGATCATTGCCGCAGGAACAGAAGAAATGTTCCGTCTAATGAACCACAATGAAGCAGACGCTATCCTGACGCTGGACAATCACATCTACAATGCAGAGTACCGGATCCTCCGGGAAGAGAAGGTTCGCACCTTTTTTGTGGCCGGAGCCGGTACCAGGATTGCCTCTGCTTCTTCTCTTTCCATAGAAGAACTGCTCCTCCAGCCCTTTATCCTGACAGAGAAAGGCATGAGCTACCGGCGGCTGCTGGAGGAAAGACTGGCAGAGCTTTCCCTGGAAGTTCAGCCGGTTCTGGAGATCGGGAGCACCGAGCTGATCTGTTCCCTGGTGGAACAGGGGGCCGGGATCTCCTTTCTTCCGGAATATGTCATAAAGGACAGAGTAAAGGCCGGAACACTGGTCTGTCTGCCAGTGTCCGGTCTGGAAATCCATGTATGGAAACAGCTTCTGTATCATCGGAATAAATGGGTGTCTCCTCAGATGGAAAGGGTATTGAAGTATTGTGTAGACAGGGAGTTTACCCCTTAAAAAGGATATGCATCTGCCCGCTGCTGTCCTTTGCAATCTCTGCGTCCACCTGGTATACCTGCCGGATAAAATCTTCGGTCAGTACTTCCCGGGGCGTTCCCTGGGCAATGATCCGGCCTTCTTTCAGCGCATAGATACGGTCGCAGAACATAGCGGCGATATTCAGGTCATGGATGGCAGATATCACAGTTGCCGACAGATTTTTTACGATCCGCATTAGCTGAAGCTGGTGAGTAATGTCCAGGTGGTTGGTAGGCTCGTCCAGGATGAGACAGGGCGTCTGCTGGGCCAGCGCTCTTGCCAGAATCACTCTCTGCTGTTCGCCTCCTGAAAGTGTGGAAAAACTCCTCTGGGCAAATCCCTCCATCCCTACGGTTTTCAGTGCTTCTTCTACGATCTCATAGTCTTTGGCGTTATCTCTCTCCAGGGCTTTTTTGTGAGGAGCCCGGCCCATCATCACCACTTCTCTTACGGTAAACTCAAAGTTATAGTAATTATGCTGGGCCACTACCCCCATTTTTCTGGCGGATTTTTTTATGCTCATAGCCTTCAGTTCTTCCTCATCCAGGAATATCTGGCCGGCGTTGGGCTTCAAGATCCGGTAAATACATTTCAAAAGTGTGGATTTTCCGCTTCCGTTAGGACCGATCAGCCCCACAAATTCTCCGTTTTCGCTGTGTATATCTACCCCTTTTAAGATTTCTCTTGCTCCATAGGACAGGTGGATATCTTTGGCTGAAATATTCACGATCTCTCACCTCCAAATCCATAGGATTTCCGCACCATCAGATAGATAAAGCAGGGGGCGCCGATCAGAGACACCAGGATACCGATGGGCAGCTCTGAATTCTTCAGGATCACCCGGCAGGCCACATCCGCCCAGATCAGAAAGATTGCCCCGGTAAGGGCGCTTAATGGGATCAGCCTTTTATGATCTGTTCCAAAAAGCATACGCATGGCATGGGGGATGATCAGCCCCACAAAGCCGATCATCCCTGCGGCGCAGACTGCAAAGCCCACCATGAAGGAAGAAAGAAGCATATATGCGATTCTTGCCTTGTGCAGGTCTGTGCCCAGAGTAATAGCCGTTTCATCGCCCAGCAGCATTAAGTTCAGTTTTCTGTACTGGGTCCAGAAGATCAGGGTGGCCAGGATCATGATCGGAAGGATCACCGGCACATTATCCCAGTCTGCTGTTGCCAGGCTTCCCATGCTCCAATAGGAGATCTGGGTAGTGGCGTCCCTGTTCTGTGATATATAGATCAGAAAATTGGCAAAGGCTGAGCATACAGAGCTGATGGCCATACCTGCCAGGATCAGTTTTCCGGCGCTGGACCTTCCTCCGATCCCGGATATAAATAAAACTGCAAAAGATGCGGCCACTGCACCGATAAAGGCCATGATCCCCATGGCGTTGTCGCCAAATATAGCGCCGATCCCAAGGATAATGGCTGCCGCTGCACCGAGATAAGCTCCCGAGGACACACCCAGCACATAGGGATCTGCCAGGGGATTCTTCACCACAGCCTGCATCACTACGCCGCACACCGATAATCCCATACCGATCCCTGCTGCCAGGAGCACCCGGGGAAAACGGATCAGCCATACCACATCATGGACGGCTCCATCCTGGTAGGCAGAAAAACTGTCTACATGAAAGATCTCATAAAAGATCACTTTATATACTTCCTGTATGGAGATATCTGCATTGCCAAAAGTAATGGAGGCCAGTATGGAGAACACCAGCCCTGCTCCAAGAATCAGCAGCATTACCCCATACAGAGAAGTCTTTTTTCTGCTTTCTTTCATCGCCTGCAGCTCCTTTTATTCGCCCAAATCCAGATCCGGGTACAGTCCCTTTGCGATAGTTTCAATGCCGTCCTGGGTTCTGGTTGCACTGGCGTACATTTCACTGAGCATGATAGGTACAACCCGGCCGTTCTGTACAGCACTGAGGCTGGCAAGGGCTTCGTCTTCCAGAATCTTGTCCAGATTTTCCTGCTTTACAGTCTCCGGATCATCGCCGGTATAGGGCATATAGACTACAAAGATCACATCCGGATCTGCCGCCACAATATCTTCTTTCCCCACAGAAGAGGCATCCGGGTTCAGCAGGGTTCCTCCAAGCTGGGTTACCATATCGCCGGCTACGCTGGAAGCTCCATAATTGGTGAAAGTATCGTTCATGCTCTCCACCACCATAACAGTAGGCTTATCTTCCTGGTCTGCTGTCTTCTCTGTCACACTGGCGATCGTTTCTTTCATATTGTTGACCAGTGCTTCCGCCCGGTCCTGGACGTCAAATATCTTGCCGATATTCAGAATGTCGTTGTACTCATTTTCCAGAGAGTCTTCTTTTACCGCCGTATTGGTATTGATATACACATGGGTTCCCTTATCCTCCCATTCCTGGGGAGCTCCCAGAGTATCAGAGTCAAAAAGAGAGACCCAGGAAAAGATCATATCCGGCTCCAGCATAGTCACCGTCTCTTTGGAAGGAGTAAATTCATCCAGGTAATCCACCTGGGAAAAGGCTGCTTTCTGGTCATCCGGAACTTCATTATCCAGGCCGGCAGTGGCTATCAGATGATCTTCCAGGCCTAGGGCAAGCATAGTCTCCACACATCCCTGATATACGGCCACTACTTTCTGAGGCGCTTCTTCATAGACGGTGGTATATTCCTCTCCGTCCGGTCCATAGCTGGTAATGGTCAGCGGGTACTCTGTCTTTTTGGCACTTTCTGTTTCCGCGTCTTCTGCCTGGGTACCGGAGGTATTCTCTGCGGCCTGATTATCCTCTACCACACTCTCCGAACTGATCCGTCCGCTGTCACCGCTGTTGTTTCCGCTGTCGCTGCCTGCACAGGCTCCCATACTTACGGTCATTCCTGCGGCAAGGATCACTGCCAGCACTTTCTTTGTTACTGCTTTGTTCTTCATTTCCTTTACGCTCCTTTCAGTATTCCAAAGCTGTGATGAAATGAAGTTTCCCAGTGCCAGATCTGAAAAACGGAAAAAGCAAAAGAAAAAGCCCGCTTTTTATCCAGCAGGCTTCTTTCGTCTAAAATCCATTTATCTCATAAAGGGAATAACCCCTTTTCAGTCTGTATCTTTTATCTGGCAAAGCAGGTCTCCTGACTTACCGATCTTCATCTGTCTTTGCCTTCTCACGCTTCTGCGCAATGGCCTTTAAAGACAGACTCCCGGTTTACAGTGGCCGGACCGTCGGGGATTCTCACCCCGTTCCCTTTTCAGAACAGGCTGCTGCATATTGACACAGCCTCTTCCACTCTGCCGATTTTCATCATATGTACTCTATCACAGTTTTCTGCAGATTACAAGAGGCTCTTTCTTTTTTCAGGGCCTCTTTAAAGTATTGATCACTAATATCTTTTATAAATATCTCCTCTGTTGCCCACATCAATGACCATGATCAACAGTTTCCCGTTATCAATCGTATAAATAACCCTGTAATCTCCAACTCGTAACCTAAAGAGATTTTTATATCCCTTCAGCGGCTTGATATCATCCCCTTTAGGCAGAAGTTCAATCGCTGATACCAACCGTTTTCTCTCTGTTTGAGGTAATCGATCAATAAATTTTTTTGCCCTCTTTTTTAAAATTATCTTATACAAACTTAATCAAGCCCCCACTCTTTTTTACATTCTTCAAGAGTATAGGTCTCCTCCTGTTCGCTTTTAGGATCATTTAAGTAACTTTCTGCTAATTTTCTGCAGTATAAGTCATCATTTTCATCATCAGCAGTAATTCCCTGTATATAAGCCAGTATATAGCCCAATTTGTATTCAGGTATATCCTCCAGCAGCGTTATGATTTTTTCTTTATTGCTCATAAGATCACTCCTTTTTATAGTGTCGTTATAACACTTTACGGATAGTATAACATAGCTGTATGACTCTGGTCAAAATGATTTTATATGCCTTTCTCTCTGCAGGACCTCTTTGACGGTTTCTCCTTTCCGGGCCACCAGAAAATCATCATCGATCTTTCCTGCCGCCATTTTCTTCAGGATTCCCCAGCCGCCCCGGACTTTGGAAACTTTTCCATCGATCATATCCGCCAGGGGCTGTATGTACTCCTCTATTTCTTCCAGGGGATAGATACCTGTATCGATGATATAAAAGTTTTCAAAGCCACGGAACATGGTCCGCATATATTCCTCAGTAGCTTCCGGACCTTTTTCTTCCAGGATCCGGCTCAGATCCAGGCGGGAATTTTTCATATATTCCATCCACCCGTGGCTGAGAAAAAATCCGTCCTTTGGTCTTTTAAGCTCCTTTAAGTTCTCCCCGGACAGGAGGATGTCCACACAGTCTCTGGTCCTGGGCACGATCAGCGGAGCATATATGGCCTTAAGACCGGCAGTTGCTCCTCCGCAGCCGGAGACACACAGGAGGATTTCCTCCATATCTTCCATTTGACCGATCATATCCTGGAGATACTCCTGCAGCTCCATAGGACTGCTGTGGAGACTTTGGGGGATAAATCGGACCTCTCCTTGAAAGCCTGCCTCTTCCACTGCTTTTAAAAGTTCCTTCTTCAGTGTAGGGCAGGACAGAATGATCTTTTTTTCCATAAATTTTTCTCCTGCTATAATAGTTCTCTCAGTTTTCTGACAGACAGCAGTACATCTTCTGCACTCCCGCACTCAATGGTATAGGTCAAGGATTCCTTTTTCCGAAGACAAGAGATCATTTTTTCCCAGGGAATATTCCCTCTTCCCATTCCCAGATGGGCGTCTCTGTCTCCTTTATTATCATGGATATGGACATGGGTCAGACAAGGCAATAGATTTTTCGCCCATAAGGTCACCTCTTCCTCCCCATAACAGTTTGCATGCCCCACATCAAAACACAGACAAAAATTATCTGCTCTCACTTTCTCAACAGTTTCCAGCAAAGGCTCCCATCTTCTGTCAAAAACATTTTCCATAACAATCTGGATCTGATCATGTTCAGCCAGAAACCTTTTATAGAATTCTGTCACCCGTTCCGCCCAACCAATAAGAAGATAGGCATCCGGGTACAGGCAGGTGTGAAAGACCAGCTTCTCTGCCTTCAGTTGAACTGCAGCCTCATAAGCCTGTGCATACCTTTCCCAGGTCACTCTCTGGATTTCTCTGTCAAAGCTCATAGGATTCAGATCCAGAAAAGGACCGTGGAGGATCAGACCAGGAGCTTCTATGTATTCAAGCCTTGCCTTATAATCCCGGATATGGCGGGAAAGACTATCCAGATTCGCCTGTACAGAAAACTCTATGCTCTCAATCCCCGCTCCGGTGCTTCTGACCAATTTCTTCATTTCCTCATCCGGCAGAAGATGACTGATAAATATTCTGCTTTTCCCTTTGGGCATTTTTTCTCCTTCTCAGGAATTCTTCTTCTCCTGCTCCGCTTTTTTCTCTTTCAGTTCTTCCTGCATCTCCCGGTACATATCCATCAGAGCATTTCCAACTGCCATAGGGCAGCAGGCCCCTTTGCTGGTATCTCCTCTGGTGACTTTTCTTGCTGTATAAGAAGGGCAGGAACCGCTGGAATTCAGCTGGTCCACAATAGTCTCAATGCTGATCCCTCCTCTTGCAGAGATGGAGATCATCCTGGAAAGTCCTACCATAAAGTTATTGCAGCCTCCTGTGGAGCCTTTGCTGAGATAGGTCTCTAAAAGTGCTCCCGTATGGGGGTCAAAAAGGGCGATGCAGTGCAGACTTCCGCAGCCGGTGATCAGCTTCCGCTTCTTGCCGATCACATCATCACTGACCAGAAGGATCTCTCCTCTTTTCAGTCCCTCTCCAGGAGTCACTTCTTTCTTTTCTTCCTTCATCTCAGTATTCAGGATACCCACTCTCCTGCAGCCGTCCCGGAAGATAGTGATCCCTTTTAGTCCCTTTTCATAGGCGTATAGATACAAGTTCTCTGTCTCCTCTTGCGTAAAGCTGTTGGGTACATTTACCGTGGAACTGATGGAGGCGTCGATATGTTCCTGCCATGCAGCCTGCATGTTGATCCTCTGGCGGTAATCCAGGGTCATGGCGGTGACAAAATATTCCGGCAGATCTTTATCATCTTCTATGTTGTGCTGTTTCATATAGTTTTCCACGATCTTGGTATAAACCTTATAATATACATCTGTGCCGTGGAGAGATTCCGTTTTCCGCATATAATAATTGGCATAAATAGGCTCGATCCCCCCGGAGATCCCCAGCATGGTGGAAAGAGTCCCTGTAGGGGCTATGGTCAGAAGCTGAGAGTTCCTCAGCCCGTATTTTTTCACCAGCTCTCTGGTCTTCTCTGTAGTATTGGCCTGGAAATAAGGAGTCTCCATTACCTGCCGGATATTGCACATAGGATAAAATCCTTCCTCCTTTGCCAGAAGGGCAGAAGCTGCAATAGCCGTATCCGCCATGGCAAATCCGATCCTGTCGCACATAGCTACGGCTTCCTCTTCTCCATAGGTAAGCCCCAGCTTGATCAGGGCATCCGCCAGTCCCATGATCCCCAGCCCGATCTGCCGCCACTGCCGGACACTTTCTCTCTGTTCTTCCAGAGGGTGGAGAGGCAGCCCTTCATCCAGGACTTCATTTAAGGCTTTCACTGCTGCCTTCACGCAGGTTTTCAGTCCGTCAAAATCAAAATAGGGATGTTCCGAGAAAGGATCCCGAACAAAGGCTGAAAGGTTAATACTTCCCAAAAGACAGCTGCCCCCTGCTGGCAGGGGTTCCTCTGCGCAGGGATTCACGCCTGCATAGGTAAAGGTGTCCGTATTGCTCAGCAGGCTCCATCCGGTGATCCGGTCCCAGAATAAAGCCCCGGGCTCTCCATAATCCCAGTTTGTATCTGTGATCTTCCGGAACAGTTCTCTGGCCTGTACCTTTTTCTCAATAACTTCCCCTGTAGTCTCTCTGGTATAGTGGAGCGTATATTCCTGATCATTTTTTACCGCTTCCATAAAGTCTTTATGGATACGCAGGGATATATTTGCTTTGGTCACCTTCTCCAGATCTGTCTTCAGCTCTATAAAATCCGGCACATCCGGGTGAGAACAATCCAGAGAGATCATAAGAGCTCCCCTTCTGCCGTTCTGTCCGATCAGGCCTGTGACCATGGAATACAGTTCCATAAAAGACACAGAACCGGTAGTTTCTTTGGCCGCATTGTTAATCCTGGCGCCTTTAGGTGCAAGTCCGGAAATATCAATGCCGCAGCCCCCTCCATAACTGTAAGTCCTGGCCAGCTTTTTCGCGCAGTCAAAAATACTCTCTATGTTGTCCTCCGGCGGCGTGATCACGTAGCAGTTAGAGTAGGTTACTTTCCGGCCATCTTTATACAGTCCTCTGTTGGACAGGATCCTTCCGCCGTAAAGGAACTTTTTTTCACGGATATATCCGGCTATCTCCTGATTGCCGCCGCTGACTCTTTCCAGCCACTCTTCAAAGCTTTCACCATGGTTCTGATATTTTCTTTTCCAGATATCCATTCCAAGCTGATTGTCTTCCCCCAGCCATTTCTTTTCTGTCATCTTTGCACCTCCACAATATTTTGTATGCAAATCTGATATTAACACAATATTTAGGCATTTGCAACAGTTAAAGCAACAAAATAGGGAGCTATCGCATTAATCAACTATGACGAATGCGACAGCTCCCTGAACAAAATCTCTGTCAGCCTTTCTGGATTTCCCGGATCAGGTTTACCATCTCGATAGCTCCCTCGGCGCACTCAGAGCCTTTATTCCCTGCTTTAGAGCCGGCCCGTTCAATGGCCTGTTCAATATTTTCCGTGGTAAGCACACCGAACATCACGGGAATGCCGCTTTTTAAGGATACAGAGGCGATCCCTTTGGAAACTTCATTGCACACATAGTCATAGTGGCTGGTGCTTCCTCTGATCACAGCTCCCAGGCAGATCACTGCATCATATTCACCGCTTTCTGCCATCTTGGAAGCAATAAGAGGGATTTCAAATGCTCCCGGCACCCAGGCTACCTGGATATTTTCCTCATTTACCTCATGGCGGGTAAGGGTATCCAAAGCGCCGCTTAATAACTTGGAAGTGATAAACTCATTAAATCTGGCTACGATGATTCCTACTTTAATGTCCTCAGATACTAATTTTCCTTCAAATGTTTTCATACTATGATTCTCCTTATACTTCATTTAAATTTGTACAGTATTTCATAAATAACTATGCCAAATTCCTTTTCTGTATCCTGTCTCTCTTTAGTATTTCAGCAGATGTCCCATTCTGTTCTGCTTGGTTCTCAGATACCGGATATCATGGGGATTTGCCGGAGCCTGGATAGGCACTCTTTCCAGTATCTCCATACCGAAATCCTGAAGCTGGTATACCTTATCCGGATTGTTCGTAAGCAGCCGGAGGGTCTTTGCCCCAAGATCCCGGAGTATCTGTGCTCCGATATAATACTCCCTTTCATCTCCCTTAAAGCCAAGGGCAAGGTTTGCATCCAGGGTATCCATCCCCTGTTCCTGCAGCTCATATGCCCGGAGCTTATTGATCAGTCCGATTCCTCTTCCTTCCTGGCGCATATAGAGGAGAATCCCTCTTCCCTCCTCTTCGATCTGCCTCATAGCTGCATGAAGCTGCTGGCCGCAGTCACAGCGGAGAGAACCGAAAGTATCCCCTGTAAGACACTCGGAATGAACCCTGCAAAGAAGGTTTTCTCCTTCTCCTAGCTCTCCTTTCACAAGAGCCACATGGTGTTCTCCATTCAGCTTATTAATATAGCCGTAAGCAGTAAAATGCCCATATCTGGTAGGCATATCTGTCTTCGTCACCTGTTTTACCAGTTTTTCATGACGCTTCCGGTAATCCTGAAGATCCTTTATAGTAAGAAAGGGAATTTTCCACTTTTTTGCCATCTGGGCCAGTTCTGAAGTCCGCATCATAGTCCCGTCTTCTCTCATGATCTCGCAGCACAGGCCGCAGGTCTTCAGCCCTGCCAGGCGGAGAAGATCTACCGTAGCCTCTGTATGGCCGTTCCTCTCCAGGACTCCATTTTTCTTAGCCAGCAGAGGAAACATGTGGCCGGGACGGCGGAAATCCTCCGGTCTCGTATCCTCCTCCACACACTTCATAGCGGTTACAGACCGTTCTGCTGCAGAAATCCCTGTGGTGGTGCTCACATGGTCAATGGATACGGTAAAAGCCGTCTCGTGATTATCTGTATTCTGAGACACCATTTGAGGAATCTGAAGTTTTTTCACATATTCCTCGGTCATCGGCATGCAGATCAGCCCTTTTCCATAAGTAGCCATAAAGTTTACATTTTCCGTAGTGGCAAACTGGGCGGCGCAGATCAGATCTCCTTCATTTTCTCTGTCCGGATCATCTGTAACCAGTACCAGGCCGCCGTTTTTCAGGGCCTTCAGCCCTTCTTCTATCGTCTGAAATGACGGCATTGTTCTCACTCTCCTTAAAATCCGTATTTTCTCAGCATTTCCATAGTAATGCCTTCCCCGGCCATATTTTCCTTCTTATCAGTCTCGGCTGGAAATGTCAGGAATCTTTCCACATATTTTCCAATCACATCGGTTTCCAGATTCACCTGATCTCCCGGCTTCCGATCCTGCAAGACCGTTTTCCGGGCAGTGTGGGGTATCACAGAAACCTGAAAACTCTCCTCTGAGACTTTCGCCACAGTCAGGCTGATCCCATCTATGGCAATGGAGCCTTTCTCCACTACATAGCGGAGTATATCTCTCCCTGCGCCGATAGTATACCAAAGGGCGTTATCATCTCTCTCAATCTTCCGGACAGTGCCTCGCCCGTCTACATGTCCCGCTACAATATGTCCGCCAAAGCGGCCATCTGCAGCCATAGCCCGCTCCAGATTTACCCGGCTTCCAGGTTTCTGGCTGCCCAGAGTGGACCGGTCCAGAGTCTCATGCATCACATCCGCTCCAAAGCCTCCGGGGAAAAATTCTACCACTGTCAGGCACACCCCGTTTACCGCCACGCTGTCCCCGATCTTCAGATCCCCCAGGACTTTGCCGGCTTTTACGGACACCACTGTAGATTCCTGGTTTTTACGGATTCCCCGGATAACTCCCATTTCTTCAACAATTCCTGTGAACATTCCCATCCACCTCGCTTTCGATCAGATAATCATCCCCCAGGCGGCTTATTTTCCCAGGTTTCAGGAACAGGCTTTCCTGGGGATCCGGATATCCCTGACCCCCTACAGGCCCTTTTGCCTCTCTTCCTCCTATGAGCTTAGGAGCAATATAGGCCATGACTTTCCGGACGATCCCTGCCTGAAGGGCGGACCAGTTCAGCTCTCCTCCCCCTTCCAGGAGAATACTGTCAATCTGCCTTTTCCCCAGCTCTTTCATGAGAACAGGCAGGTCAATCTTTCCCTCTTTCTCCGGGATTTCCAGCAGAGTACACCCCTTTTCTTCATAGGGGATCTGTCTTTCCCTTTCCACCTTCTGTCCAATGGCCAGGATCGTATCCACCTCTCTGGCAGTCTCCAGGATCCGGGAATCCAGGGGTGTGGAAAGATGGGTGTCACAGATGATTCTCACAGGATTTCTTCCCCCTTCCATACGGCAGGTGAGAAGAGGATCGTCTGCCAGCACAGTTCCCACTCCGGCCATGATCCCCCGATACTTGTGCCGCAGACTCTGGACATGGGCTCTGGCAGCCTCTCCCGTGATCCATTTGGAGGCTCCGGTATAGGCGGCTATCTTGCCGTCCATGGTCATGGCATACTTCATCACTACATAAGGGGTACCTGTACAGATGTAGTGGAAAAACACCTGATTGATCTCCCGGCATTCTTCTTCCAATACATGTTCCTGTACCTCTACACCATACTGCCGGAGGATTTCCAGTCCCTTGCCTGCCACCAGAGGATTGGGGTCTCCTGCTCCCACCACGACTTTCCGGATACCTGCCTCCAGGATGACCTCTGTGCAGGGAGGCTGCTTCCCATAATGACAGCAGGGCTCCAGGGTCACATACATGACCCCATCCTTTGGCGGCTGGCTGCAGTGGGCCAGAGCATTCCGCTCTGCATGAAGTCCGCCGTATTTCTCATGCCATCCTTCCCCGATGATCCGGCCGTCTTTTACAATGACAGCTCCCACCATAGGATTGGGAGAAACCCAGCCTTCTCCTTTTTTGGCCAGCTCCAGCGCTCTTCTCATAAATTTTTCGTCTTCCTGTGCTGCATACATGTTTATTATCACCTCATTTCTCTGTATCGGGCTTTTTGCAGCCAGCACGGCAGCCGCTTGCCGGGCTTATCTGCAGGAAATTTATGCATAGAAAAAGCCCTGATAAAATTTTTCAGGACTTTTAAAAACTTGACAAAAGGCATATACAAAGAAATTGTTCTCTCCTTGATGTATTGTGAAATACAAAAGGCTCTGAAATGGAAATCCATTTCAGAGCCTGACCTTTTATGGTATATAAATATACAATCTCAAACGCCAAATCTTCTTTCATCCAGACTATACTGTCGGCTTCGGAATTTCACCGAATCATGCCTTGCGGCTCGTGGGCTTTACCACCGGTAGGGACTTGCACCCTGCCCTGAAGAATTTTTTATATTATATCCCTATAGATGGCACTTGTCAAATTTTTCTATTCTCCCTGCCGCAGGGCCTCTTTCATAGACAGAAGCCTTGTCTTATAGAGACCCCTGTTTCCATACAATTTCTGGATCCACTCATTTAGTTTTGTCAGATAGCGCAAAATAGGCTCTGTAGCAATAGAAAATACCACAAAAAGCATAACGCACTTGGTTGACATAGAGCTAATGCCGAAAAGTCCCGGGAACAGGATACAGCTTGCCAGAAATCCGATGATACACCCTATACAGATGGCCAGGCGCAGAGGATTCAAAGGCTTGCATATCTTAAACAAGATCATAAATCCTACGATAGCCAGGAGCATGGTGGCAGCCGTAGACAGATCCTCTCCTCCCACACCGAAGTTCTGAGAGAAAATAGCCAGAGCTGCCACTACCAGCACATCTGTCAGCCCTGCCGGAAGCGCCTTCAGAAGCACGTTCTGGAGGAAATGTCCTTTGATCACATTTTTGTTTGGCTGCAGGGATAAGAAAAATCCCGGTATGCCAATAGTAAACATACTGATCAGCGAAATCTGGGAGGGACCCAGGGGGTAGGTAAACACAAATATAATAGAGACCAGCGACAGTAGGAAAGAGAAAATATTTTTCACCAGGAAAAGACTGGCGGACTGCTGGATATTATTTACCACCCGTCTTCCTTCCGCCACTACTTCAGGCATTTTGGAAAAATCCGATTCCAGAAGAACCACCTGGGCCGCCTGCATAGCAGCCTCGCTTCCCGATGCCATGGCCACGCTGCAGTCTGCATCCTTTAAGGCCAGTACATCGTTGACACCATCTCCAGTCATGGCAACAGTCTTTCCTTTTCTCTGGAGGGCCCGTACCAGCTGCCGCTTCTGTTCCGGCAGCACTCGTCCGAATACGGTATAGTTCACAGCGGCTTCTTCCAGTTCTTCTTTTGTCTTCAGAGTCCTGGCATCCACATACCGCTCTGCTCCGGCAATCCCTGCCTGTCTGGCAGTCTCTGACACTGTAAGAGGATTATCTCCGGAGATCACCTTTACTTCCACTCCCTGGCGGTTAAAGTAATCAAAAGTTACCGGAGCCTCCTCCCGGATCCGGTTCATCAGCAGGATCAGAGCCCAGGGATCTACTTGCCCCTGAAGCTTCTTTCCATTAAGTTCTTCCTCATAGGTTCCGAAGATCAGAGCTCTGTATCCCTTGGCAGAATATTCCTCAATAGTGTCCTGATAGGCTTCATAAGCGCTGCCCAGGACGAATTCCGGAGCGCCCAGAACAAAATTTCCCGACTCAAACACAGCGCCGCTGTATTTGTTGGCCGAAGAGAAGGAAATGATCTTTAAAGGTTTTTCTCCTTTATATTCTGTAAAATACTGCTTCATTGCCGCCATGGTGCTGTTGTCCTCTCCCATGGCCTGAACGAAGTCAGACAGAATCCCCTTTACATTGTCCATATCCTGCTCCTCGTCCAGAAGGACGATATCCTGGACGCTCATGGCATTTTCTGTAATGGTTCCTGTCTTATCCACACAGAGAACGTTGACCCTTGCAAGGGTCTCAATACTCTTCATATCATGGAGCAGTACCTTATTCATAGCCAGACGGATACTGCTCACAGCCAGCGCTACAGTTGTCAGCAGGTACAGGCCTTCCGGTATCATACCGATCACTGCGGCCACCATAGAAGTGATGCTTCCCTGAAATCCCTCATGGCTGATAAAGAAGCCCTGGATAAAAAGGATGATCCCGATAGGGATCAGGGCAATACCTACCGCCTTTACCAGTTTGTCCAGAGAACGAATCATTTCCGACTGTTCCTCGTCTTTCATGGCCTTTGCCTTTAAAGTCAGTTTGGAAATATAGGACTCATCTCCCACTTTTTCCAGGCGGGCATAACATTTGCCGGAAACGATAAAACTTCCTGACATAAGGGAATCTCCCTCTTTTTTTACAATTTCTTCAGACTCTCCGGTAAGAAGGGATTCATTTACCCGGACCTCCCCGGAACAGACCACCGCATCTGCACATATCTGATTTCCGGTCTTGAAAATCACAATATCATCCCGGACCAGAAGAGTGGAATCTATGGAACGGGTCTTTCCCTCACGGACCACGTCAGTCTTGGGTGCGTTCAGCATATTCATTTTTTCCAGAACATTCTTCGCCCGGATCTCCTGAAAAATACCGATCACTGTATTCAGGATAACTACCGGCAAAAAAGTCAGATCCCGAAAAGAGCCTGACAGACAGACCAGCACTCCCAGAACTGCAAATATCAGGTTGAAATAGGTAAATACATTTTTCTTTACAATATCTTTCGTACTTAAACTGACACTGCCGACCTCTTCATTACTCCAGCCTGCTGCCGCCCGTTCCTCTGCCTGCTTTTTCGTCAGTCCGTATAAATAATCCGCCTTTACAGGCTCTATAGGAAATTTGATTTTCTTCTCATCAGACGGATTCTTCTCCGGCTTCTGTCTTTTTATCATGTGCGCTGTATTTCACCTTTCTTTCTCTGCGCTTATGCCTTTCAAGGCAAAACATAGTTTAATGATAACACAAAAAAAGAAGGGTCTCAATTGTGTACACAATAATTTCATTTCTTTTAA
>DWYL01000351.1 GCA_019118685.1 Candidatus Blautia merdipullorum
ATTGAGATTTCCTGAATCTGCACTGATACATGGAATACATTTTTACGGACAACTTACCACTTTAAAGGCAAGAATCTTTTCCCTTGAAGATATAACTTGTTGACTTTTAATTTGCATAGAATGCATTGTAATGTAATCTTGATCTAATAATTCTATGAGTTTCTGTTCCATAAATCAATAACCGGTATTATCATAATATTTTTATGCGTTATTATCAACTGAATACGGAAAGTACCGATTTGTTGTATACATGAAGATTTTTCATGGAACGTATTATGACGAAAAAGATACATAATTGAATGTCAAAAAATGAGAGAAAGCGTAGAATGAGTGCAAATAATCTGAATAGCCCAGAACAGAAAAAAAAGACACTGACAGTCCCTTTTCAGAAAAAAAAGACACAATTATAATAGACTCACGCTATCAGGAGGTAGGTACAACATGATAAATGCGGATTCAAGTTTAGGAGATAATATTAGAGCATTCAGAAAAATGAAAGAGATAACAGTAGAAGAGTTGGCTGAAGCCGTGGGAATCAGCGAATCTCATTTAAAAAAGATTGAGTCTGGAACACGCCAGCCAAGTATGGCTACATACCAGAGGATTGTGGAAGTGCTTGGAATCAAGATGGTTATTGACAATCAGGAAGAAACCGTGAAAGAAAAGTGTCTGGCAAAAGCGCAAAATATATTGCTTGACAAAACGGAAAGTGAAGTGAAATACCTTGTTCGGGTATTAGAGTGCGCAGCAGATAATCTGGATTTGGTAGTATGACAAGAACATGATTTGCAGGTCTGCCAAAGTATATCGTCGAGTGGGGTGTATTTTGGCAGGTCGGTAAATTAGGGCCTGAGTGAACCTTGAAAACTGAATATCAGTATGGTGATATTTTTTTTGAAAAGAACATGTCAATTCTGACATGATGAAATATCTTAGAGGATACGAAACATTCGAACCATTCTTTAGAGAATGATGAGGAGCAATGAGCTGCGCCATGATGTATTTGTCTGCAGGCATGATTTTTGGGACTTATAAGAAGGCAGATCAAACAAGGAATCGTAATAGAAGAAGGAAAAGTATGAGCGGCACTCCGGCATGGGCTTCCGGTGGCAGGAAACCCGAAAGTTTGAATGATAATGATACCTTTGCTTATAGAAAACACGGCAACCAGGGTAGCGTCTGGGGCATGTTGCAGCAAGATAGGGCGCTGCAGGGTGTCAGGCGGTCAGCCAGACCGGTCCTACATATTCCGTTCCACACCGGGCAGAGTGAATGAAAAACCGGATCGGGCGTACATGTCAAGTGGACTTGTGGCCTAATCCGGCGTGTGGAAATTAATATAGGCTAAAATAAAGCTTATGGAAAATCCAAAACAGTATTATCAGGGATGATTGTGCTGTTATATAGTCTTACTTTCGATAAAAATTTTCTTTTACCGGTTCATCTTAGAGATATGAGGAAAGTGTTTTCCCTATATCTCTGAGATGAACCAGGGCGGAATGAAACTGTTTTAAAACCTTCTCCCACATATTATTCCGCTCTGATCACTCAGAAATTCTACAGAAAATCAAAATACATCTGAAAAAATTCCAAGAAATAACTTATAGAACAAGAAAAATATGTTAGGAGGCATGGGTTTTTGAGAGCAGCTATTTACCTCAGAGTATCAACATTAGAACAAGCTCAAAATTTACTTGACGACTACAAGGACCAGGCAGTGAAATATTGCAGAGATAAGGGATATGATCTGCTTGCTGTGATCGAAGTAGTCGGAACAGGGGCAACAAAGAATCATTTTGGACATAATCAGCTGAAAAAACTGATCCAGAAGCATATGATTGATGTGCTGGTTATGCCACACTTACATATGATTTCACGCTCAATCCCGGATATTATCCAGATGATGGATTACTTATGCGAATATGGCGTGAAAACAGAATGCGTTAGATGTGATCCAATGGAATATGCGATCCTTCAACTATATCGTGACACAGAAGAAAGCCCAGAAAAGAAATGGTGCGATTCTCCTGTTTCTATGGAGGATCTGGTCGTCCGGATAGCAAGGGGGCGGTCCATATGATCACAAGGGAAGAATTGCTGCGTATGAGAAATATGACCTTCGATGAAATAAATCCAGATGAGGTTCCAGACATTGATGATCTGGATATTGACGTAACAAAAAGTAAAAGAGAAAAGATCCTAGAAGTCTTGGAGTCCGGGAGGAACCCATACTTTGTGAAAAGTGGAAACATTCTCGTAAAAATAGGATTTGCTTCTACCAGCCGTACTATAGAAGAAGCACTGGAAAGCCTTGTGCAGATGAAGTGGTAACAAGAGAGAAAACCGCAGTTTCGTCAGCGATTGCCGGGTGGACAGGGTATAAAATCTATGGTATGATGATGGCAAAGTTGATAAGTACTAAGTGGCTAGTATTCTAATCATTTTCATATCTTTAGGTTTCAAGGTCATAGCTGACTAATCTAAATGATTGGAGTGCTGGCTATGAAAAACCAAATACTGAAAAAAATCTACCGTGTTGTTCTATATCTTCGCCTTTCTTCTGATGATGGCGATAACAAAGAGAGCGACAGCATATCTAACCAGAGGATATTGACCCGTGGTTATCTAGACGGCAAATCAGAGTTTGTCATCGTCAAGGAATTTGTGGATGATGGCTTTACCGGTACAAATTTTGACCGGCCTGATTTCCAGAAGATGATGAGATATCTCGAAGAAGGAAAAGCAGACTGCATTGTCTGCAAAGATCTTTCCCGTTTTGGAAGAGATTTCTCAGGAGTCCTTCAATATGTGGAGCGTATTCTTCCACAGATGGGAATCCGTTTGATCTTAGTGAACGATAACTACGACAGCAATTTCCCGAATCATGATTTTATTACCCTTAGAATGAAAAGCCTCATAAATGACATTTATCCTGCGGACACTTCCAGAAGCGTGCGTGCGAATCTGCTTGCAAAAATGACGGACGGACAGTGTATTGCGGCGTTTGCATTTTACGGCTATTTGAAATCACTGGAGGACAAGCACCAGCTGGTCATTGATCCTGTTGCGGGAGCTGTGGTGCAAGACATCTATCATCTGAAGCTGAAAGGATACAGTTTCTGCGGTATTGCAGAGATATTGAATCTACGTGGTATCCTGCCGCCGCTGGCATATAAACAGCTGTATTTAGGGCTGAATTTAAAGACCGGCTTCCAAACTAAAGGAAAAAGTAAATGGGAAGCCACCATGGTACGGCGGATTCTGACTGATGAGCGGTATACAGGAGTGCTTCTGCAGGGCAAGACGACAACTCCCAACCATAAGGTCAAAAGGATCATACATAAATCAGAAGATGAATGGGTGCGTGTGGAGAATGCTTTTGATGGCTTGATAGACAAGTACACCTTCCAAGTGGTTGCGAACCTTTTGGAAAGAGATACCAGAAAAAGCGCCGCCGGGATTGCGCTTCTCAGCGGCCTGGTGGAATGTGCAGACTGCCATCAAAGCATGGTCCGCAAGAGTCCAAACGGCAAGAATTATTATTATGTATGCAGTACGTCTTTATATGAAAAAGAATGTACGCCCCATAGCATGAGTGAAAAGCTCCTGATACCGGTCATAAAGAAATGTGTCCGGATATATATCGCTAGGATTGCAGAGCTGGATAAGATCCTTCAATATGTCCGGACCTGTTCTGTACCAAAACAGAAGATCCTGGATGCAGATCGACAGATGAACGTGCTCCGGCAGGAATGTGACAGGATTATGCAGATCAAGAAAAACCTTTATGAAAGTTACTGTGAGGGACTTCTGGAGGAAGAAGAATTCAAGGCATATAAAAAGAATTATGATGAGGAACTGTTACAGAAAGAGGAGGCGATAAAAAGACAGAAAGAGGATATCCTGAACCTGACTGCCACAGTAGACAGGCAACAGGATTGGATGAAGCACATCCTCATGTATAAAGATACCGAGGAAATTGACCGTACAGTGATCGTCATGATGGTAAAGCGGATTCGCATCGGTGCGGATAAGAGGATAACCATTGATTTCTGGTATGCAGACGAATATGAACGGCTGATTTCCCTGTTGGAAAATATCAATCAGGTACAGCCGAATGATGCTCTGGCGTCCTTCCTTGATAACCGTGAGGAAGGGGGCGACAGGATTGCCTAGAGTAAGCAAGAGAAATAGAAAAGGCACAGCCCCTAAAAAGGCAAAGATCAAGTACTACAGAACTGCGATCTATATCCGGCTCTCCAGGAAGGATGGAGGACACGGCCGAAAAGATTCCATCTATATCCAGAAGCAGATCTGCACAGATTTCGTGAAAAAACACCCGGAAATGCTGCTTACAAAGGTATACATTGATAACGGTGTGAGCGGGACCACATTTGAAAGAGACGCTTTTGAAGAATTGATGGATGATGTCCGTGCCGGCAGGATCGACTGTATCGTTGTAAAAGATTTTTCCAGGTTCGGCAGGGATGCCTTGGATGCAGTTGACCTGATCGACGTTATCTTTCCATCTTTAGATGTACGCTTTATCTCCCTGCTGGATGATTATGACAGTGAGAACCCGGCCTGTGCCGAGGACCGTGTAAGCAACATTCTGAAGCATTTCATGAATGACTACTATGCCCGGGAAATCTCGACGAAGCTGGTGCAGGCTCATAAACAGTCCCGGGAAAGAGGAGAATTTTGGGGCGCAAGGCCGCCATACGGCTATAAGCGCTCCCCGGAATCAAGTAAGATCCTCATTCCAGATGAAGAGGAAAAGAAGATTATCCAGAAGATCTTTTACTGGTATGTATTTGAGGATATGTCCTCTTATGACATTGCCAAGGAATTGAACGCACAGGGCGTATGGTCGCCACAGGAAAGCTATGAATTGCGAGAATACGGTAAGCGAAGAAAGAAAAATAAAATATTGTGGGGCGCAGATGTAATCAGACGTTTGCTACAGAACCCCATATATATTGGTGCTTCTGTATCAGGAAAAACAAAACAATTGCTGGCAGAGAATATACCTTTGTGT
>DWYL01000352.1 GCA_019118685.1 Candidatus Blautia merdipullorum
CTTAGAACTGAAGAATTTAAGACAGGTGTATATTCACGTGCAGGTGGATGTTTACCACTTCCTGTTCCAGAGGATGCGCCATTCTTTGTTAAGGATTACAGTGAGTACTATAAAGGCAGAGCCTATCACGAAAGAAGCCTGAATTCTAACGATGGATGGAATGTGCTTGGATGTCAGTCATTTATGAATCAGCCGATTCTTAAATACAGCAATGAGATCAGAAGTGCAGTACTCATTATGCGTGGCGATAAGGCTCATAGCTATTACTTTGGCAGGGATGCTTATGAAGCTATGGTGAAAGACAGCAAATATACAGAGAACAAAGAACTTCTCACCATTCCAGGCGCAGTTCACACAGATC
This sequence comes from Candidatus Blautia merdipullorum, assembly GCA_019118685.1. Classification (GTDB taxonomy): domain Bacteria; phylum Bacillota; class Clostridia; order Lachnospirales; family Lachnospiraceae; genus Blautia; species Blautia merdipullorum. Next base: position 362 of record DWYL01000352.1, read on the forward strand.
TGTATGACAACCTGGATGTGATTCCATTTGACAAGATGCAGCAGTTCTTAAGGGAAAATGGAGTTGGCTAATCATGACAGTTGAACAGTATTTGGAAGAAATGAAACCGGGATTTACGGTACCGGGAGGAAGTGATGCACATTTGGTCATGCATGAGATGTCACAGAAAGCCTTACAGATCACTATGGAACTGAATAATAAATACCATACGCATGAAGAAATTATTCAGCTGATGTCAGAACTGACCGGTCATGAGATCGATGACAGTTTTGGAATGTTTCCGCCATTTTATACAGACTGTGGGAGAAACATTCATATAGGGAAAAATGTATTCATCAATGCAGGATGTAAATTTCAGGATCAGGGAGGAATATATATCGGAGATGGTGCATTGATCGGACACAATGCAGTTCTTGCAACCATTAACCATATGGAAGATCCTGCTCTTAGAGGAGGAATGATCTTTCATCCGATTCATATCGGAAAGAACGTATGGCTTGGAGCCAATGTTACAGTACTTCCAGGTGTAACGATTGGAGACGGAGCAATTATCGCAGCGGGAGCTGTTGTTACAAACGATGTTCCTGCAAATATGATTGCCGCTGGAGTTCCGGCTAAAGTGATCCGAGAAGGTAAGACAGAAGATAAAAAGGGAGAGGTTTAAAATGGCAAAGAAAGTACTGATTATTTCAACAAGTCTTCGTGGTGGCAGTAATTCCGATATTCTTGCAAAGGAATGTGAAAAGGGAGCAAAAGAGGCTGGTCATGAGGTAGAGTATATTTCCCTGAAGCGGAAGGACATTAAGTTTTGTATTGGATGTTTGAACTGCCAGACCAAAGGTATCTGTGTCCTTAAAGATGATGTGGCTGAGATTATGGAAAAGGTTCTGGCTGCAGAGGTTATCGTTTATGCAACTCCAATTTATTATTATGAGATGAGCGGACAGATGAAGACGCTCCTCGACAGATTGAATCCTATGTACCCGATGGATTATGCGTTCCGCGACATCTATATGATTGCAACTGCAGCAGAGGAAGAAGAAAGTGCATTTGAAAAAGCCTACAATGGTCTTCAGGGCTGGGTGGACTGCTTTGAAAAGGCAGAGCTTAAGGGTATCGTAACCGGTGGTGGCATTGGTGATGCTAATGATGCTTCAAATCATGAAGCAGTCATGATGAAGGCCTATGAGCTTGGAAAGGCTCTGTAATAATGAGAAAAATACGGATGATTCTACTCTGTGTTTTGCTGATCTTTTCCTTATCAGGTTGTGGACAGAAGGGGCAGGAAGCGACTCAAACGAAAACTTCTGATGAGAAAATAGCAGAAACATCTGAGATTCGGGAAACTCTTGCAGAAACGGAGAACTCAGAAACTGACGAGGATACAGAAATGAAGTTATATTTTAGTGATATAGAGATCCCGATTAGTTGGGAAAATTGTAAGGCTGTTCGGGAACTTGAGGAAGAAGTAGCGAATGGCGATATCATAGTCAGCATGTCCATGTACGGAGGCTGGGAGCAGGTTGGTTCTCTGGGACGATCTTATTCACGAACTGACCATCAAATGACAGCCCAAAGTGGAGATGTCGTTTTGTACAACGGAAATCAGATCGTTGTATTCTATGGTTCGAACGCCTGGTCATATACAAAGCTTGGACGTATGGAACTGTCACAGAACGAGCTTGAAGAGCTGCTTTCAAATGGAGATATCACCTTAACAATCAAAAAGTAGAGAATCAGGAGTCTTGTTGAGTAGCAGGTGGCACATCTGCATCTTGAGAATATATCCGTTCCTCACTATAATTAAAAAAGACCTATAAAGAGTGCGCGAGAGACAAGCTCAATGACCGCACAGCAACCTGCATAAGCAAGGTGCTAAAGCTTGACCGATGGGTGTGATGTGTTTGTGATTATTGGCTCCTGTCGGAAACGATGGGAGTCTTTTTTTATTGCCACTCTTCGTAGGATCATATATCTGAAAGACTCTGAAAATGAAGGCATTGCGGAAATGGAGTATCTCCAGCTGGATTTGACAGAAGAACAACGGAAAGTCTGTAACCGCCTTTTGGAGTGCCGGGACAAAGAAGATTGTGAATATGCTACGCACTCTTATATTGCAGGACTCTACGATGCTTTGCGCTGGTGGGAGCTGTTCTACTCATGCAAGGAAGCCTCTCCGTGCTTACATTCTTTATGTTCCTTCTGGTAGTATCCCGTTTATATGACCCTCTGCAGGGCGCGCTCCAGAATCTTGCGGCAGTCATCAGTACACGAACCAACATTGCCCGAATGAATGAGATTCTCAATCATCCGATCCAGCAAGGCAGTGACAGGCTTTCCAATCAGGGGTATGATATTGTCTTTGACCATGTTGGGTTTGCCTACAATACCGGAGAAACAGTATTGAAAGATGTTTCCTTTACGGC
>DWYL01000353.1 GCA_019118685.1 Candidatus Blautia merdipullorum
AAAAGAAAAGGACAAAGAGAAAGGAGAGTCATCATGGACTACGGAAAGACCGCAAAGGAAATTCTGGAAAAAGTAGGCGGAAGCAAAAATATTGTTTCGGCCGCCCACTGTGCAACAAGGCTCCGTCTGGTTATTGCCGATAACAATAAGGCTGATAAAGGAGCTCTGGAAAATATTGAGGGAGTAAAGGGAGTTTTTGAAGCTTCCGGACAGCTTCAGATTATTCTGGGAACAGGAACGGTCAATAAAGTGTTTGATCAGTTTATAGCCATTGCAGGCATTACTGCAAGCACAAAGGCAGAAGCTAAGGAGGCTGCTGCCAAACAGCAGAATGTATTTATGAGGGCCATTAAGCTTTTGGGGGATATTTTCGTGCCCATTATACCGGCGATCGTGGCCAGCGGTTTTCTTATGGGGATCATGAATTCTCTGGATTTTATGATCAATAACGGCTTTATCAACATGGACACCAGCAGTTCGATTTATGTATTTGCCAGTCTGTTCAGCAATACGGCTTATACCTTCCTGCAGATCCTCATCGCTTTTTCGGCGGCGAAAGCCTTTGGAGCCAATCCTTATCTGGGAGCGGTTATTGGCATGATTATGATCAACCCTTCTCTCCAGAATGCCTATACTGTGGCTACAGACGGCGTTCTCCAGACCCAGTCTGTGTTCTTCGGTCTTTATGACATTGACATGGTAGGATATCAGGGACATGTGATCCCGGTAGTGATCGCAGTATGGCTCCTCTCTGTGATCGAGAAAAAGCTGCACAAAGTGGTGCCGGAGGTTCTGGATCTTTTTGTGACGCCTTTAGTCAGTGTTTTTGTAACCGGATACCTTACTCTGGCCATCATCGGTCCTATCTTTGTATGGGCGGAAAATGCCATTTTAAATGCCATCCAGTGGATGCTCACACTGCCATTTGGTATCGGAAGTCTTATTATGGGAGCCTTGTACGCCCCGACGGTAGTAACCGGTATCCATCAGATGTATACAGCTATTGATATCGGACAGATTGCCCAGTACGGCGTTACCTACTGGCTGCCTCTGGCAAGTGCGGCCAATATTGCCCAGGGTGCTGCAGCTCTTGCGGTAGCTCTTAAATCTAAAGACAAAAAAGTAAAATCTCTGGCACTGCCTTCTTCCTTAAGTGCTTTTATGGGTATCACAGAACCGGCGATCTTCGGTGTAAACCTGCGGTTCTTTAAACCTTTTATCGCCGGATGTATCGGCGGCGGATGCGGCGCTCTTTATGCTTCCATCGTACACCTGGGCGCCAAAGGAACAGGGGTTACCGGTATCTTTGGAATCCTCCTGTGTCTGGACGAGCCTGTTCAGTATTTTATCGAAATGGTCATTGCAGTAGGCGTTGCTTTCGTGATCTCCTTCCTGCTTTATAAGGATCAGCGGCCTGTCCCGGCAGCAGAGACAGGCAGTCAGACGGGAGAGATCGGAGAAGAGAGAAAAGAAATTGCCGAAGAAACTTCTGACAAAGAAGGCAGGGAAGAAGTAAAAGAAGAGATTTTAGTCAGCCCGGTAAAGGGAAAAGTAGTTCCTCTTACAGAAGTCAGAGATGAGACCTTTGCCTCAGAAATGCTGGGCACTACCGCTGCAGTAGAGCCTTCAGAGGGGAAAATTACCGCACCCTGCGACGGACAGGTCAGCAATATTTTTGAAACCGGACATGCGGTGTGCCTTACCACAAAAGCAGGCGGAGAACTGCTGATCCATGTAGGAATCGATACAGTAAAGCTGGAAGGAAAAGGTTTTACCAAGAAAGTTTCTGACGGGGATATGGTCCATAAAGGAGATGTGCTGATAGAGGCAGATCTGGAGATTATCAAGGCTGCCGGATATCCGGCCACTACCATGGTGATCCTGACCAATCCGGAAGACTTCTCTACAGTGGAAAAAACAGAACCAGGAGAGACAGACGGGGAGAGTCCTGTGATGAAACTGGAAAAACAGTAATAGGAGAATATGCTATGACTGCATTGACAGAAGATTTAAAGAAATTAACAAAGGCAGCAGAGAAAAAGGCGGAGGGAAAAGATCCCTTCCGCCAGAAAATCCATCTCATGCCCCCTGTGGGATGGCTGAATGATCCCAATGGATTATGTCAGTTCCAGGGGATCTACCACGGATTTTTTCAGTATTCCCCTTTTAATCCGGAGGGCGGCGTGAAGATGTGGGGCCATTACACCAGCACTGATATGATTGACTGGGAGTACCAGGGTGTTCCCTTATACCCGGATCAGCCCTTTGACTGCAGCGGCGTTTATTCCGGAGCAGCCTTTATCGAAGACGGGGAAATGTTTCTGTATTATACCGGAAATGTAAAGCTGGAAGACGGGGAATATGACTATATTAATACCGGACGCCAGGCTAATACTGTTCTGGTATCCAGCAGAGACGGGATCCATTTTGGAAGAAAGAGAAAACTGATGGATAACGGAGATTATCCATCCGATCTTACCCTTCATGTCCGGGATCCTAAGGTCTGGAAGAAAGAAGACACCTACTATATGATTCTGGGAGCCCGTACGAAAAAAGATGAAGGCCAGGTCCTTCTCTATCAGTCAGAAGACAGGATCCACTGGAGCCTGGCAAACCGTGTGAAGACAGATAAACCCTTTGGCTATATGTGGGAATGTCCGGATTATTTTGAAATCGGAGACCAGAAGATCCTTTCAGCCTCTGTCCAGGGGCTTACGGGAGGCCAGTGGGAAGACCGGAATGTATACCAGTCCGGCTATTTCCTCCTGGAAGGAGAAATTTCCGGCAAGTATCATCTGGGAGAGTACCGGCTTTGGGATTATGGATTTGATTACTATGCCCCTCAGAGCTTCCGGACAGAGGACGGCAGAATCATACAGATCGGCTGGATGGGAATGCCGGATTGTAAAGAATATACCAACAAGACTATCGAAGACGGGTGGCAGCATTGCTTTACCTTCCCAAGAGAAATCTATATAAAAGACGGGATTCCCTGCCAGAGACCTGTCCGGGAACTGGAAAAAAAATGCCGGCTGTTGGAAAGAAAAAAGGATGTTTTAGAGATGAGAGATCATCCTGTATATCAGGCAGAAATTTCCCATATCAGCCATAATCAGTTCCAGGCTGTCCTGGGAGAAGAACTGGTTCTGGAATACCGGGAAGGCCGGTTCGAGATGGGGTTTAAAGATCAGGAAGAGACAAGTGTTTCCGCAGGAAGAGGAAGAAGATATGTGGAACTGGATGTTCTGAAAAATGTAAGGATCCTTACAGATACTTCTTCTGTGGAGGTATTCCTCAATGATGGAGAGTACGTGTTTTCTACCCGGTACTATCCGGAAAAAGCAGATATCCGGATAAAAGCGCCTGAAGCGGAGATCCTGTTTAAAGAGATCGTAACTGACTGAACCGTATTATTGGGACTCGGACGGGCAGAACCATAGTTTCCCGGCAGATGTGATAAAAAAAGAACCCTTGGAATTCCAAGGGTTCTTTTCAGAGCTGCCTAGCGGACTTGAACCGCCGACCTCCGCCTTACCAAGGCGACGCTCTACCGACTGAGCCAAGGCAGCAAACTGTGCTGTTGCGTATCACAGTTATGTATTCTATCAAAAAGAGATATATCTGTCAACATATTTTTTTGTTTTTTTGAGAAAATTATAACTATTCAGCCATTGGACGTCGGATAGAAGAAAATTTTATGATTCTGTTATTTCCAGATTACACGGGCTTCTTTTCTGGGAGCTGTGCGTACATAACGCCTGTCGGGATAGCCTAAAAGCATACAGGCCTGGATCGTTTCCCCTGCAATGCCAAGCCATTCTTTTAAAGCCGGATCGGCATTGGCGGTCCGGGCCAGATATCCATTATACAGCACGCCTATATCCATGGAAACAGCCAGAGTTTCTATGTTTTGGGCAGCAAGCCCTGCGTCCAGAGGCCGTTCTGAAGTAATAAACAACAGGGCAGGGGCATTGCGGAAAAGATAATCGTCGGTGGGATCTGCTTTTCTTCTTTTATTAAAGGAAAGGTAAGGGAGCAGGTCACGGCTGACTTCTTGTCCTTCCTGAGCCGTTCTGTTTTCAATATATTCCCAGACCATAGATTTTAGCTGTCCCAACTCTTCTTGGACAAATATAAAACTATTGCCCTGACAATTCTTTGCAGTAGCAGTATAACGGCCGGCCTGTACCAGAAGCTCCATGTCCTCCCTGGACAGCTTCTGAGGTTTGTAGCAGCGGATACTACGGCGGAATTTTATGGCATGAAGGACCTGATCTGGTTTCAGGCGGAAACTTTCCGGATCATACGCTTCAACATCTGCCATGTCATATTCCGGGATAGAAACGGCGCCTTTGGGACAGACTGCCACACAGTGTCCGCATTGGAGGCAGTCCGTCAGGATCTGCGCCTTTTTATCCTGGATCTTTATATTTAAGGCGATACAATCATCGGCACAAAGGCCGCATCCGATACATTTTTCTCTGTCAATCTTTACCATAATACGATCCTTTCCTGGAGAGAAGATTTTTGTTTTACTGTTTTTTAGATTCTACCATAAAACTTGATTTTTGTCCCGGTTTTGTTATCATAGTAAAAGAAAATTGCAATATGGAACATTGGAGAAATCTATGAGAGAGAAAAAAGAAAAGCTGGTGGTTTCTTTTCTGACCACAACCCAGGCTATGGCAGCAGAAAAATACTGTCTGAAAAACCAGATACCCGGACGGATCATTCCCCTTCCAAGTGAAATTTCTGCAGAATGCGGCATTGCCTGGTGTACGGAACCAGAGGAAGAAGAGCGGATCCGACAGGTGATCAACGACGGTGGGATCCAGGCAAAAGGAATCCACCGGGTATCTCTTTATTCATGATCTGAAAGATGGCGGTCCGGGGAGCAACGGAGGTGCTGCCTGGAAAAAGGAGAAAAGGAGAAAAACTTATGGAAAAAACAGTAGACGCTATGGGCATGACCTGTCCGAAACCGGTAATACTTGCAAAGAAGGAAATGGATAAAAGCCAGCCGGGAGACGTAATACTCGTTCAGGTAGATAATGAAGTGGCAACGGAAAATCTGAGAAAGCTGGCCAATTCCCAGGAGGCAGATTATGAGATGACAAAACTGGGGGACAAGCATTATGAAGTGAAGATTACTGTGAAAAAAGAGGGAACTTCCCGGGAAGAAAAAGAACCGGAATACATTTCCTGCGCACCTCAGGGGCAGAAGAACACGGTGGTAGTGATCTCCTCCGACAAAATGGGAGAGGGAGAACCGGAGCTTGGACAGATCCTGATCAAAGGATTTATTTATTCCCTGACTCAGCTGGAAAAGCTGCCGGATACGGTTTTGTTTTATAATAAGGGAGCATTTCTCACCTGCGAAGGCTCTCCGGTCCTGGAAGATCTGAAAACTCTGGAAAAAGAAGGCACCAGGATCTGTACCTGCGGCACCTGTCTGGACTTTTATAAGATGAAGGAGAAGCTGGCAGTGGGAACGGTCGTTAATATGTATGTGATCGCAGAGACTCAGTCTAAAGCCGATCTGATCATAAAACCATAAGATTCAAGGGAGAAATTTATGAAACCGATTATTGTAAGAGGCGGCGGTGATCTGGCTACGGCTACTATACACAGACTTTGCAAAAGCGGCTATCCGGTGATCATCCTGGAATGTGAGCGGCCATCTGCCATCCGCCGTCTGGTGTCTTTTTGCCAGGCTGTTTATGAGGGGACCATGGAGGTGGAAGGCCTGACCTGCAGCCGGGCGGAAAGCTTTGAGGAAGCTCTGGGCCGGGTTTCCTGGAACCGTCCCCAGCTGATCGTGGATTCTCAGGGGAAATGTCTTGAAAAGTATCATCCGGATATTCTTGTAGATGGGATCCTGGCTAAGAAGAATCTGGGGACCAGAAGAGATATGGCAGAACTGACCATAGCCCTGGGCCCCGGTTTTACTGCAGGCGAAGATGTGGATTATGTGATAGAGACCAAGAGAGGACATTATCTGGGAAGGATCATTTCCCAGGGGGCAGCTATCCCAAACACAGGAGTTCCCGGGATGATCGGCGGCTATGGAAAAGAAAGAGTGATCCATTCTCCCTGCCCGGGAATCTTTCATCAGGAAAAAGAGATCGGAGACTGGGTAGAAAAGGGCAGCCGGATCGGATGGGTAGAAAGAGAAGGAGCCCCTGCCTCTGTCTGTACGGAAATCTCCGGTGTCCTGAGAGGAATTATCCAGGAGGGATACCCTGTGACGGAACATTTCAAGATCGCAGATGTGGATCCCAGAAAAGAGTCTCAGGTTCATTGCGCTTTGATATCGGATAAAGCCAGATGTATTGCGGGAAGCGTTCTGGAGCTGGTCAGCGCCTATGAAAAGGGTGTGCTGGAAAGATGAAGATGTATGAAATCATAGAAAAGCTGGGAAGGACAGAAAGACCGGCGGTTTCCTTTGTGGGGGCCGGGGGGAAGACTTCCTGTATCCTGGAACTGGCCGATGACTGGGCTGCCCGGGGGAAAAGAGTGCTGGTCACCACCACTGTTCATATGGAACGGCCGGAGATCCTGGGAAGAACCGGCTGGATCGACCAGCCGGCAGAAAATATCAGAAAGGCCCTGGAGAGCCCGGGGGTGGTGATCGCCGGATCCGGCAGCGAGACTTGGGAAAAAATTCGGGGACTTTCTGAGGCGGAATACACGGAGGCAGCTTCCAAAGCCCAGGCAGTTCTCACAGAAGCGGACGGTTCCAGAAAATTTCCGGTAAAAGTACCGGGAAAAAACGAACCGGTGATCAGGGAGGATACCACTCATATCCTGATCCTGGCAGGCGCTTCTGCCCTTGGCAGACCTCTGGATCAAGTCTGCCACAGGCTGGAATATGCGAAGAAGATCCTTGGTCCAGAAAACAGGACCCTTACCGGGGAGACACTGGGGCAGCTATTGGAAAAAGGCTATGTGGAACCTTTAAAAGAACAATACCCGGGGAGAAAACTGGCGGTGATCCTGAATCAGCAGGGTCTTCTGGAAGAACCGGAAAAAATGAAAAGAATTATAGAAGCCCGGATGTCAGTCCCGGTGTTCCTTCATACCAGGGAGGAGAAAAAGAAACGTATACATCTGATCCTTCTGGCGGCAGGTTTCTCCAGAAGATTTGGAGAAAACAAACTGCTGTATCCCATAAAGGGAAAGTCCATGTATCTGTGGACTATGGAAAGACTGAAGAAAATACAGAAAGAAGGTCTGGCAGATTCTCTGGTAGTAGTCAGCCAGTATGAGGAGATTTTAAAAGAAGCCAGAAGACAGGGGATTTTCGGAGTGAAAAATCCTCACAGTGAGAGGGGGATTTCTTCTTCTCTTCAGATCGGTCTGGAGGCGGCCAGAAGTTTTAAGGGCCGGGATACAGAGGATTATTATATGTTTTTTGTGGCAGACCAGCCGTTCCTTCAGAAAAAGACGGTGGAAAACTTCCTGAAGGATTTTCGGGAAAGCGGAAAAAGGATCGGCTGTATGTCTTACCGGAAGACTCCGGGAAATCCGGTGATCTTTCATAATTCTTTTGTGTCGGAGTTGATGGAACTCCAGGGAGATACAGGAGGAAAAAGCGTCTTGAAAAGACATATAGATGAAGTGTTTTTTTATGAGACAGAAGATCCCGGAGAGTTAGAGGATTGGGATACAAAGAAAAGTACCAGTACAGAGAAATAAAAGCCTCTGTACCGGTACTGTATTTTATTCCGGATATACCAGCCGGTCCTGGGAAATGTCTGTCAGGACCTCATCCAGATATTTTTTTGCCAGATAATTAGCCATTCCCAGATTCATATCCAGGTAGTTGCCGCAGTCTTTCGGAGAGGCACCGGGCACTTCCCCTTTAAAATCCCGGATAAAAATAAACATTTCTTTTACCAGGTCTACGATATCTTTTGACTCGTAGTCTCCTGCCAGCAGGAGATAAAAGCCGGTACGACAGCCCATGGGGCCGAAGTAAACGGTTTTGGAGCCGAAAACCGGATGGTTTCTTAAAAAAGTTGCGCCCAGATGTTCAATGGTATGAACTTCTGCAGTATTCATAACAGGTTCATCATTAGGGGAGGTCATACGCAGGTCGAAAGTGGTAATGGTCTCAGCACCTACATGGTCTTTCCGGGATACATAAACACCTGGTTTCAGCTTGATATGGTCAATGGTAAAGCTTGCGATTTTTTCCATTTTTTCAGTCCTTTCTAGGTTAATAATAGGCATAGAAGGTGTTTCTGCCATACCTTTATTATAGACGCTGGAAAGTGGAATGTCAAAGTATAACCCCTTAGGGGGCTTGTGAGACAAAAGAAATCCATGGTATACTTCCTTCCAGAATAATTAGCATAAATCAAGAACTTAGAATACAGGGAAGGAAACAAAAATATGGAATTGCTGAATCAGATAGAAGAATACTGGACAAAAAGAGCGGAGGGATATTCCCAGGTAAACCAGGGAGAGCTGGCTACACAGCAGAGGCAGATCTGGCTGGAAAATCTGAGAGAACATCTTCCGGATAAAAAACCGGAAGAGGTAAAGATCCTGGATATCGGCACAGGCCCGGGTTTTTTCGCCATTATCCTGGCCCAGGCCGGTTATCAGGTAACGGCTGTGGACTATACAGAGGAAATGCTGAAAGAAGCCCGGCATAATGCGGGAGAACTGGCCGATAGGATCCAGTGGAGGCAGATGGATGCCCAGAACCTGGATTTCCCGGATCAGACGTTTGACGCTGTGGTATCCAGGAATCTGACCTGGAATCTGGAAAATCCCACCAGGGCCTATCAGGAGTGGCTGAGAGTGCTGAAAAAAGGAGGAAAACTCCTGAACTATGACGCTAACTGGTACCATCATCTTTTCGATGAGGAAAAGCGGAAAGAATACGAAGAGGACCGAAAAAGGGTAGAGTCCCTTCATATGGAGGATCATTACACCTGTACAGACATCGACGCCATGGAGGATATAGCCAGAAAAGTACCTTTAAGCCAGATCAACCGTCCTCTCTGGGACAAAGAACTTCTGGAAGATCTGGCATGTTCAAAAGTGGTGATAGAAGAAGACGTATGGGAAAAAGTATGGAGCCGGGAAGAAAGAGCAAATTATTATTCCACGCCTATGTTTCTGGTAGAAGGAGAGAAATAAAAGCCGCAGTTGCCCGCCGGGTGGAAACGTGCTAAAATATTTCCTAAGGAAAACGTAGCAGTGGAGGACATAAATTATGAACAAGGATAAAAAAGTTTTATTCAGCGGTATGCAGGCCACGGGAAACCTGACTCTGGGAAATTATCTGGGGGCTCTGAAAAACTGGGTGACTTTAAGCGATGATTATGAATGCTTTTACAGTGTGGTGGACATGCATTCTATTACGATCCGCCAGGACCCGGCAACACTGAGAAAAAGGGCAAGAGCGCTGCTGACTCTTTATATTGCAGCAGGATTAGACCCGAAGAAAAACTGTATTTATTATCAGTCTCATGTGTCCGGTCATGCAGAACTGGCCTGGATCCTGGACTGCTTTACTTATATGGGTGAACTGAACCGTATGACCCAGTTCAAAGACAAGGCTGCAAAACACGCAGATAACATCAATGCAGGACTTTTTACCTATCCGGTGCTGATGGCGGCAGATATTCTTCTGTATCAGGCGGATGTGGTGCCGGTAGGCATTGACCAGATGCAGCATCTGGAGCTGACCAGGAATATTGCTATCCGTTTCAATAATCTATACGGAGATGTATTTACTGTACCGGAGGCTTATATCGGCAAGGTAGGTGCCAAGATCATGAGTCTTCAGGATCCCTCCAAAAAGATGTCAAAATCCGATGAGAATCCTAATGGAAGTATCTATCTGATGGATGATCCGGATACCATTATGAGAAAATGCAAACGGGCGGTAACAGATTCAGAAGCCTGCATTGCCTACAGAGAGGAACAGCCGGGACTGAAAAATCTTATCGACATTTACTGTGCATGTCTTGGAAAAAATCCTGACGAAGCAGTAAAAGAATTTGAAGGAAAAGGCTACGGCGAACTGAAAATGGCTGTAGGGGAGGCAGTAGTCAGTGTTCTGAAGCCTCTTCAGGATGAGGTCGCCCGTCTGGAAAAGGACAAGGCCTATATTGATTCTATTATTAAAGAGAACGCAGAAAAAGCCCAGTATTTTGCAAATAAAACACTGAGAAAGGTTCAGCGCAAGGTTGGTTTCCCGGACAGGATCCGGTAGCAGCAGGAGGTGTTTCATATGACCATTGAAGAAGTGATCACAGTATTAGCGATGCAGGAGGAAATTCTCCAGTTCGGACATTTTACCAATGAGGACGCATGGGCTCTTGGAAATCTCATTGTGGCAGAGGCCAGAAAAAGAGGTTTGGATACTGCAGTAGAGATCCGGCTGAATAATGGTTATACTGTGTTTAAATACGCAGGAAACAGTACCAATTTAAACAATGAAGCCTGGATGGATAAAATGTATGCCACAGTCCGGAGGGTGGAAAAAAGCACCATGCTTCTTTACAGCGAGCTTAAAAAGTCAGAGGAAACTCTGGAGGATATTGGACTGGATACCAGAGAATATTCCTATATGGGCGGAGGATTCCCTATACGTGTAGAAGAAGTAGGGGTCATCGGCGTGATCTTGGTTTCCAATCAGAATCATTTTGTAAATCATGATATTATCATCCGGGCTGTAAGCAGATATCTTCATGTAGATGAGGTACCCAGGATACGGGCTTTATAAAAGTATCAGTAATAAGAGGCTTTCCAGAAAAATCTGGGAGGTCTCTTTTTTCTTCCAGTGAGCAGCGAGCAAAGGGAACATGCCGGCATGTCTGTTTGACATTGTATATGCATATGGAGAACAAAGGCATACCCGACAGGTATTGAATAAATATTTATGAAAAATACTTTACAATAGGCTGATTTTCCTGTATTTCACAACAGTTATCAAAAATTTCTGTAAAATAAATTGACTTTTTTTCTATAGGATTATACAATGAGAAAAACCAATAGAGAGGGGAGAACACAATGAAAAATAAAGCACCTGGAAAAACATTGCTGCAGGTAGTAGGGATTATTATGGTAGTTACTGGAGTCCTGTCACTTCTTGTAAGCCTAGTGAATATTGCTGTACTGGGTATGACCGGAAACGGAGAGGTAGGAGAGATTATGGAACAGAGCTTGGCCGCTTCGGGAATTACTATGGAGGCGTATCAGTTAAGTGTATATATTACGACCGCAGGCGCACTTCTCAACCTGGTAATCGGGATCATCGGGATTGCAAACTGCAATAAGATCCAGAGAGCAGGGATCTGCTTTGTCTGCGGTATTATCTTAATTGTTTGGCAGCTGGGAAACGACGCTTATTCCGCAGTTACTTCAGGGATTACGGTGCTGAGCCTTGTTTCTATCGTAATCGGTCTGATCCTGCCGCTGCTTTATTTCTGGGGCGCTTTGAAAAATCGCCAAGCAATGCTGGACAACAAAGCCCAGTAATAGAAATCTGAAAACAGAAGGTGTGTTTTTGAAAAGAAAGGGACAGGGTGAGACAGGAGATCATATTTCTGTTTCGCTCTGTTCTTTTGGTTTGAGAGAGGTTTTGGAAAAGAACCATATGAAGAAAGGAAAAGCCTATGGAACATCTTATTAAAGTAGTGGATTTGTGTAAAATTTATAATCCGGGGGAAAATGAAGTGAGAGCCCTGGATCACATTGATCTGGAAATCGACGAGGGGGAATTTGTGGCAATCATCGGGCAGTCCGGCTCCGGTAAGTCTACATTTATGAACATGCTGGGATGTCTGGACGTGCCTACTTCGGGAAAATATTATCTCAATGGTACAGACGTATCTACTATGACGGACAACCAGCTGTCAGAGATCCGAAACCGGGAGATCGGCTTTATTTTTCAGGGATTTAATCTGATCCCAAACCTTACCGCAGAAGAAAATGTGGAGCTTCCGCTGATCTACCGGGGAATGGACCGGAAAAGCAGAAGAAAGCTTGCCAGAGAGTCGCTGAAGATGGTGGGGCTGGAAAACAGGATGACTCATAAACCATCAGAGATGTCCGGGGGACAGCAGCAGCGTGTAGCCATTGCCAGGGCCATTGCCGCAAAGCCGCCGGTGATCCTGGCCGATGAGCCTACAGGAAATCTGGATTCGGCTTCCAGCAAAGAAATCCTGGGAATCTTAAGGAAGCTCCATGCGGGAGGAAGGACTGTTATCCTCATTACCCATGATGACGGGATCGCATCCCAGGCAAAAAGGGTGGTGCGGATCATGGACGGAAAAATAGAGACGGATATGCTGAATCCGGAGTATGAAGAGACAGAATATGAGAAGACGGAGGAGAATCATGAAGAAGGGAATATTGAAGAGTAAGAACGGGATCATGCTGATCACTCTGGGGGTGGTTGTGATCATGGTCATTCTTATCGCAGTGATCGGCAGCATGAATCAGGGCGGTGAAAGCGTTCCAACTATCGAGACTGTTGCCGTGACAAAAGGAAATGTGACCCAGGAGGTAGATGCTTCCGGGAATGTAGAGAGTGAACAGAAGAAGACTTTCTTTTCTCCGGTAAACGGAGAGATCCAGACCATGCCTGTGGAAGCAGGAGACACGGTGGAAGCAGGACAGCCGATTATCGGATTTAACCTGGAGACACTGGAAAGTGAAAATCAAAGGGCCCAGCTTAATGTCAGATCCGGTCAGCTGGAGCTTGCAGATGCCCAGCAACAGGCGGCAGACGCTGCGGCAAAACAGGAAGAGGCTCAGGCCAGGATCCCGGAGCTGGAGGCGCAGATCGCAGAGAAACAGGACCAGATATCTGGTCTTCAGCAGCAGATAACAGATGCACAGTCCCAGGCGGCAGCAGACGCTCAGGCAGCGGCCCAGCAGGCAGCCCAGGAGGCGGCTCAAGCATATGAGGCAGCTGTTGCTCAGGCAGAGCAGGAATACCAGCAGGCCAAGGAAGAATATGATACGGTAACATTGCCGGAATATCAAAAGAAACTGGAAGAACTGAGGACTCAGATGGATGAAGAAAATGCACCGGCTTCTGCCCGGGCTGATTATGAATATGCCCTGAATAACCCCCCGGAGGAACCGGTAAAGCGGGAAGTGAATGCGGCAGATTTTGCGGTTTCCGGTACCGGCACGGATACGGCTGCAGTTCCGGATACCTCTGACCTTCAGTTCCAGCTGGAGTCCGCTTCCCAGGAGCTGGCCCAGCTTCAGTCGGAACTGGCTTCCCAGGAGGCTTTGGCAGAGGCGGATACTACAGGACTTACGGCAGCAGCTCAGGAGCGGATGCAGATTTCTAATAATCTGGCTGAATTGGAGGCAAAAAATCTTCAGGAGCTTATCGAGGAAGGGAGAAAAGGTCTTCAGGCAGAATTTAAGGGGGTTATCTCTGACGCTCAGGTAACCCAGGGAGCTACGGTAACCCAGGGAATGGAATTATTTACACTTCAGAGTACTGAGCAGGTCTGTGTAGAGGCCAATATTTCCAAGTATGATTTTGACAAGGTGAAGGAAGGACAGAAAGCTTCCATTACGCTGGGAGATTCGGAATACCAGGGAACTGTAGAAAAGATCAGTAAGATTGCTATTCCAAATGAACAGGGAACACCTCTTATCGGTGTTACTATACATATTGATAATCCTGATGACAATATCTTTATCGGTGTAGAGGCCCAGGCCAGTATCCAGGCAGCCCAGGCAAAGGATGTGCCCCTTCTTCCTGTAGAAGCTGTAAATATTGGAAAAGACGGCTCTTTCTGCTACGTGGTAGAAGATGGTAAGATCACTGAAAAAGCCATAGAGACAGGGGTGACTTCAGATTCTTATGTGGAGATCACAAAAGGTCTGCAGGCAGGAGATCAGGTGATCCGTGATATTGGAAGCCATGAGGTAGGAGACAGTGTTGTGGCAGTGGAAGCTGCCCGGTAAAAGAACAGGAGTATACAGATATGGCTGAATATGTGAAAATGGCAGTGCAGAATATTCTGGCAAATAAAGGCCGGTCCTTTCTCACCATGCTGGGAATCATTATTGGTATTGCTTCTGTGATCGCTATCGTCTCCATTGGTGAGGGAACCAGAAACCAGATGAACTCAGAAATCGACGGCGTTGGGAGCGGACAGATTTATATTTACTGCAGTGAAGATGCCATGAACGAAGGCGCCTATATTACACCGGAGGATCTGGAGGCTGTCCGGGATCTGGAAGGGGTGGAAGGCGTTACCATCAGTATGGGGTTATCAGGCGAGACTGTGACAGGAAAAGGAAATTTTGATGTAAGCCTTTCCTTAGAGACCCAGGACGCTGCCCTTATAAATAATACGCTGATGAAACGGGGAGCTTACTTCCGGGAATCTGATGTGGCAGAGGCCAGAAATGTCTGCGTGATCTCAGACACGGATGCCAAAAGGCTTTTCGGTTCCGATGATGTAGTGGGAATGGATATAGAGGTGCAGGCTTCGGATCTGACAAAATCTTACCGGATCGTGGGCGTCAGCACCCAGAGAGAAAACGGCACTTTTGTGACTTATACCTATGAGGGAATGCCGGTAAGTCTGTCTATCCCTTATACAGCAGCTCTGGATTATCTGGGCGATGACCTGGAGAACTTTACCAGCATTTATGTCCAGGCAGATAAGAACCTGGATTCCCAGGAGGTGTCGGACAGGGTGGTGCGGCTTCTGGAACAGCGGCATCAGTCCGCTGGTGAAGATTTTTATCAGATTCAGAGCTTCCAGGATGTAATCAGTCTGCTCAATGATATGATGGGAATGATCACAGCTTTTATCTCCTTTGTGGCAGGGATCTCCCTGCTGGTAGGCGGTATCGGCGTTATGAATATCATGTTGGTTTCCGTGACCGAAAGGACCAGAGAGATCGGCATAAGAAAGGCATTGGGAGCCAAGACTTCCTCTATTATGCTCCAGTTCCTGGCGGAATCCGCTATACTGACTGTGATCGGCGGGATCATCGGCATCCTTGCAGGAATTGCAGGAGGCTACGGATTATGTTTTCTGATGAGTGCGGGACAGGAGATGACCATCACTCCGGGGATCAGTCTGAGTACGGTTCTTTTTGCCACATTGTTTTCCTGTGCAGTGGGAATTTTCTTCGGGATCTACCCTGCCAGGAAAGCGGCGGCTTTAAATCCTATAGAGGCGTTGAGAAGAAATTAAGACAGAGAATTTTTGACAGAAAAATGGCAGAGCTGCCTTCCTTTTATCTCCGGCAATAAGCCGGGAAGAAAGATTTTAAAAGGAAGGAAATAGCTCTGCCATATCTTTTGGAAGAGGAGCCTGAAAATACAGGTTTTCATGGGTTACGGGATGGGAAAATTCCAGGGAATAGGAGTGGAGGGCCACTCTTTTTATTTTGGAATATTCCGGATTATAGAGATAGTCCCCCAGAAGAGGCGTGCCCAGATATTTCATATGGACCCGGATCTGGTGGGTCCTGCCGGTTTCCAGAGAAAAGCGGGTGAGAGAACAGCCTTCCCGGGTACAGAGGGTTTCGTAATGGGTCACGGCTTTTTCACCTTTTTCAAAATCTACACAGCGCAGGATGGCAGAATTTTTTTCCCGGGCAATAGGCGCATCCACAGTGCCTTTGGGAGGAACAGGCGTCCCCCGGGCAACTCCCAGATAGGTCCGGCGGATTTCCCGCTTTTTCATACTGGAAGAAAGGAGGGAAGCACTGTAGGCATTTTTTCCCAGGATAAGAAGACCTGTAGTATCCCGGTCCAGACGGTTGATACACCGGAAGATAAAAGGCGTTCCTTTTTGCTGAAAATACCAGGCGATTCCGTTGGCCAGGGTGTTTTCGTAGTTATGGATAGAAGGATGGACGGGAGTATCCGCCGGCTTATTTACCACAAGGATATCCGGATCTTCATAGAGAATATCCAGATCCATAGGAACAGGCAGGATTTTTTCAGAGGACTCTTCCTCCTTTAAAAGGATCCTGACCAGATCCCCTTCTTTCAGGAGCGTTCTCACATAGGCCCATTGGCCGTTTACCTGGATCCCCAGGGTAGTCTTTTTTAAATGAATGATGATCTGCCTGGAAAAGCCCCTGGCTCTGAGATATTCTCCCAGAGTGCAGGGGAGCTCTTCCGGTCTGACTGTAAATTCAAAAATACGTTCCATTTTGCCTACCTTGATTTTACTTTATTCCAAAGTTCGTTGTAGTAATTGTCTGCTTCTTCTCCCAGGTACTGGAAGGTCTCGCAGTTCTTCAGCTCTTCCTGGTCAGGAAACAGGATCTTGCTGTTGCGGACCTCCGGGTCTTCAATAAGTTCTCTGGCCGCCTTGTTGGGGGTAGAGTAAGTAATATACTCAAAATTCATCAGGGCAATATCGGGACGGCACATGAAGTTAATGAATTTCTCTGCGTTTTCTTTATTCTGGGCATTTTTGGGAATGACCCAGGAATCAATCCATACGTTAGAGCCTTCCTCGGGGATCACATATTCCAGATCCGGATTTTCCCGCTGGGTGTATCCGGCTTCTCCGGAGTAGATCACACCCAGAGCCGCTTCATTTCCGATCATTTTGTCTCTTACCTGGTCTACCACATATGCCTGGACCAGAGGTTTCTGTTCAATCAGGTCATTGGCGGCCTGGTTCAGCTCATTTACATCCACAGAATTTAGGGAATCTCCGTTTCTCTTCAGAGCCACGGCAAAAGCATCCCGGACAGAATCCTGCATGAGGATGTTGTCTTTATAGTTTTTGTCCCAGAGGATGTCCCAGCTGTCCACTGGTTCGTCCACCATTTTGGTATTGTAGAGGATCCCTACAGTCCCCACACAGTAGGGAACGGAATATTTATTCCCCGGGTCAAAACTTTCCGACTGTTCCATATAGGAAGGATCCATATTTTTAATGTTTGGCACATTGTCCCAGTTGATCTCTGCCAAAAGATCGTTCTCAATCATACGCTGGATCATATAGTCGGAAGGACATACCACATCGTAGGCGATGGCGTGAGACTGGATCTTGGGGTACATGATTTCGTTTGTTTCATACTCTTCGTAAGTCACGGAGATTCCTGTTTCTTCCTCAAACATATCCAGGACTTCAGGATCAATATATTCCCCCCAGTTATAAACAATCAGCTTTTCTCCGGAAGCATTTCCCGCATTTTTCAGGCTGTAACCGATCCCGCCTCCAATAAAGACAATAAGAAGGACTGCAGGAACTGCCAGACGGAATACCCAATTTATGCCTTTCTTTGAAGCAGTGACCTTTGTGTCTGCGGAGCCTTTGGGGCTGGAATTGATCAGGATCAGAAGGACCAGTACTGTGACAAACAAAAGGGTAGACAGGGCGTACATTTCCGGACGGATTCCTTTGCGGACTTCCGCATAAATTTTTGTGGACAGGGTATCTACTCCCGGACCTTTGGTAAAATGGGTGATGATAAAGTCATCCAGGGACATGGTAAAGGCCATGAGAAAACCAGAGACAACCCCCGGCATGATATCAGGAAACACTACTTTAAAAAAGGCATATATAGGTCCGGCGCCCAGATCCTGAGCTGCTTCGTAGGTGCTTTTGTCTGTCTGTTTCAGCTTTGGCATAACACTTAAGATCACATAGGGGATACAGAAAGTGATATGAGAAAGTAAAATAGTGGTAAAACCAAGGGTAACTCTGCATGCGATAAACAGCAGCATGAGTGAGATGCCGGTAACAATTTCAGAGTTCAGTATGGGGATATTGGTGATCCCCATAAATACAGTTTTGGCTCTTGGCTTCATAGCACTGATACCGATGGAGGCAGCCGTTCCCAGCAAAGTAGCCAGAAAAGCAGACACCAGTGCGATAACCAGCGTATTGTATAAAGCGGACATAATTGCTTCGTCCCGGAACAAGGAGACATACCAGGAAAGAGTAAATCCTCCCCACTTGGTCCTGGACTTGGAAGCGTTAAAGGACAGGATCATTAAAGTCACAATAGGAGCATACATGAGAAAGAGGATCAGACCGAAATAAATCCTCCGCAAAGCAGTTTTCATCAGAACATCCCTCCTTCTCCGTTTTTATCGTATTTGCCAGTAAGGAACATACTGATCAGGATAAAGACCATAAGCACCAGTGAAAGGCCGCTCCCCACATGCCAGTTGCTTCCCTGCTGGAATTGGCGGTCGATGACATTTCCGATGAGCAGAATCTTGCTTCCTCCCAGGAGATCTGAGATTACGAAAGTCGTCAGGGCAGGGACAAAGACCATGGTAATGCCGCTGATCACTCCGGGAAGACTTAATGGAAAGATGATCTTCCGGAAAGTATAGACAGGAGTGGCTCCCAGGTCTCTGGCTGCCAGGATAATATCCCGGTCAATTTTAGACAATACATTATAAAGAGGCAGCACCATAAAGGGCAGGAAGTTGTAGACCATACCCAGAATGATGGCTCCCGGTGTGTTGATGATCTGGATGGATGGCAGATGGCAAAAGGACAGTATCTGGTTGATCACGCCGTTTTTTTCCAGAAGGGTCTGCCAGGCCATGGTACGGAGAAGAAAATTCATCCACATGGGAAGAATAAAGATCAGTACCATAAAACTGGTCTGGCTTACTTTCATATTAGAAAGCATCATAGCCAGGGGGTAGGCCAGGATCAGACAGATCAGGGTGCTTATAAGGGACAGCAGCAGAGAAAGACATAAAGCTTTAAAATTCTCTATAGTTCCGATAGCCAGGATATTTTCAAAGGTAAAATGCCCGTCGCTGTCCGTCAGCCCATAGTAAAGAACCACAGCAAGAGGGATGAGGATAAAGGCCGCCGCCCACACAAGGTAGGGTCCTGTGAGAAGTTTCCGTTTATTCATTGACACCAAGCGCCTCCTCATCTTCAGATTCCGGCTTGTTCATGATCTGGATATCAAAAGGATCCACATGGATACCTACCTGCTGGCCTACAGGGAACAGGTCGGTGCTGTGGACCAGCCACTCAAAACCATTGGCCTGGACTTCCATTTCGTAATGAACTCCCTTAAAAATCAGGTGGGATACCACTCCTTGTATGATGCCTTCTTCCGGTGCCAGAAGATCCACATCCTCCGGTCTGATCACTACGTCCACAGGCTTATTTCTGCCGAAACCGGTATCCACACAGGGGAATTTGGCGCCCAGGATCTCCACCAGCTTATCCTCCAGCATAATGCCGGGGATAATATTGCTTTCCCCGATAAAGTCAGCCACAAAAGCATTCTGTGGCTCATTATAAATATCTTCGGGAGACCCCATCTGCTGGATGTAGCCTTGATTCATGACAACGATAGTATCGGACATGGTCAGCGCTTCTTCCTGATCATGGGTTACATAAATGAATGTAATCCCCAGCTCATTTTTCAGACGGATCAGTTCGTACTGCATGTCCTGGCGGAGCTTCAGGTCCAGTGCTCCCAAAGGCTCGTCCAGAAGCAGGAGCCGGGGCTCGTTGACGATTGCCCGGGCTATCGCAACACGCTGCTGCTGACCGCCGCTTAAAGAATCCGGAATCCGGATTTTCAAATCCTCCCAGGATCCGCAGGGTAGTGGTCTTTCCGCAGCCGCTGGGTCCAAGAAGCGTGAGAAATTCATTTTCACGTATCGAGAGGTTCAGCTTATCTAAAACAATCTGATCTCCAAAGCATTTGGAGATATCGATCAAATCTACTAAATTATGATTCATTTCCCTCCTCCTTTGCATGTTTTTGAGACTTATAAAAAACCATTATATCCATTATACAGGAGAGAAAATCCATGTCAATATACAGGGAATGTAAATTCTTTTCAAAGAAGGGGTAAAAGGTGAGATTGCAGAAGTTTTCCGGTTGTATTAAAAAAAACTTTGTGGTAGAATGGCACTAGGTATCTCGGGAGAGATACAGATTTGTCATGTGGTAAAACATTAAAAATAGGAGGGTATTGCATAAATGAAAGACAAATATGTTGCATATGTGGGAACATATACCCATGGAAGCAGTATCGGAATCCATTTATATGATGTAAATGTAGAGGAAGGAACTTTATGCGAGAGAAAAGTTGTTCCGGTAAATAACTCTTCTCATCTGGCCCGCTCTTTAAATGGTAAATATCTTTATTCTATAGCAGATGAAGGTGTGGCTGTATTTGCCATAGAGCCGGACGGAGATCTGACTTTTATTAATAAGGTAGATATTGACGGCATGAGAGGCTGCCATCTGTCTACAGACGAAGAAGGAAAATATCTCTTTGTGGCAGGATATCATGACGGAAAGGTAACAGTTGTGCATACCCATAAAGACGGACGGCTGGGAAGTGTTGTGGATGGTGTATTCCACAAAGGTCTGGGCAGTGTGGGAGAGAGAAACTTCCGCCCCCATGTGAGCTGTGTCCGTCCTACCCCGGACAATAAGTATCTCTGTGCAGTAGACAATGGTATCGATCAGATGAAAATCTACAGGATCAACAGCAGGACCAATCGTCTGGAATTGGTGGATATTTTAAGATGCAAGAGAGAATCCGGACCGAAGCTGATCAAATTCAGCCCGGATGGCAAGTTTGCTTATCTGAATTTCGAACTGAATAATACCATTGAAGTTTATAAATATGACGGGACCGGAAAGTCACCGGTGTTTGAGAAGATCCAGACTATTTCTACTCTGGCTTCCAAAGATGACCAGATCCATGACGCCACATCAGGCCTGTGTTTCTCTCCTGACGGACATTATCTTTTCTGCTCTACAGCAGGAGAAGATACAGTAGCTATGTATAAGCGAGATGAGGAGACCGGTCTGCTGGAGACCCAGTTTATCCTTCCTATCAGCGGAAATTATCCAAAAGATCTGGATGTGTTCCCGGATGGAAAACATCTGGCAGTGGTAAACCATGAATCCAATTCTATTACCACCTTTGCTATTGACTATGAGAAAAAGCTTCTGGTCATGAAGGGAAAGCCTATGAAAGTGGAAACACCCAATAGCATTATTTTTTCAAAATGTGAATGCGGAGAATAACAAAATAAATAATTATAAAACTATATCATAAAAAAGGAAGTGCAAAATTATGGAAAGCGGGCCTAGTCGTCCTGTAGAGAAATATAAAATAAGCAAAAAACAGAATATGTTTCCTGCTGACGACATAGGCGACGGACTTTCAGTTCTGCCCGGGTACAGCAGGAACTGAAGGGAGATACCATGATAAGAATTTTTAAGACAATGGATGGGAAAATCCATCAGGTGGAGGAAGCCGGCGAAGGCTGCTGGCTTGCTTTGACAGATCCTACTGCAACGGAGATCTTTGAGGTTTCCAACCAGTTTCATATTGAGGTAGATGATCTGAGGGCGCCTCTGGATGAAGAAGAACGTTCCCGTATTGAAGTGGAAGACGATTATACCCTGATCATCGTCGACACGCCTATTCTGGAAGAGAGGGGAGAAAAGGACTGGTACGGCACCATTCCTCTGTCTATTATCGTGACAGACGAAGTGATCATTACGGTATGTCTGGAGGATACTTCTGTCCTGGGAAGATTTATGGACGGCAGAGTCCGGAATTTCTACACCTATATGAAGACCCGGTTTATTCTGCAGATCCTGTACAAAAACGCCAGTATGTTTCTGCATTATCTGAGGATCATTGACAAAAAAAGTGAAGAGGTGGAAGAGAAGCTTCAGGCGGCTACCAGAAACGAAGAGCTTATAGAACTTTTGGAGCTTGAAAAATCTCTGGTATATTTTACTACTTCCCTGAAATCAAATGAAATGGTCTTGGAACGTCTGCTCCGGGTAGAGCGGATCAAACAGTATCCAGACGATACAGACCTTCTGGAAGACGTTATTATCGAGAATAAGCAGGCTATTGAGATGGCTAATGTGTACAGTGGGATCCTAAGCAGTATGACAGATGCTTTTGCCTCTATTGTTTCCAATAACCTGAATATTGTCATGAAATTTCTGGCGACAGTCACCATTGTATTGTCCATACCTACGATGATATTCAGCGCCTATGGCATGAACCTGGACACCGATGGCATGCCCTTTGCGGGAAATCCTGCCGGGTTTGCCATTGTTATTGTTCTGGCTTTGCTTTTAAGCCTGGTTATTGCGTTTATCTTCTCCAAAAAAGATTTATTCTGAAATCAGAAGTTTAGCAATTGAGGAGACAAAATGAATTTTTTAAATAAAATGGAACGAAAGTTTGGAAGATTTGCTATCCATAACCTTACCAAATATATAATCGGCTGCTATATAATCGGCTATATTCTGGTGTATATGCAGGCATTGACAGGGGGAAATCTGATGGGGTATCTCTACCTCAGCCCCTATCATATTCTGCATTTTCAGATCTGGCGGCTGGTATCCTGGATTTTGATACCGCCATCAAGTTCCAATATCCTGTTTGTAGTGATCATGCTGTTGTTTTATTATTCATTGGGGAGTTCTCTGGAGAGAACCTGGGGAGCCTTTCGCTATAATGTGTATATTCTCAGCGGAATGATATTTACCGTGATCGGAGCCTTTATCCTTTATTTCGTTATTGGCTCCGCCAGCATGATATATGCCCCCGCTTTTTCCACGTATTACATCAATCTGTCTATTTTTCTGGCCTTTGCACTCAGCTATCCGGATATGCAGGTTTTGTTCATGATGATCATTCCCATCAAGATCAAATGGCTGGCATGGCTGGATGCAGCCTATATCCTATATGATCTGGTAAGGGGAAATTGGGCTATCCGGACGGTGATCATTGCTTCCCTGCTGAACTTCATTATCTTTTTCCTGTCTACCAGGAATTTCAGCAGGATCTCACCAAAAGAGATACACCGGCGGCAGCAGTTCCAGAAGGCTGTCCACCCCAAGATGGCACC
Source organism: Candidatus Blautia merdipullorum (assembly GCA_019118685.1). GTDB lineage: Bacteria > Bacillota > Clostridia > Lachnospirales > Lachnospiraceae > Blautia > Blautia merdipullorum. The sequence goes on from DWYL01000353.1 coordinate 22,869, forward strand.
GGGGATCACGAAGCACAAATGTGCAGTATGCGGGCGGACAGAAAAAGACGGAGATGATCTGGAGTTCCGTTTCTGTTCGAAATGCAATGGTAATTATGAATATTGTCAGGATCACCTGTTTACCCACCAACATATAAAGTGACTGAATACACAGTGACATTTACATCAAAAAAATAGGAGGAAGAAAAGAGATGAGAAGTACTAAGATTATCTGCACCATGGGGCCGAATACGGATAAGAAAACGGTTATGAAATCCTTGGTGAAAAACGGAATGAATGTGGCAAGGTTTAACTTTTCCCACGGAGACCACGAAGAGCAGAGAGAGCGTATGAATCTGCTGAAAAATGTGAGAGAAGAGCTGGACCGTCCGGTGGCAATCCTCCTGGATACGAAAGGTCCCGAAATCCGAACAGGACTCCTGGAGGGAGGAAAGAAGGTAACCCTTAGAGAAGGCAGCGAATTTATTCTCTATACAGAGGAAATGACCGGAAATGAAACGGGATGCTGTGTGACTTATCCGGGACTGGCTAAGGATGTAAAACCGGGAGACAGAATCCTTATTGACGACGGACTGATTGAACTGAAGGTAAAACAGATCAAGAGCGGCAATATTGTCTGTCATGTAGAAAACGGCGGAGAGCTTGGAGAACGGAAGGGTGTAAATGTACCAAACGTAAAAGTAAAGCTTCCTGCCGTTACAGAAAAAGATATTGATGATATACTTTTCGGTATCCAGCAGGACATTGACTTTATTGCAGCCTCTTTTATCCGGAGCGCCAAAGGCGTTAAAGAAATCCGGAAAATTCTTAAGGAAAACCACGCAGAGCATATTTCTATTATTGCAAAGATCGAGAATGCTGAAGGTGTGGAGAATATTGATGAAATCATAGAAGCTTCCGATGGCATCATGGTAGCCAGAGGGGATCTGGGCGTAGAAATCCCTGCTCAGGAAGTACCCCATATCCAGAAAATGATCATAAAAAAATGCAATGAACGTTATGTGCCGGTTATCACAGCTACGCAGATGCTGGACTCTATGATCCGCAATCCACGTCCTACAAGAGCAGAAGTGGCAGATGTGGCAAATGCTATTTATGACGGCACAGATGCAGTTATGCTTTCCGGAGAGACTGCGGCAGGAAAATATCCGGTTGAAGCGCTGAAGATGATGAATGAGATTGCAGAAAATACAGAGCAATATGTAGACTATGAAAAATATATTCATCACAGAACCATGTATGAGCAGAGTAAAATTTCTTCTGCCATTGGTATTGCTTCCGTGCGGACGGCCAGAAATATCGGCGCTGCATGTATCGTGACTCCTACTATGTCCGGCAAGACAGCAAGGTTGATTTCTAATTTCCGTCCATCCATGCCGATTTATGCAGTAACCCCTAATGAGATGGTGCAGCATAAGATGCAATTATACTGGGGAGTTATCCCGCTGAAAGGTTATATTAAAGATACTACAGAGAATATTATCGTAAATGCAATGGAGACCATTAAGAGAAAGCGCCTTGTAAAAAAAGGTCAGACAGTGGTCATCACTGCAGGAGACCCTGCCACCAATAATACTAAAGCAGAGGGAAGAGTCACCAATATGCTTCATGTTTTGG
>DWYL01000354.1 GCA_019118685.1 Candidatus Blautia merdipullorum
CCCCATCGGCATTTCTGCCAAAGTAGAGGGTATCGATGAATCTGAGAATGTACAGGTCCGTACTATGGAGCGTGTAGATATTTCAGATATAGAAATTGCGGACAGTCATATTACTGCAACAGCATCCATCCGGGGAGAAATCAATGACATAACAGATGAAGAAGAGGGCAAACTTTTTTCACAGCTTCGGAACGCTCTTTTAAAATTTGTCCAGGGATACCAGTGGGGAGTATGGGCAAGAAGTTATATTCTCCAGAGAAAGAATCTCCATGACCTGGCCTGTTCTCTTACAGACTATCTGAATCTTAATGCAGAAGAAAAATATGAAATTCTGGCCTCTGATTCCAGAAAGGAAAGAGATTCCCTCATCGAAAAGGCCATCTATGAATTCATAGAAATTTCCAAGGTTTCCCAAGAGGCTACTTCTGCGCAGAAAGATGATCAGGAACAGCTTTATCGGGAAGCTGCCATTAAAAAACAGATTGAATATCTCCAGCGGGAGCTGGATGAGATGCATCCGGAAAACGTTTCCGATGTACGGAAGTTTGAGAAAAAAATCGCCCGTTCAGGCATGAATAAAGAGGCCAAACAGGAAGCGGAGAAAGTTTTGAACCGTATGAAACAGGAAGGCAAAGAAAGCCATGAGTATGGCCTTCTCTACGACTATCTTGACTTTGTCACCAGCCTTTCCTGGAAGACTCCCAGGATGCCTGCTATAGATTTAAAGGAAGCCGAAAAAATCCTGGAGGAAGACCATTATGGCCTGAAAAAAGTAAAGGAAAGGATCATCCAGCAGCTTGCCGTGATGGCACTTAACAAAAAACAGTCCGGCTCTATCCTCCTCTTTGTAGGAGCCCCCGGAACCGGCAAGACCAGCATCGGTCAAAGTATCGCAAAGGCTCTTGGCAGAAAATATGTACGGATCAGCTTAGGAGGCGTCCGGGATGAGGCCGAGATCCGGGGACACCGGCGAACCTATGTAGGCGCAATGCCGGGGCGTATCATGGAAGGCATGAAACGATGCGGGGCTTCTAATCCTGTCATGGTCCTGGATGAAGTAGATAAACTGTCCCGTGATTACAGCGGCGACCCTGCCAGCGCACTGTTGGAAGTCCTGGACCCGGAGCAGAACAACAGCTTTACCGATCATTATATGAATGTGCCCTATGACTTGTCCAACGTATTGTTTGTCTGCACGGCAAATACCACAGATACGATTCCGGAGCCCCTTTTAAACCGTATGGAAGTTATTTCTTTCCCCGGCTATACAGCTCTGGAAAAATTTCACATCGCCAAACGGCATCTTCTGCCTAAAGCGTTGGAAACAATGGGGATTAAAGAAAGAACTCTGGAAGTGACTGACAGTGCGCTCCGGAAAATGATCGATGAATACACCGGAGAAGCGGGAGTCCGCGGCCTGAAGAAACTTGTTGATATCCTCTGCAGGAATGCCGCCGTTAAGCTCGTAAAAAAAGAAGAAGAGACTCTGACCGTTACAAAAGAAAACCTGAAAGAATATCTGGGACATGAGCATATGCGCCATGAAACCCGTCTGGAGGAAAAAGAACCCGGCGTAGTCACAGGACTCGCCTGGACCACCGCGGGTGGTGAGATCCTCTTTATTGAAAGTAAACTTATGGAAGGCAAAGGAAATCTGATCATTACCGGACAGCTGGGAGATGTGATGAAGGAATCTGTGCAGATCGCGCTGAGTCTGGTAAAATCCCTGTTTCCGAAGGAAACGGAAATCCTGGAAAAACGGGATCTTCATATCCATGTGCCGGCAGGAGCTGTACCTAAAGACGGACCTTCAGCAGGTATTACTCTGGTGACCGCCCTTGCCTCTCTGGTAACAGGAAAGGCTGTGGGCACAGAATATGCCATGACCGGCGAAGTTTCCCTCCGGGGAGGAGTCATGCCTATCGGCGGACTTCCTGAAAAGCTGATGGCAGCTCAGAGAGCCGGCATCCAGAAAGTATTCATCCCCTATGACAACATAGAAGACCTGGAAGATGTTGCCGATGAGGTAAAACAAAAACTGGAGATCATACCAGTCAAAAAGGTAACGGATGTATTAGATCAGGTTCTGACCAATTAAAAACAGACAGATATAAAAAGGCTGTCAGACAAACTGCCGGGAGCAAAACTCGCTCTGCAGGAAGTTTGTCTGACAGCTTTTCGTATCTCAGATCAGATCAGAAGTAAGGATATACAGGGCCTGATATAAAGCAGAGGCAAAGTCCGGCATGCGGTAGTCAGGATCTACCTCCTGCATGGCTTTCACCTGCTTTTCACACAGACTGGTCATAGAATAAATCCCCTGGATCAAGGATAGCAGGAGAAAAAGAAAGTTCTGGATCTTCTCTCTGGAGGCTTTCGGGAAATAAGTCCTGAGGATTTCCTCCATTGTTTCCTGGAAAGGATGTATAGCATGTTTAAAAGCCGTCAGCTTTTCCAGGGAACAGTTTTTTTCAATAGCGATATAATGGACAGACATAAGCTTCAGCAATCTGGGATGCAGAGCCGCCGTAGCCGCGATATTCCGGCAGTAGGACTCCCGTCCCGGCTCCTCCCTTGCCATCCTGTCTTTGATATCTTCCATCCAGGAAAGATAATCTCTCTCCAGGATATCCAGGAAAATTTCATCTTTGGTCTGATAATAATTGTATATATTGGAACGGCAGATAGAGGTGGATTTTGCGATCTCTTTAATGCTGATATCTTCATATTCCATAGTTTCGTATAACTCCTCACAGGCTCTGATGATCTCCTGCTGCCGGTTTACCACCAGTGATTCTTTTTTCACTTTTTGACATTTCATATGAGCAATGCCTCCTTAGGGTCTGCTGACAGTATAACACGGCTTTGGTGTTCTCTTCAATACGCCAGGAGACAAGTCTTGAATTTTTTACTGTCAGATTGTATCATTAAGGATAATAGGAGGTACTCGAAATGAAATTTGACTTTACCACAATCATGGACCGAAAAGGAAAAGATGCCATTGCTCTGGACGTAGATGCTGCCCTGAAAGGAAAAATGCTGGGAGTGGAAAATGTAAAGATCAGAGAAGGTTTTTCTGTGATCCCCATGTGGGTTGCAGATATGAATTTTCCCACAGTTCCCACAGTGCAGGAAGCTTTAATCCAGAGAGTGGGGCACCCTGCTTTCGGATATTTTTCTCCTTCACAGGAATATTATGATGCCATTATCCGCTGGCAGCAGACCAGAAACGGGGTTACTAATCTGACTGAAGAATGTATCGGTTATGAAAACGGGGTGCTGGGAGGGGTGGTCTCCGCCTTGAACGTATTCTGTTCCAAAGGAGACAAAGTGCTCCTCCATTCCCCTACCTACATAGGTTTTACAAGCAGTCTGAAAAATAATGGTTATGATATGGTCTTAAGTCCTTTAAAACGTGATGAAAAGGGAATCTGGCGGATGGATTATGAAGATATGGAGCGGAAGCTTTCTTCGGAAAACATCCATGCTGCGGTTCTCTGCTCTCCCCACAACCCCTGCGGCCGGGTATGGGAACGCTGGGAACTGGAAAAAGCCATGGAGCTTTTCCAGAAGTATGATGTATATGTAATTTCTGACGAGATCTGGTCTGATCTGATCCTGGAAGGCCACCGGCATATCCCCACCCAGTCTGTCAGCCAGGATGCCAAAATGCGTACTGCCGCTTTCTACGCTCCCAGCAAAACCTTTAATCTGGCCGGACTTGTGGGAAGTTATCATATTGTATATAACAAATGGATCCGTGACCGGATGGACAAGGAATCCTCCCTTTCTCATTACAACAGTATGAATGTACTGAGTATGCACGCCCTGATCGGCGCTTATAAGCCGGAAGGATATGAATGGGTGGATCAGCTCTGTCAGGTTCTTACAGACAACGTGAATTATGCCTATGACTATATCACCGGCCATTTCGATGGTGTAGAACTGGCAAGGCCGGAAGGAACCTACATGCTCTTCCTGGACTGCACCAAATGGTGCCAGGCCCATGGAAAAACATTGGACGAGCTGGAAGCCGCAGGAATCCAGGTCGGAGTACTCTGGCAGGACGGAAGACCTTTCCACGGCTCCTGCTCCATCCGTATGAATCTCGCTCTGCCTAACAGCCTTGTAAAAGAAGCTATGGAGAGACTGGATCGATATGTATTTAATGTCTGAAACTGTCTGATCCAAAACCCTGGGGCAGGTATCTCATAGCTCCGGACATGATACAGACTCCCCTGGCCCCGGCGGCCAGGGTTTTTTCTATCTGCTCCTGCTCCAGCCGGATTCCTCCTATGGCGTAGACCGGGACAGGAACTGCCCGGCAGATTTCTTCAAGAAAGGCTGTTCCTCTGGGCGGAAGGCCTTTTTTGCAGTCTGTGGCATATATATGTCCCGCTGTCAGATACTCTGCGCCCAGAGAAAAAGCTTCCTCTGCCTCCTCCAGGCTGTGGACAGAGGAACCCAGGATCATATTTGGATAAGAGGCTTTTCCCCCTTTTTCTCTCAGTACAGGAAGAGGAAGATGAAGTCCCGCAGCCCCTGCCTTTATCGCAGCGTCCCCATAAGTATGATAAAAGCAGGGGATCTGATAAGCATCACAGATATTTTTCACTTTTTTCCCCAGTTCTTCATAGGCTTCCGGGCTCAGGTCCTTCTCCCTGAGAATGATCCTTTCAGGCCTTTCCCGGCACAGGATCTCAATCTGTTCTAAAAAAGGCCTGGCAGCAAGTTTTCTGTCAGTGACTACAGTGACTGCAGACCAGAGCTCTTTCCCGCTGTACTTGGTTCGGTCCCTTTTGTTATACATAAACATACTCCGCCATTACCGGCTGAAGGTCTTCTCCCAGAAGGCTGTCATAGACTTCCTGGACAGTCCGTCCGTCTGAAATTTCAAACTGAGCGTCTCCTTTGTCCTCCAGTTCCTCTACATGTTCCCCGATTCCCGTGCTTACTCCGGCAGAAATCTTCGTGGCCGCAATCTTTACCAGATTGTCCCTTACTCTGGCGCATTCTCTTGTAGAAATGGTGATCCCTGCAAAAGGCATAAACAGACGATAGGCACAGACTACCTGGAGAAGCTGGGCTTCATGGACGTCCATTGGATTGATCTTGTCATTATTAATGATAGGACGAAGTCTGGGGCAGGAAAAGGAAATTTCTGCCTGGGGATATTTTTTCTGGAGATACCAGGCGTGCATGCCAGTAGCAAAAGCATCCTTCCGGAAATCATCCAGTCCCAGAAGGGCGCCGAAAGCCACGCCTCTCATCCCGCCCATAAGGGCTCTTTCCTGGGCATTGACACGATAAGGATAGATTCTTTTATGTCCGGCCAGATGAAGGGTCTCATACTTATCTGCGTGATAGGTTTCCTGAAAAACTGTGACATAGTCTGCCCCGCATTTGTGAAGGTAGGCATATTCGTCAGAGTTCATAGGATAGACCTCCAGGCCAATGACCCGGAAATATTTCCTGGCGATCTTGCAGGCCTCTCCAATATACTCTACTGTAGATTTTTTCCGGCTCTCTCCTGTAAGGATCAGAATCTCCTGGAGACCTGACTGTGCAATGGCTGCCATCTCTTTGTCGATCTCTTCATAGGTAAGCTGGGCCCTCCTAATCTTGTTGTGGCAGTTAAAGCCGCAGTATATACAATAATTCTCGCAATAGTTTGCGATATAGATAGGTGTGAACATATAAACAGAATTTCCAAAATGTTTCCTGGTCTCTTTCTGGGCACACTGGGCGATCTCTTCCAGAAGGGGAAGAGCCGCAGGAGAAAGGAGAGCCTTAAAATCCTCCGGAGTCTTGTAATCGTGAGCAAGGGTCCTTCTTACATCCGCCTCCGTATACAGGCTGTAGTCATAGTTTTTTGCAGCCTCGCGGACTTTGTCCATTACATCGCTCTGGATCACTTCCATATCCGGAAGATATTCCATATGATTGGTCCGTTTCCCTTTTTCCAGAAATTCTTTTACATCTTCATTGATGATACTTTCATTTACATGGTTTTCCTGACTCATTACCCCTGCCTCCTAGTCCTGAAGATATCCTGTAAGTGGTGAAGATGGGCTGGCTCCTTTTTCCATAACTCTGCCAAGCCCGGAAAGATATGCCCCTCTTCCTGCCTCGATGGCTTTACGGAAAGCCTCTGCCATAAGGGGCACGTTCCCTGCCGTTGCAATAGCTGTGTTGGCCATCACTGCCGCAGCTCCCATTTCCATAGCTTCACAGGCCTGAGAAGGTCTGCCGATGCCTGCGTCTACAATGATCGGCAGGTCGATCTCATCGATCAGGATCTGGATAAATTCCTTTGTGCACAGTCCCTTGTTGGAGCCGATAGGCGCCCCTAAAGGCATGATACATGCTGCCCCTGCCTGGGCCATATCCCTGGCGGCATTAAGATCCGGATACATATAAGGCATAACAGTAAAGCCTTCTTTTGCCAGGATTTCCGTGGCCTTAATAGTTTCCTGATTATCCGGAAGGAGATATCTGGTATCCCGCATGATCTCGATCTTCACCAGGTCGCTGCCGCAGACTTCTCTGGACAGTCTGGCGATCCGGACCGCTTCCTGGGCGTCCCTGGCCCCTGAAGTATTGGGCAGAAGGCTGACTCCCTGGGGGATATAATCCAGGATATTAGCGGCCCCTCCTTCATTTACCCGGCGAAGAGCCAGGGTGATGATCTCTGCCCCCGCCTGTTCTACTGCTGCTTTGATCAGATCCAGGGAATATTTCCCGGAGCCCAGAATAAATCTGGAAGTAAATTCATGGTTGCCGATTTTCCAGGTATCTTTTTTATTGTTCATTTTCTGTTACCTCTTTTCTCTGTTTCGTACAGTTTTTTAATATCAATTCTATGATCAGGTTGGCTTCATGTGCGGCGCACAGAGCTACCCGGGGAGCTATAAGCCCCTCTCCCTTTTCTATCCCGGAAGTTTCATCTCCGCAGAGATAGAAATTTCTCCCCACCTGCCTGGTGATGATGTCGTTGCTCCTTCCCCATCCCGCCATGCCGCTGGCGCAGACCAGAATCTTCTCCGGAAAAAGTTCCAGGCAGCCATTGACCAGCATAGCCTTGTTTTCCGGACAGTCAAAAGCCTCACAGATAATATCCGCATTCTGAAAAAGTCTCTGAACATTCTCTTCCCTGACCTCTTCGCAGCTGGTTTCTATATCCAGCCAGGGATTTATCTGCAGAAGCTGTTCCTTCAGAGCTTCCGTCTTGTACCTTCCAAGATGGGAGATAAAGTAATGCTGTCTGTTTAAATTGGTGATATCCACCTTATCAAAATCAATCAGATGGAGATGGCCGATCCCTGCTCTTGCCAGGAATACGGCTGTATTAGAGCCAAGTCCTCCAAGCCCCGCAACTGCCACTCTGGATTCTGACAGCTTTTCCACTTCCTCCCTGGTACATCTGGAAAGAAGGGCTTTTTGTAGCTCTTCCCTGGATGGGATCTCTCCTGCCATAAAATCAGCCTCCTCCTACAAATGTGACAATCTCTATCTGGTCTTCTTCCAGGATTTCTTCCGTGGGATAATCTTTCTTAGGAACGATCTCTCCGTTTTTTTCCACAGCCACCCGGTCTGTCCTGCAGCTTCTCTGTTCCAGAAGTTCCCTGACAGTCAGACCTGGCTTCCAGGCTGTCTTCTCACCATTAACGATCATTTTCTCTCTCCTTTCCGCCGCAGTAAAAAAGGGTTCACAAAGAGATACACCCGTGGTGGTGCACCCCTTCATGAACCCTTTTGCGTTCACTCTCAACTGCAGTCCGTATTCTGTTTTTCTGTAAGGAACCTTTTTTCGGTTTTATCCTGAAGTTTTTCTATCCCTAAAACCTTTAAACAAAAAGAAAAGGAGACGGACGATGCCATCTCCAGTGCTTTCACTCTTCTTCCTACGTTGGCATTATCCAAATCAGGTTCCCGGGTCGAAGTTCACAACTTCCTCTCAGCCTGTTTACAAGCTCCCCTGTTTTTTACTTTTTCAGTATAAACTTCTCTTTCCCCCATGTCAAGAGAAAATATAGGATTATTATATAAGCCCCAAAGATTTGAGGATATACAGCCAGGCAGTTACTGTAAAGGCACTGCCCAGGGTCGTCAGCATCACCACGCTGGATGTAAGGGTTCCCTCATGATCCATATTTTTTGCCATAACATAGCAGCTCACGGTAGTGGCGGATCCCAGCATGATCAGAATCGCCACCAGCTTTTCCTGACGGAATCCCATAGCTGCGGCAATGGGCAGAAATACTGCACAGAAACCGATCAGCTTCAAAAAGGAAGCTGCCAGAGCCGGTCCCTTTTGTCCCAGGGCCTTGCGGAAATCAAAAGAGGCTCCCATAGCCATCAGTCCCAGAGGCGTAGCTGTGGCGCCAATACTGCTCACTGTTTTCGCTGCAATTTCCGGCAGAGGCAGTCTTAAAAGGGACCAGATCATTCCAATCAGGATTCCAATGATGATGGGATTGGTAACAATCCCCTTCCATGTCTTTTTTACAGTTCCTGCATCCAGTTTTTTTCTTTCAGGACTGAAGAAAGAAAGGACTGCCACTGCCATGATGTTATACAGGGGCACACTGCCGATGATCATAAGAGGCGCGATCCCCGCTGATCCATAGATGTTCTGGATGAAAGCAATGCCCAGCAGCGCCGCGCTGCTCCGGTAGGACGCCTGGATAAATTCTCCCTGGATCCTTCTGTTTTTCAGCAGAAGGGAAAGAAGTCCCGCGATCACAATGCCCAGAAAAGTAACGGCAAAACAAAAAAGCACAAATCTGCCGTCCCACATTTCATAAAAATCCACTGTGGCCAGATCCTGAAACAACAGTACCGGCAGGGGCACGCGAAACACAAATTTATTCACTCTGGAGGCAAATGCCTCATCGATCCATCCGATCTTTCTCAGTGCCAGGCCAAGAACCATCAGTAAAAATACCGGTATCGTGGCATTCAGGCTAAATATAAGATTCTCCATTGTCTGTCTTCTCCGTACTCTTATATTAAAAACCCCTGTACATCTGTTTTTTATTCCCCGGCTTCTTCTCCTTTATCCACAAATTTCTTCTTATAATTTTCCATACATTTTTCAATCACTTCCACCGCCGCGATAGGGCCCCCAAATTCATTCACTGTAGTATTCTTTCCCTCCAAATGTTTATAGATGGTAAAGAAATGCTTCAGCTCTTCAAAAATATGCTTTGGCAGCTCATGAATGTCTGTATATCCCATATAGGTAGGATCTCCGTAAGGAATGGCGATGATCTTTTCATCTCCCATTCCTCCGTCTTCCATTTTCATAACACCGATAGGATAGCACCGGACCAGAGTCATCGGCAGAATGGATTCCGAGCAGAGCACCAGCACATCCAGAGGATCCTTGTCATCTCCATAAGTCCTAGGAATAAATCCATAATTCATAGGATAATGAGTCGCAGTAAATAAAATCCTGTCCAGAGACAGCATTCCCGTCTCTTTATCCAGCTCATATTTTTTGTTGCTCCCCTTCTCGATCTCGATCACTGCCATAAAATCTGTGGGATAAATCCTCTCCTCACTGATGTCATGCCATATATTCATAGAAATACCTCCTTTGAAAAGCCTCCTGTCGTTCTGAGGCTTCCTTACTTTGATATCCCTATTCTATAACCCTTTCCCGTTAATTGCAAACTCTTTTTCCGGGACTCCTGGCAAATCCTTTTTCCGGAGTCTTCTCCCTGAAACAAAAGAAGGACCGCGCCGCCACGATCCTATAAAACCTTATGGCAGTGCAGTCCCTTATCTATTTAGAAATATAGCTTATAAAACCATCTATCAGATTATCCTTGGGCAAGTTTCCTTACTCAATGGTAATATATTTATTCTCTTCCACCTGAGGAGCCGCTTCTTTCTTCGGAATCCTCAGCTTCAGAACTCCATGTTTAAACTCTCCCTGAATATCCTCCTGTGTCAGATTTTCTCCCACATAGAAGCTCCTCTCACAGGCGCCGCTGAAACGTTCTTTCCGGATATAACGGCCGTTTTTCGATTCTTTTTCCTTAGGCTCATCCTTCTGGGCTGAGATTGTCAGGTACCCATTTTCCAGAGTGGCCTTCACATCTTCCTTCCTGAAGCCCGGAAGATCTATATCCAGCTCATATCCGTCTTTTTTCTCTTTAATATCAGTCTTCATCAGGTTTTTAGCCCTGCGGCCATATAACTTCTTCTCCATTTTTCTTTCTGCTCTGTTATCAAAAAACGGAAAATCATCAAAATCAAAAAAATCATCAAATACATCATCTGCAAATGTTCTTGGCAGCAACATAGGTCATTCCTCCTTTACCTTTTCCTATCATTCTGCCTCTGGGGCTGACAGAAATCTGTCAGCCTTCAATAGCAATATGATTATCCTGTTCTACAACTGGT
>DWYL01000355.1 GCA_019118685.1 Candidatus Blautia merdipullorum
AAAAAGAAAGGAGAACACCCCTATTCAGGATATTCTGCGGAGATCAGGTATTTCTGGAAAGTTTTGGCTGCAATGCTCTGAGGATATTCTGTGTCGTATACCAGAAGGATATTCCGTTCAGGGAGCCGTTCTTTAATGTTGATCTCAAATACAGTTCCCCTGCGGATATCTTCTGAGGCAAACTCTGAGGGGATAAAGCCGATCCCCAGGTTATGCCGTACGGCCGGAAGGATCATGTCAGTAGTTGCAAGCTCTATATCCGGATTAAAAGGAAGTCCCAGTTCATGAAAATACCGGTCAAGAGAAGCCCTGGTAATGGATCCTGAAGTAAGACCGATCCAGGGATAGTCTTTTAATTCCTCCAGTCTGGTTTCCTTTCCCTTTAGCTGCTGAAATTTATCTCCGCCAATGAGAATATCATGATATTTCCTGAGAGGCCTTATCAGCAGATGGCTTTCCTTTTGAAGAGGCACAGAGGAGACTACCGCCATATCCACCCGGCCGGATTTCAGAGCCTGAATAGAATGAAGCGTGCTGTTGTTTAGAAGCTTAAACTGTACGTTTGGATAGTACCGGTTAAATTCCTCCATTGCTTTGAAAAGGCAGCAGTGCAGGGCTGTTTCTGTAGCGCTGATACAGACGGTTCCATTGTCCAGACTGATCATGCCGGCCAGCTCGTTTTCGCCCTTAAAGATCTGGGCGCAGGCAGCAGAAATATATTTGTAAAAGGTACGGCCTTCCGGCGTCAGTTCCACGCCGTTTTTGCTGCGAATAAAAAGGCGGCAGCCAATGGCGCTTTCCAGATTGTGGATCGTGCGGGTCACTGCCGGCTGGCTGGTCATCAGCACATTGGCGGCGGCGGTGAGACTGCCGCACTTACAGACATAATAAAAGACTTTATAGTATTCAAAATTCAGATTCATGTTTTTCGGCTCCTGTTTGTGAGAGATACAGAGGTATATTTTTCTGAACCAGTGTAATAGAAAAATGGTCTTTATGCAAGTCATTACAGTTAAAAAAGCCTTTTTACTGAGTGCCAGGGTACATACCTTCAGGTATATACCTGTTTCCAAATGGAAACTTCCCACCTGTCTGTGAAAGCCTTATAATGGCAGTACAGAGTCAAAGGAGGTTTTGAAATGGAAAAAAGAAGACTTGGAAACAGTGAACTGTATGTTAATCCCGTGGGTCTTGGATGTATGGGATTCAGTCATGCCTCGGGGGATCCCACAGAAAAAGACCTTGCAGTCAGAACCCTTCGGGAAGCGGCGGATATGGGATATGATTTTTTTGATACAGCAGAAGCCTATACCGGTGTGAATCCGGATGGAACGATTTCTTATAATGAGGAACTGGTAGGAGAAGCAGTCAAAGGGATCCGGGATAAAGTCGTGATCGCCACAAAGATGGGCGTCAGCCACAACCCGGACCGTTCCCTGAAGCTGGACAGCAGCCCGGAAACAATAAGAAAAAGTGTGGAGGGCAGCCTGAAGAAACTGGGAACAGATTACATAGATCTGTATTATCAGCACCGGATCGACCCGAAGGTGGAGCCGGAGACAGTGGCAGAGACCATGGCTCAGCTGATCAAAGAAGGGAAGATCCGTTATTGGGGGATTTCCGAGACAACAGAAGAATATCTCCGAAGGGCCAATGCCATATGCCCGGTGACGGCCATTGAGAACCGGTATTCTATGATGGCAAGATGGCACGAGACGATCTTTCCGGTGTGCGAGGAACTCCATGTGGCTTATGTGGCCTTTTCTCCCATGGCCAACGGATTCCTTACCGGAAAGTACACTCCGGATACCAAATTTGAGGGAAGCCAGGATTACAGAGCAGATATGCCCCAGTATACAAAAGAGGGTTATGCAAAGGCAAAAGATCTTCTGGAAATGCTGACTAAAATGGCAGAGGAGAAACATGTCACAATGGGTCAGCTGTCTCTGGCCTGGATGATCAATAAAAAGCCATACATCATTCCAATCCCGGGCTCCCGCAAGCCGGAGCGGCTGAGAGAGAACTTTGAGGCCGGATATATTATCCTGACAAAAGAAGAAATCGCTGCAGTAGACGCAAAGCTGGATACCATGAGCTTTGACGTCTTTGGCGGGCACAGTGCAAAATAGTTGAAGAGTAAATAATAAATTTTCATAAGCAGCGCCGGTACATGAAAATATATGGAATCCATGTATCGGCGCTTACATGCTATAATATAAATCGTTTATTCCCGGGGGTAGTAGCCAAGGAGGATATGCTTGTATGTCTATTTTGCGGCTGCCTCAGGGGCTATGACATAGAAAAGGAGAGGAAAAATGCAAAAATTAGAATTACAGACAGGGAAAAAACTGCCGTCTCTTGGATTCGGCTTCATGGGCAATCCGTTTTGCCGCAGGTCTTGAGGGAGTCTGCATGGTACTCAGCGGCATGTCTACACCGGAACAGGCCCAGGATAATACCTCTTATATGAAAGAATTTCGGCCCCTGTCTGAGGAAGAAAAAGCCCTGCTTGAGCAGGCAGCAGATGTGATCCGCAGGAATATGGCTATTGGCTGTACAATAATCTGAAGAGACTGAAGAATACTGCATACATGTATAACCAGAAAGTTTACTACCAGAATCTGGCAGCAGAACACAGGAAACCTCAGACTGTATCCGATGCGGCCTGTGTGAGAAGAACTGTCCCCAGAGACTGCCGGTGCGGGAGCTTCTGGAAAAAGTGGCGGAAGTATTTGAATGATTAGGCAGAATCAGAGAAGAGAAAGGAAGAAAGTGGAAATGAAAAAAGCAGTTGTAGTTTATTATTCCTGGTCTAATGGAAACACAAAGCGGATCACAGAGCTGCTTGCGGAAGGAATTGGCGCAGATATTGTTCGGATTGATACGGCAGAGCCTTATAAAGGCAGCTATAACGAAGTCGTGTCCCAGGGGCAGAGAGAAGTAAATAAAGGGTATAAGCCTCCGATCAAATCAATTGACGCAGATCTGTCCAAGTATGGTGTGATCGCCATAGGAACCCCGACCTGGTGGTATACCATGGCGCCGAGGCGGCCCAGTCCCGTTCCAAAGTCGAGGCCTGGGTCGGAAACATGATGTAATTATACGGAATTGCTGAAACTTGATATCCTCCAGCCGGAAAATATCAAGGATACCCTTCACGCCTACCAGATGGCAAAACGCTGTAATGAGAAACGTGTTATGGCAGAGTCTGTAAAATGGGGTGAAAAAGGCGCACGTATCAATTCCATTTCTCCGGGGATCATCGTTACTCCTCTGGCAATTGATGAGTTCAATGGACCTCGTGGAGATTTCTACAAAAACATGTTTGCCAAGTGCCCGGCAGGCCGTCGGGGAACAGCAGATGAGGTAGCCAATGTGGCAGAGCTTCTTATGAGTGAGAAAGGAGCATTCATTACCGGAGCAGATTTCCTTATAGACGGAGGCGCTACAGCTTCTTACTTCTACGGCACATTAAAACCAGAAGCATAAAATCAAACATGAGGGAGCAGGGACAATTTATAAGTCCCTGCTCCTGGAAGTTTCTCCATATTTTTGGAAGATATGCCTCAGCATGATGACTGCACAGACGGCCAGGACCAGTTCTGCGGTACACTGGGCATAGGCCAGTCCGTAAAGTGGAAACAGATAGTTCAGGATGAAAAGTGCAGGAATCTCCAGAACAATCTTACGCATTACCGCAAAACACAGAGAATATTTTCCAAGCCCCAGAGCCTGGAAAACACCTACGGCAAGGAAATCTACGCAAAGGAAGATCAGTCCCAGGCCGAATCCCTGGAGAAACTTTCCGCCGTAAGCCACGATAGTGTCGTTGTCCATAAAAAGACGGATCAGTGTGTCTGCACCGAAATGATACAGGAGCATGACCACCGCCAGCACAGGGATCATCAGCTTCAGGGCAAAAAGAATAGTCTCCTTCATACGTCTGCGGTTCCCTGAGGCAAAATTATAACTTACAAGAGGCATGATACCCTGGGAAAATCCCAGAGTGATCTGCATGGGAACCATATAGATCTTGTAAGCGATCCCCATGGCCGCCACAGCGTCGGCACCGTAAACAGCAGTAAAATTGTTCAGGATTGTCATGCCGGTCACATTCAGGAGATTCTGGATAGAAGCAGGTATCCCAACTCCGCACACTTCTTTGACGATCATTTTTTGGAAGGAAAATTTCCTGGGATCAACACATACAAAAGTCTTTCCTCTTTTTACATAAAGAAAGACAAAAAAGTATATACATGCGGCACAGTTGGAAAGAAAAGTGGCAAGGCCCGCCCCTGCCGCTCCCATGTTAAAGCCCCAGGGCAGGATGAAAACAGGGTCAAGGATAATATTCAGAAAGCAGCCGCTCATGGTGCCGATGCTTGCATGCATGGCAGCCCCTTCAGAACGTACAAGGTATGCCATGACCACATTCAAAATGGCGGGAGCGGAGCCAAGGAAAACCGTCCAGAAAAGATAACCTTGTGTGGCTGCCCGGGTGGTCTGGTCGGCTCCGATAAGAGTGAGAAGAGGCCCCTGAGACAGAGCGCAGAGAAGCCCGAACAGGACCCCGCACACAAGGGAGCAGTAAAAGCCAAAGGCAGAGCTGCGGGACACAGTATCGTAGTCCTTTCTGCCAAGGGCACGGCTCATCATGCTGGAGGTTCCCACGCCGAACAGATTGTTAATGGCATTAAAGGCAAGGAGAACAGGAGCTGACAGTGAGACAGCGGCATTCTCCACGGAATTATTAAGCATGCCTACAAAATATGTATCCGCCATATTATAAAGAACCATAACAAGGGAGCTGAAGACCATGGGAACAGCCAGTTTTGCCACAGCCGCCGGAATTGGAGTTTTTTCAAATAACAGGGTTTTTTGAGCGTCTTCCATTATATCGGTACCTCCGGAATCGTAGTATTTTTACAAAAATATGTAGAGCAAAAATATTCTATCATATTCTACGGTTTCGTCAATACACTGAAAGGTCGCTACGTCTTATAGAAAAACTGCATGTACTACATGAACTGCGATCAGAGCGCACAGAAGGTTGGGATCGCAAAAAGCGGCGGGCAGTTTCAGATCATCATCGGAAATGAGGTGCCGAAAGCATATGGGGCGATCCAGGGGAAAATGAAAGGCAGTGCTGTAGGAGAAAAGGAACAGAAGATTCTGCCTAAAAAGATGAAGATATCCGAAAGAATCTTCGATTTTGTTTCCGCTATTTTTACTCCAGTACTTCCGGCGATCATAGGAGCCGGACTTGTAAAATCGGTGCTGGCGGTTGCGGTGCTCTTAGGGGCGGATACAGAGAGCATGACCTATTATTTCCTGAACTTTATCGGAGACGCACCCCTTTATTTTCTCCCGGTGATGCTTGCTTTTACTGCAGCGAAAAAACTGGGATGCAATCAGTTCCTTGCGGTTTCCATTGCAGGAGCCATGCTCCATCCTAATTACACGGCACTGATCACAGACGCTTACAGTATTCATTTTAGCTCTTTTCTGGGAATCCCGGTAACCCTGGCATCCTACAGCTCCAGTGTGATCCCGGTGCTTCTCATGGTATTTGCGTTAAAATATATGGAGGCATTCCTTGAGAAAGTTTTGCCGAAGATGGTAAAGTTTTTCTTCAAGCCCCTGCTCTGTCTGATCATTGTGGCTCCGGTTACCTTTATTGTGTTAGGCCCCATCGGCTTTGTTGTTGGCGTGGGGATCAGCACGGCGCTGAATATGCTGAATACATATGCCGGCTGGCTGGTACCCACCATTATCGGTGCGGTCTATCCGCTGATGGTGACAACAGGTATGCATTACGGACTTGTGCCATTTATGATGCAGTCTCTGGCTGCGGAAGGATTTGAGACCATCGCCGGCCCGGGAAATCTCCCCAGCAATATTGCCCAGGGTGCGGCTTCCCTCAGTGTGGCTATCAAGACCAAGAAGAAAGAATTAAAGCAGACGGCTTTTACAACAGGTGTGACCGCAGTTCTGGGCATTACTGAACCGGCGCTGTTTGGCGTTACTTTAAATTATAAAAAGGTATTGGCCTGCGTTATGCTGGGCGGAGGGATCGGCGGTTTTTATGCAGGTATTATGGGTGTAAAATGTTTCAGCTTCTGTTCTCCGGGACTCCTGTCTCTGGTGGCATATATCGGACCGGACGGCTGGCTGAACCTGATCCATTCCTGCATATCTATGATCATTGCATTTGCAGTAACCTTTGCAGCCGTATGGCTATGGGGCTATAAAGAGGAAGATACCGATGACAGCGGGACAGAAAATGTTCAGGAAGGAAAAAAGGCTTCAGCAGAAGAAAATGTTCTCCCTTCAGAGGGGATTGCAAGCCCTGTAAATGGAAAGGCAGTTCCTTTATCTGAAGTGCCGGACCCCACATTTGCGGAAGAGATGCTTGGAAAGGGAGCTGCAGTAGATCCCTCAGAGGGCAGATTCTATGCCCCGGTATCAGGAACCATATCAACTGTATTTCCCACAAAACATGCCATCGGGATCACCGGAGATAAGGGGGAAGAGATCCTGATCCATGTAGGACTGGATACCGTGCAGCTGGATGGTAAATATTTTGAAACGGCAGTTTCTGAAGGCCAGCATGTTGAAGCAGGAACTCTTCTCCTTACCTGTGAGCTTGAGAAGGTGAGAGAAGCAGGCTATAAGATCATTACGCCGGTGATCGTCACGAATCCAGAGGATTATCCTGCAGTCAGCCTGGCCAGGTCAGGGGAGATCAAAGCAGGCGAGAGGCTTATCAGTCTGAGATAGGATGACGGCGATCCAGCCGGAGAAAGGAGAAAAAAGAATGAAAGCGCAGAAATTATTATTTCCGGACGGTTTCCTTTTCGGAGGCGCTCTGGCGGCAAATCAGTGTGAAGGCGCTGCGGGAACAGATGGCAAGGGATATTCCACGGCGGACGCTTTGACAGGGGGAGTGTTCAGCGCTCCCCAGATCCCTCCAAAGGGATTCTATCTGAAGGAAGAAGCCGTTGATTTTTATCACCATTATAAGGAGGATATTGCCCTTCTGGGGGAAATGGGAATCAAGGTACTCCGCCTGTCCATTGCATGGAGCCGTATTTTTCCTAATGGAGACGAAGAGGAGCCGAATGAAAAAGGATTGAAATTTTATGACCGCCTCTTTGATGAGCTTGAAAAATACGGGATCGAACCCTTGGTCACCCTTTCACACTATGAAATGCCTCTGTATCTTGCCACAGAGTATGGCGGATGGGCGGACAGAAGACTGATCGGATTTTTTGAACACTATGCCAGAACCGTTTTTGAAAGATATAAAGGGAAGGTAAGGTACTGGCTCACCTTTAACGAGATCAACATGATCCTCCATGCCCCTTTTAACGGCGGGGGAATCCAGGGAAAGCCGGAAGAAATTGATAAAAGCATACTTTACCAGGCCGTTCATCACCAGCTGGTAGCAAGTGCGCTGGTGACAAAAGCAGCCCATGAGATCGACCCCGGTTTCCGGGTCGGCTGTATGATTGCCGGCAGTCCTATCTATCCTCTTACCTGCGATCCTGAGGATGTGTTGGAGGCCATGAGAAAAGACAGAGAATCCCTGTTTTTCGGGGACGTCCATGTAAGAGGACAGTATCCGGGATATATGAAAAGATTTTTTGAAGAAAACCATATCCGGATCCAGTTTGCCCAAGAGGATGAAGAGATCCTGAAAAATACAGTGGACTTCATTTCTATCAGTTATTATATGAGCTATTGTGCTACGGCAAATGAGGAAAAGAATACCCAGAGCCAGGGAAATATTATGAGTGCAGTGAAAAATCCCTATCTGGAAGAATCAGACTGGGGATGGCAGATCGACCCAAAAGGACTGAGGTATATCCTGAATCAGCTTTATGATCGGTATCAGCTGCCGATCTTTATTGTAGAAAACGGACTTGGGGCAAAGGATGTACTTGTAGAAGACGGGAACGGAAGTTATACTGTAAATGATGATTACAGGATTTCTTACGCAGAGCAGCATTTGAGGGAAGCGGCAGAAGCTGTCAGGGACGGAGTAGATGTACTGGGGTATACAAGCTGGGGGATCATTGATCTGGTAAGCAACACATCAAATCAGATGTCAAAGCGTTATGGATTCGTTTATGTGGACAGAAATGATGACGGAAGCGGAAGCCTGAAGCGGTACCGAAAGAAAAGCTTTTACTGGTATAGAAATGTGATCGAAACAAATGGAGCATGTTTGGAGGAATGTGAAAAATGAAAAAATGTAAGATTACGGTGTTAAAAACCACTCTTGACAAAGAACTGGTCGAAGAGTATGGGGCAGAAGGACTGACCGCCTGTCCTATGATGAAAGAAGGTCAGGTATTTTACGGAGATTATGCCAAACCGGAAGGGTTCTGTGATGAGGCATGGAAAGCGATCTATCAGTATGTATTCGCGCTGTCTCATGGAGCAGAAAAGGATGTATTTTACTACGGAGACTGGATAAGGAAACCTGGTGTGGCCATCTGCAGCTGTAATGACGGATTGCGCCCGGTAATCTTTAAGATCGAGGCCACAGAGGAAGAGTCACAGATAGATTATGTGCCTGTGAGATAAAATTCTTAAGACAAAAACCGGTAGTGTAAAAAACTTTGTGGCTTTGGTAAAAAATGGCTCCTTTTTGGTAAGAATTACAGATATGACAATTCTTATCGAAAAGGAGTTTATTTATGGCAGTAGCAAAAGACCAAATCCGACAGATTATT
>DWYL01000356.1 GCA_019118685.1 Candidatus Blautia merdipullorum
TAAAAACAGTCAATAAAATATCTAAAAACTACTCTTTTTAAATGATAACATATGGTTGTAACAAAGAAAATAAGAAATTAAAAAAGGAGATAAGTATTATGAAAAAAATGATGAATGACAATAATGTAACAAAAAAACTTTCTTTTGTAGAACGTCTTGCAAAATATGTAGAAGACAATGCTGAGTATTTTGCAAACCTGCATTGTCTTTGTTCCGGAGATTTCCACGCAAGATTTTAATTTGATGGAAACGGCGGAACATTAAGATGCAGAAAAAAGAACAAGAGAATAAGAACCAGTTAAAAAAGAACCGAGGTATGAAGCGGTAGATTCCTTTCATATCCCGGTTCTTTTTTGTCCGGCTAACGTTCCATCATACTGATGGATTCAATACCTACACTTCCGCCCCGGACAACTTCAATGGTTTTAAATTCTTCTTTGATCAGCTTGATAACAGCATCATTTTTGGTTGCAGTCTGGACAAATTCCAGAAGGAGACTGTCCTTTCCGTAATCTATGACTCTGGCTTTAAAGGTTTCTGCAATCTGGAAAAGCTCCACCTTGTCTGCAGGGGTGCATTTTTTTACCTTGATATAGAGGATTTCCTTCATCCGGATAAAAATATCGGTAAAATCAATGACTTTGATAACCTCTACCATGCGGTTTAACTGCTTTTTAATCTGTTCAAAGGTCTCGTCATCGCTGACAGTGGCAATAGTCATACGGGAGACGGTAGGATCTTCTGTGGTACCTACTGTCAGACTGTCCAGGTTATAGCTCTTTCCGGCAAAAAGCCCGGAAATTTTGGACAGCACACCTACCTGATTTTCTACATATAAAGAGATCCATCTTTTTTTCATTCCTTTTTCCATTTTCCCGTCCTCCTAACAATCCATAATCATATCTTCTAAGGTTCCGCCCGGTTTGATCATAGGATATACCATTTCCTCCGGGTCGATGATAAATTCAATGATGGTAGGCGCCTTGGTGTTCTTTTTCGCTTCTTCAAAAGCCGGGGCGATCTCTTCCTTATTCATTACCCGGATGCCTTTGGCTCCATAGCTCTCTGCCAGCTTCACAAAATCAGGAACATATTCTGAAGGGAATTCCTCCCCGTTTGTGCGGCGGGAGAGGGCTCCTGACTTCAGATTGGTCATGGAGTAGCGTTTGCCGTAAAACAGTTTCTGCCACTGGCGCACCATACCCAGATATTCATTGTTAAAGATACACAGTATTACAGGAAGCTCCTCCAGAACCGCAGTAGCCATTTCCTGGATATTCATCTGCATACCGCCGTCGCCGGAAACAGCGATTACCGGAATGTCAGGATTTCCGATTTTGGCCCCGATGGCTCCCGGAAGCCCATATCCCATAGTTCCCAGGCCTCCTGACATTACCAGATGTTTTTTAGGATTCAGTTCTGCATACTGTGCAACCAGCATCTGATGCTGGCCTACATCTGTAACGATGATAGCTTCGTCAAACTGACGGTTGATCTCACCTATGATATCCAGAGGACTCATAAGCTTTCTGTCCTTCATGGTCAGAGGATGTTCTTCTTTCCATCCCTGGATCTGCTCCAGCCATTTCTGGGTGTTCTGCTCCGCTACATATTCCGCCATTTTAGTGATGGCCTCTTTGGCGTCGGCTACAATGGGGATATCCACCTGGATATTTCTGGAGATAGAGGCTGTATCAATATCGATGTGGATGATCTGGGCATTAGGGGCAAAAGCATGAAGCTTTCCGGTAATACGGTCATTAAATCTGGTTCCGATAGAAAACAGTACATCGCAGTTGCTTACTGCCATATTGGCGGCGTAGGCTCCGTGCATTCCCAAATTTCCCACAAACAGAGGATGATCAGTAGGAATGGCTCCCCGCCCCATAACTGTAGTTACTACCGGTACCTGGGTCTTCTCTACTACCTGGGTGAAGATTTCTCCGGCTCTGGCAATGTTTACTCCGCCTCCTGCCAGGAAAAGAGGACGTTTTGCTTTTTGGAGCACCTTTATGGCTTTCTTCAACTGTCCGATATGAACGTTAGTGTTTGGTTTATAACCACGGATATTTACTGTTTTGGGATACTCGGGACTTCCCAGCTCACACATCACGTCTTTGGGAAGGTCAATGAGTACTGGGCCGGGCCGTCCGGTACGGGCGATATAAAAGGCCTCTTTGATAATACGTCCCAGATCTTCACGTCTTCTTACAGTTACCCCATATTTGGTAATGCTTCTGGTAATGCCTACGATATCCACTTCCTGGAAAGCGTCGTTTCCGATCAGGTATCTGGCTACCTGGCCGGTAAAGCATACAAGAGGCACGCTGTCATAGTTGGCTGTAGCCAGTCCGGTAACCACATTGGTAGCTCCGGGGCCGCTGGTAACAAGACATACGCCTACCTTTCCCGTAGTCCTTGCGTAAGCGTCTGCTTCATGGACCAGAGCCTGCTCATGGCGGGGAAGGACGATATCGATATTATTCTGCTTATACAGTTCATCACTGATGTCAATCGTGGTCGCTCCGGGATAGCCGAAAAGAACTTCCACCCCTTCTTCCTTCAAGGCTTTTACGAACAATTTGTTTCCTGTGATCTGTTTCATATGAGATACCTCCTGTCTCTTTTTTCAAGAACGCCTTCTGCTATTTATCCTATAGGAAAACCCGAAAAAATTTCCTTCAGAATAAAAATGCCCTAAGCATAAAGCTTAGGGCGAATTGATCCGTGTTACCACCTAATTTCAGAGAATCACTCTCTGCACTCAGCCAGTACAGAAGAAACTATACTGCTTTCCTGTAACGTGGAAATTACGTTGGAGTCTACTGCATGATACTTGGTATATCATGGTTCGGTCCACTGCTCGAAGGCTACCTTCCATAATCCCTTCACAAAGACTTTCACCAGCCGTCTCTTCTCTGGACATCCGGCGATTATGTACTCCTCCTTGTCACTGCATTTTATACATGTGAAAAAGTTATTAAAAGTATTATATGTGCAAAAACACCAGTTTGTCAACAAAAATAAAAGAAAATCAGGAACTTTTTGCTTTGCCGGGAAAAAGCTTGACAGTAAGGTAGGGGAATGTTATGGTTATAAACGACAAATTCATAATTTGGCCACATATGCCAGAGGAAAAGTTCCAGAGATGGATTAAATGGGAATTCGGTGAGAATCCGAAACGATCCCGTCACTGTGATTGTGAGCAGACCGTATGATGTCACTGAGGTTCAGGCCTTGGGAAGGCACGGCGAGCGTTGAGCATAAGTCAGGAGACCTGCTTATCCTTTTACCTTGAGCTTCTTACGGACGATGGGAGTGCTCATTAATAAACCGGCATCAGGGAATTTATACGCTTTTTGTACTTTTCTATCTCTGCTGCTTTTTATGTGATATCCTGCCGACCGTAACATGTAGTTACGGTCTTTTTTATTCTATAGGAAAATTCTTCGAACTGTCCCGCAGAATAAAATTTTGAGTGCGAGAGGTAGGGCAGAGAACCGCCAGATTGAATGAAACTGCAAAAGAAAGAAGAGGTAAAAAGTATGAAAGCGAAAAAAGTATTCTCATTACTGCTGTCCTCCCTGCTGATCGCCGCTAGTATGACCGGATGCTGGGGAGAAAGTACAGAGTCTGCAAACACTGCGGAAACAGGTTCGGGAAACCGGGAGGATGAAGTGAACCAGGAAGCCTATGAGACAGAACAGGACAGTTCCGGGGGCAGGTCGATGACCTTTGGGATACAGAACTACAGCGGCGGCGGTCTTGATCCTGCCGCAGAAATAAATTGTGCCTGGAATCTTTCCCGCTATGGGGTGGGAGAGTGTCTGTTTAAATTCGACAACTCTATGAATGTGGTCAATACCCTGTGCGATACTTATACAGTCAATGATGATCATACAGAATGGGTGTTTCATATCCGGGAAGGCGTGAAGTTTTCTGACGGCTGCGACCTGACTCCGGAAGCTGTGAAAGCAAGTTTTGAACGGTTATTTGAAGAAGGCCCCAATGGCTCATCGGCTCCCCAGGTTTATCTGGAAACAGATGCAGAGATCATTGCCGACAATGAGACGGGAAATCTGACCATCCGGACCACAACCCCGTATGTGGATCTGACCAAAAATCTGGCTTATCCGGTTATGGCTATTCTGGACGTGGAACATACCACAGATTATGATCACAGCCCCATCGGAACCGGCCCTTATGTGGCTGCAGATTTTCAGGAAGAGGTGGGCTATACCATGGCAGCAAATGAATATTACTGGGACGGTGAGGTGCCTTTTGAATCTGTTGAGCTGCTGTATATGGGAGATGCCTCTGCAAAGGCTATGGCTCTTCAGTCCGGCCAGCTGGATCTGGCTGAAAACGTGACAAATATCAGTGACCTGAATACTCTTCGGGAGAACCCTGAATTTACCGTTACCATTGCCAGCAGTGTCCGCACCGGCCTGGCTCACATGAATATGGCCGAAGGCAGGCTGCTGTCCAATAAGACCCTCCGTGAAGCAGTGCTGATGGCTCTGGACGACGAGACCATGTGTTCTGTTACAGTAGGCGGATTGTATACTTCCGGCTATTCGGTCCTGCCTTCCAATCTGGACTATGGATATGAGAATCTGACGGATCCTTATCCCTATGACCAGGAGGCGGCGATACAGCTTCTGGACGAAGCGGGAATTGTGGATACTAACGGTGACGGAACCCGGGAGCTGGACGGACAGGAAGTGGTCCTCCATTATGTGACCTATTCCAACCGCTGCCTGGATGATTTTGCAGAAGCCATTCAACAGCAGCTTGCGGAAATCGGCATCGGGGTTGATCTGGAACTGGGGGATTCTGCCCGTCAGTGGGACAGCTACCAGTCCGGTGATTTTGACTTAAACGGATCCAACTGGACCACCGTAGGCACCGGAGATCCTACAGAATATCTGGCTGCATGGTGTTCTGACTCAGGCTCTGATTACTGCGGCTATCAGAATGATGAATATGATGAATTATACAATCAGCTGAGCACTACTTTTGATGAAGATGAGCGCCGTGACATTATCCAGAGGATGCAGCAGATCCTTCTTGATGATGCGGCTGTGGTTGTTCACGGCTATTATAACAGCTCTATGATCTCCAGAAACGCTACTATCGGCGGCGCAGCGATCCATACGGCAGATTATTACTGGCTTACCAATGAAATATATCCTGCGGCCCAGTCCTGATAAGGTGATCACAGTTTTCCTGGAAAAGCCATGCTTTTCCGGGAAATGCAGATTGCCCTTTCCAGGAACTGCCTGTGCAGAAAGGAGAGAAAATTTTGACTGCAAAATACATAGGAAAAAGACTGATCCAGATGATCCTTGTAGCCGTGGGAATCAGTTTTTTGTCATTTTTGATCACTTACCTGGCACCTGGCGATCCGGTGCGTACCATGTATGCGGCTTCCGGAGTTGTACCAAGCGAAGAGGTCATCCAGCAGACACGGGAGGCTATGGGTCTGAACCGGCCTGTACTGGTCCAGTATTTTGACTGGCTGACAGGATGTCTTCATGGAGATTTCGGCACATCTTATGCCTATAACAACTCTGTTTCCACTTTACTTTTGAATCGGCTCTGGCCTACGCTGAAGCTGTCCATTTTTTCTATGATCCTGATGCTTTTGATAGCCGTACCTCTCGGTATGATACAGGCCACTCACAAAAATAGTCTTGTGGATTACGGTCTGCGGGGCCTCACGTTTTTTGGTGTATCCATGCCGAATTTCTGGGTAGGTCTGCTGCTGCTGCTGTTTTTCTGCGTCCGTTTGAAGCTTCTGCCTGTAGTCTGTTCGGGAGGGGACTTTCAGAGTATGATACTTCCGGCAGTCACCCTTGCGTTTGCCATGTATGCCAAGTATACCCGTCAGGTGCGGACTGCAATTCTGGAGGAGCTGAGCCAGGATTATGTTGTGGGAGCAAGAGCCAGGGGAGTGAAGGAGTGGAAGATCCTGTGGCTCAATGTATTCCCTAATTCCCTGCTGCCTCTGCTGACTATGCTGGGACTGTCCCTCGGCTCTCTATTGGGGGGAACCGCTGTGGTGGAGGTTATCTTTACCTATCCCGGCCTGGGAAATCTGGCGGTATCTGCCATAACCGCATACGATTATCCACTGATCCAGGGGTATGTCTTATGGATTTCTCTGATCTATATGGTGGTTAATCTGCTGGTGGATATTTCCTATAATCTGGTTGATCCAAGAATGAAAGAAAAGAGGTAGAGGAGAATGAAAATCAGAAATTTTATCATAAAAAACAAGTCCTTTTGTTTCTTTGCTTTCCTCGCCCTTCTGATCATCCTTACGGCTGTTTTTGCCCCGGTCATCACAGGAGGGGTCAGCCCTTCAGAGGCTGTGCTGGGGGACGCTCTAAAGCCTCCCGGCAGAGAGCATATTTTCGGAACTGACAAACTGGGGCGTGACATTTTTACCCGGGTGATATATGGAGCCCGGACCAGTCTTGTGGCGGCCTTCTCTGTTGTGATCCTTATTTTTGTGCTGGGGACGGTCCTGGGAGTTCTGGCCGGCTATTTCGGCGGCTGGATAGATACTGTGATCATGCGTATCGCAGACCTGATGGTATCTTTCCCGGGGATGGTTTTCGCTATGGCCATTGCCGGCGTCCTGGGAGCCAGCATTAGGAATGCGGTGATCGCAGTGGCCTTGGTAAGCTGGACAAAATATGCCAGACTTGCCCGGAGCCTGGTGCTGAAGATCCGGAACCGGGATTATGTGGCTGCCGCCGTGATCACAGGTTCCAGGACTCTTTATATACTGCGGAAATATATGATCCCCAACGTTATCCCTACTTTGGTCATTACCGCCGCCACAGATATCGGAGGTATGATGCTGGAACTGGCAGGGCTTTCCTTCCTTGGCTTCGGCGCAAAGGCGCCTACGCCTGAATGGGGTTTGATGCTGAATGAAGGACGCCAGTATATCCAGAATGCCTCCTGGATGATGATCTTCCCAGGAGCTGCGATCTTCATTGTAGTAGTTGTCTTTAATCTGCTGGGAGATGCCCTTCGGGATGTTCTGGATCCAAAAGATGAGTAGGAGGGGATTTCATGCTTGAGATAAAAAATGTTACTATATCCTACGGAGACCGCCCTACGGTTAAAAAATTCAGTATGACCCTCAAAAAAGGCGAGATTGCCTCTATCGTAGGCGAGTCCGGCTCAGGGAAAACCACCGTGATCCGGGCTGTGCTTGGCCTGCTGCCGGGAGGGGGCAAGGTCACAGAAGGGGACATCTTGTTTGAAGGAAAATCCCTGCTGGAAAACACAGCGGAAGAGTGGAGAAATCTCCGGGGCACAGATATGTCTATGATCTTTCAGGATTCCGGCGCTATGCTGAATCCTATCAGAAAAATCGGCAGTGTCTTTGTGGAATATATCCGCACTCACGAAAAGATCAGCAGGAAAGCGGCTTGGGAGAAAGGGCGGGAAATGCTCGACCGTATGCGCTTGCCAAGCAGCGACAATATCATGAAATCTTATCCCTTCCAGCTTTCCGGCGGTATGCGGCAGCGGGTAGGCATTGCCATGGCTATGACCTTTCAGCCAAAGCTATTGCTTGCAGATGAGCCCACTTCTGCACTGGACGTGACTACCCAGGCCCAGATCGTAAGGCAGATGATGGAACTGCGGGAGGAGTGGGGGACAAGTATTATT
>DWYL01000357.1 GCA_019118685.1 Candidatus Blautia merdipullorum
AGGAGGAAAATGTGATGGTAAAATATGTATTCGTAACCGGAGGAGTGGTCTCAGGCCTGGGTAAAGGGATCACGGCTGCCTCTCTGGGAAGACTTTTGAAAGCAAGAGGGTATCAGGTGACCATGCAGAAGTTTGACCCTTACATTAATATGGACCCGGGCACTATGAACCCTATCCAGCACGGAGAAGTCTTTGTTACTGACGACGGCACAGAGACAGATCTGGACCTGGGACATTATGAGAGATTTATTGATGAAAGCCTGGATAAAAATTCAAATGTGACTACGGGAAAGATTTACTGGACAGTGCTTCAGAAGGAACGTCACGGGGATTATGGCGGCGGCACGGTACAGGTCATCCCTCACATTACCAATGAGATCAAAAGCCGGTTTTACAGAGGAAAAACTCCTGAGGAAGACCGGATTGCGATTATAGAAGTGGGAGGAACTGCAGGAGATATTGAGAGCCAGCCTTTCCTGGAAGCCATCCGTCAGTTCCAGCATGATGTGGGAAAGGAAAACGCAGTGCTGATCCACGTGACCCTGGTACCTTATCTGAAAGCTTCCGGAGAGCTGAAGACCAAGCCTACTCAGGCCAGTGTAAAAGAACTTCAGAGCATGGGTCTGTGGCCGGATGTATTGGTATGCCGTTCGGAGTATCGGCTGTCTGAGGAGCTGAAAGACAAGATCGCACTGTTCTGTAATGTACCGCCCAATCATGTACTCCAGAATCTGGATGTGGAATACCTGTATGAGGCCCCTCTGGCTATGGAAAAAGAACATCTGGCTCAGGTGGTCTGTGAATGTCTTCATATCCCATGCCCGGAACCGGACCTTACAGACTGGACGGCTATGGTGGAGAACCTGCGGAATCCCCAGTCCGAGACAGAAATTGCTATCGTAGGGAAATATATCCAGCTTCATGACGCTTACTTAAGTGTGGTAGAAGCTTTAAAACACGGCGGTATCGCCAGCCGGGTAAACGTCAATATCCGTTGGGTAGACTCAGAAGAAATCGAGAGCCAGGGCTGCCAGGCGCTTTTGGAAGGGGTAGACGGAATCCTGATCCCGGGAGGCTTTGGACACAGAGGAACGGAAGGAAAGATCCAGGCTGTAAAATATGCCAGGGAAAACAAGATTCCATTCCTGGGAATCTGTCTGGGCATGCAGATGGCTATTGTAGAATTTGCCAGAAATGTAGCCGGTTTTAAGGACGCCAACAGCGCAGAACTGAATCCTGACACCATGCACCCGGTGATCTATCTTATGCCGGAACAGAACGGCGTGGAAAATATCGGAGGAACCCTCCGTCTGGGAGCTTATCCCTGTGTGCTGAAAGAGGGAACAAAGGCATATGAATTATACGGAGCAAAAGAAATTTCCGAGCGTCACAGACACCGCTATGAAGTAAACAACGACTACCGGTCTGCTCTGGAAGAACATGGAATGACCATGGCAGGTCTTTCCCCTGACGGACGGATCGTGGAAATGATAGAGCTGAAGGATCACCCCTTCTTCATTGGAACTCAGGGGCATCCGGAATTGAAATCCAGACCAAACCGTGCCCATCCGCTGTTCCGAGGATTCGTAAAAGCAGCAGACGAGTATGGAAGAGGAAAAAGAAACAGATAGGGAGGAAAATGTGATGAGAGAACAACAACAGGGACTGTACAGTCCCGCCTTTGAACATGACAACTGTGGAATCGGCGCAGTGGTAAACAGCAAGGGAATCAAGAGCCATCTGACGGTGGAGAGAGCACTCCATATCGTGGAGAACCTGGAACACAGAGCCGGAAAAGATGCAGAGGGAAAGACAGGAGACGGCGTGGGAATCCTTCTTCAGATTTCTCATAAATTCTTTTCCAAGGTCTGTAAAAAAATGGGGATCGATCTGGGAGGAGAGAGAGAATATGGTATTGCCCAGCTTTTCTTCCCTCAGGATGAACTGAAAAGAAACCAGGCTAAGAAGATGTTTGAGATCATTGTGGAGAAAGAGGGACTGGAGCTTTTAGGTTTCCGTGAGGTTCCTGTATATCCGGATGTTCTGGGACACAAGGCCAAAGAGTGTATGCCTCATATCATGCAGGCCTTTATTAAAAAACCGGAAAATGTAGAAAAAGGACTGGATTTTGACCGGAAGCTGTATATTGCCCGGAGAGTCTTCGAGCAGAGTAACGATAATACTTATGTGGTTTCTATGTCCAGCCGTACCATTGTGTATAAAGGTATGTTCCTGGTAGGCCAGCTCCGTACTTTTTTTGCGGATCTCCAGGATAAAGACTATGAATCTGCTATCGCTACTGTCCATTCCAGATTCAGCACCAATACAAACCCAAGCTGGGAGAGAGCCCATCCTAACCGTTTTATCGTACATAACGGGGAAATCAATACCATCCGGGGAAATGCGGACAAAATGCTGGCAAGGGAAGAAAACATGGAATCTCCTCATTTAAAGGATCAGCTTCACAAGATCCTTCCGGTAGTAAACCGCCAGGGGTCTGATTCTGCCATGCTGGACAATACCCTGGAATTCCTGGTAATGAGCGGTATGGATCTGCCTCTGGCAGTAATGATCACCATTCCGGAGCCCTGGGCCAACAACCAGACTCTTTCTCAGGAGATCCGGGATTTCTATCAGTATTACGCAACCATGATGGAGCCATGGGACGGTCCGGCCTCTATTGTATTTTCAGACGGCGACCTGCTGGGCGCTGTACTGGACAGAAACGGCCTTCGTCCTTCCAGATATTATGTCATGAAAAACGGTGATGTGATCCTGGCTTCTGAGGTGGGTGTTCTTCCTGTACCGGAAGAGGAGATTGTTCTGAAAGAAAGACTCCATCCTGGAAAAATGCTTCTGGTAGATACCGTAAAAGGCAAGATTTTAAGCGATGAAGAGATCAAGGAGATTTATGCCAATGCCCAGCCTTACGGCGAGTGGCTGGACAGCAACCTCATCGAGCTGAAGGATCTGAAGATCCCTAACATGCGGGTGGAGGAATATACTTCCGAGCAGAGAAGAAGACTTCAGAAGACTTTCGGATATACTTATGAAGAATATAGAAAGTCCATTTATGAAATGGCCTTAAAAGGCAGTGAAGGCATTGCTGCCATGGGCGTGGATACCCCTCTGGCAGTGCTGTCCAAGAGGAATCGTCCTCTTTTTGATTACTTTAAGCAGCTTTTTGCACAGGTTACCAATCCGCCGATTGACGCCATCCGTGAAGAGATTGTTACCAGTACCACGGTTTATGTAGGAAAAGACGGAAACCTGCTGGAAGAAGTGCCGGAAAACTGCCAGGTACTGAAGATCAACAATCCGATCCTGACCAATACAGACCTGTTAAAGATCAAGAACATGAAGGAAAAAGGCTTTAAGGTAGCGGTGGTTCCTATTACTTACTACAAAAGTACAAAGCTGGAAAGAGCCATTGACCGTCTCTTTGTAGAGGTGGATAAAGCCTATAAAGACGGGGCTAACATCCTGATTCTTTCCGACAGAGGGGTGGATGAGAACCATGTGCCCATTCCTTCTCTGCTGGCGGTATCTGCGGTACACCAGCATCTGGTAGATACCAAGAAACAGACTTCTCTTTCTCTGATCCTGGAATCCGGAGAACCAAGAGAGGTACATCATTTTGCAACCCTTCTTGGATATGGGGCCTGTGCAGTCAATCCATACCTGGCGCTGGAGACGATCCAGGAGCTGATCGATGAAAAACTGCTGGACAAAGATTATTATGCGGCAGTAAATGATTACAATTACGCTGTGATCCACGGCATTGTAAAGATCGCTTCCAAAATGGGTATTTCCACCATCCAGTCCTATCAGGGCGCAAAGATCTTTGAGGCTATCGGTATTTCCCAGGAAGTCATCGATAAATATTTTGCAGGCACAGTCAGCCGTGTAGGCGGCATCACCCTGGATGACATTGCCAAAAACGTGGATGAGCTTCATTCCAAAGCCTTCGATCCCCTTGGAAGAGCAGTGGATCTCACTCTGGACAGCATTGGAAAGCATAAGATGAGAAGCGGCGGCGAGGAACACCGGTACAATCCTGCAACTATCCACATGCTGCAGAAATCTACCCGTATGGGAGATTACGGCATGTTTAAAGAATATACAAAAATGGTAGACGAGGAGAGAAGCGGAAATCTCCGTTCCTTAATGGACTTTAACTTCCCGGAAAAGGGAATCCCTATTGAAGAAGTAGAAAGTGTAGAGGATATTGTAAAACGGTTTAAGACCGGAGCTATGTCCTACGGCTCCATTTCCCAGGAAGCCCATGAGACTCTGGCTATTGCCATGAATATGCTTCATGGAAAATCCAACACCGGTGAGGGTGGAGAAAGTGAAGAACGTCTGGATTCTGCAGGAACTGCTGTGGACAGATGTTCCGCCATCAAACAGGTGGCCAGCGCCCGTTTCGGCGTTACCAGCCGGTATCTGGTAAGCGCAAAAGAGATCCAGATCAAGATGGCTCAGGGAGCAAAACCCGGAGAGGGCGGACATCTCCCTGCCAGAAAAGTGTATCCATGGATCGCCAAGACCAGACATTCAACCCCCGGGGTAAGCCTGATCTCTCCACCGCCACATCACGATATTTATTCTATCGAGGATCTGGCCCAGCTGATCTATGACCTGAAAAATGCCAATAAATATGCACGTATTTCCGTAAAACTTGTTTCTGAGGCAGGCGTGGGAACCGTAGCTGCCGGCGTTGCCAAAGCAGGCGCCCAAGTTATCCTGATCTCCGGATATGACGGAGGTACCGGCGCAGCTCCGGAAAGCTCCATCCACAACGCAGGTCTTCCCTGGGAGCTGGGACTGGCAGAGACCCATCAGACTCTGCTGATGAACGGTCTGAGAAGCCGTGTGATGATCGAGACAGACGGTAAGCTCATGAGCGGAAGAGACGTGGCTATCGCCGCCCTTCTGGGAGCAGAGGAATTCGGCTTTGCCACTGCGCCTCTGGTAACGATGGGCTGTGTGATGATGAGAGTCTGCAACCTGGATACCTGCCCTGTTGGCGTGGCAACCCAGAATCCGGAACTTCGGAAGCGCTTTACCGGAAAACCGGAATATGTGGTAAACTTTATGCGATTTATCGCTGAGGAACTCCGTGAATATATGGCGAAACTGGGCGTCCGTACCATTGACGAGATGGTAGGAAGAAGCGACCTTCTGAAAGTAAAAGATAAAGCCCAGAATCCAATGGCTGCTAAGATCGACCTTAGTGCTATCCTGGAAAATCCTTTTGCAAAAGAAGGAGAACAGGTAACCTTTAACCCGGCGGATGTATACGACTTCCAGCTGGAGAAGACCCTGGACGAGAAAGTACTTCTGAAGAAATTTGCTTCTGCTCTGAAAAAAGGAGAAAAAGCTTCTGTATCTGTGGAAGTCAGCAACACAGACAGGACTTTCGGCACCATTCTGGGTGCAGAGATTACCAGACAGCATAAACACGGACTGCCGGAAGACACCCTGACTGTAAACTGCAAGGGAGCCGGCGGACAGAGCTTCGGCGCCTTTATCCCGAAAGGTCTGACCCTGAAACTGGAAGGAGATACCAACGATTATTACGGCAAAGGACTTTCCGGCGGAAAGCTGATCCTGTATCCGCCGAAAAACCGGAAATACTCTGCCCAGGATAATATGATCGCCGGTAACGTAGCTCTTTACGGAGCCACCAGCGGAAAAGTATTTATAAGCGGTATTGCAGGAGAACGTTTTGCCGTAAGAAACTCCGGCGCCTATGCGGTAGTAGAAGGGGTAGGAGAACATGGCTGCGAATACATGACCGGAGGCCGTGTGGTGATCCTTGGCTCTACAGGAAAGAATTTTGCCGCAGGTATGAGCGGCGGTATCGCTTATGTATTAGATGAAAACAATACTCTTTATAAAAATCTGAATAAAGATATGATTTCCATTGAACAGGTGGAAAGCAAGGTAGATGTTCATGAACTGAAAAGCCTGATTGAGGAGCATGTACAGTATACCGGCTCTGAGAGAGGAAAAGAAATCCTGGAAAACTTCACCGAATATCTTCCGAAGTTTAAGAAGATCATTCCTGATGATTACAA
Organism: Candidatus Blautia merdipullorum; assembly: GCA_019118685.1. Lineage (GTDB taxonomy): Bacteria > Bacillota > Clostridia > Lachnospirales > Lachnospiraceae > Blautia > Blautia merdipullorum. The sequence goes on from DWYL01000357.1 coordinate 6,084, forward strand.
GAGAATGACATCCCTGAGCATTAAGCTGGAGGAACAGGGAATGAGTACAGAACAGGCACAGTTGGAAGCATTTACAGAAGTATTTTCGGAGGTATAAAGATGGGAAAACCGACAGGATTTTTAGATTATGAGAGAAAAGACGC
>DWYL01000358.1 GCA_019118685.1 Candidatus Blautia merdipullorum
ACTCCGACAATAACCAGAACTACCGCCTGGACCATCCGTACAAGCCCCTGAAGTCCCCCTGTATCCAGTGCCGCCAGATACCCTAAAATAAGAGCGGCAGTTCCTGCCAGTATCCTGAGGGCAGTAACCAGTTTATTCTCCTGACGGATTTCTTTCTGCCTGGCTCCCGACAAAAAGTTCAGCACACTGCTGTTTCTAAGCGTATGACAGCCTTTCAGGATCATAAATCCGTAAATGATCAGGAACATTCCTCCCGTATTCAGCACCGGCTGAAAGGAAAAAGAAAACTCCACATCTACACTGATCTCTGACAGTTTTAACAGCAGCATCTGGAACAATTTTGAAAATAAAACGCCGGATATCAGCCCGAATATCAGGGAAAACAGCCCTACCATGACAGATTCCAGGGCATACATTCTGCTGATCCTTTTATTATCCAGCCCCATAAAAATATAAATGCCGATTTCCTTTTTCCTCTGATTGAGAAAAACATTGGTGGCATACCAGATAAAGAAGAAAAGGAAAACCACAAATACTATGGAAGCCGCCTGGATCACTGAATCGATGAGATCCTTCCGGAATTCTAAAAGAACATCCATTGCTCTGGAATAGATCACGTTCTGAAAGTTAAAGAAAATAAACACAGAGAAGGACAATGAGAGAACCAGCATAGCAAACTCTCTTACGCTTCTCTTAAAATTAGATACTGCCAGTGAAAAAAGACTCATTCCTGGTCACCTCCCATAGAGGCCAGCACAGCCATGATCTCGTCATAAAATTTCTTTCTGCTTTCCTGCCGGTTCAGACAGCACTGGATCCTTCCGTCTTTCAGGAAATAAACCTGTTTTGCGTAGCTGGCGCAGTAAGGGTCATGGGTGACCATGACAATGGTAGCCTTTCCCGCCTCGTTGGCCGCCTTTAGACAGCAGAGCAGGTCTCTCCCGGATTTGGAATCTAAAGCCCCTGTAGGCTCATCTGCAAATAAGATCCTGGGATTAGTGATCAAAGCTCTGGCGCTGGCTCCCCTCTGCTTCTGTCCTCCCGAAAGCTGATAAGGATATTTCCCAAGATGAGATTCCAGTCCAAAGGTGGCCGCAGTCTCTCTGACTCGTTTTAAGATCTCTCCTGTCTTTACTCCATTGAGAGAAAGAGGCAGGGCGATATTGTCCTGAAGAGTCATATTGTCCAGAAGATTATACTCCTGAAAAATAAAGCCGATCTTGTCTCTGCGGATCTGGGAAAGCTCTTTGTTTTTCATCTCTACGATATTTTCCCCATCCAGAAGGATTTCTCCCCTGGATGGCTGGTCTAAAGTAGACAGCATGTTCAGAAGAGTGGTTTTCCCCGCGCCGCTTGGCCCCATAACAGCAATAAAATCTCCCTGGAAGATGTCCAGGCTGATATCCCGCAGTACCCAGGTCTGATAGCCTCTCTTCCCGTAGCTTTTTGATAGATTTCGGATTTCTAAGATTTTATTCATTTCTATATTACCTCCTGTCTGTATATCAGCATAGCAGAGAGGCAGGAGAAAATCCTTACAGATACCTGACAGTTTTCTTTTATATCTAACATTTCTGCAAGGTATCTTCTGACAAAAAAAGATGCTCTGAAAGATCCTGAAAACGAAGTTCAAATCTGGATCCTTTTCCCGGTTCTGAATATGCCCGGATATCCAGATGAAGAAGATCGCTGATTTCTTTTACAAAATACAGACCCATTCCCGTAGAACGGTAGTCTCCTTTCCGGTGGTTTTTCCCCACATATCCTTTCTGAAAAATATAAGGCAGATCCTCCCGGGCAATTCCCAGTCCGTTGTCTTCCACAGTAAAAAGGACACTGTCTTCTTTCTCCATCCCTGCAGAAAATCTGAGAACCGGATCTTCTCCCCGGTATTTCACTGCGTTTTGTATCAGCTGGTCCAAAAGGTAGACCAGCCATCTCTGGTCAGTATAAACCTGAAAATCTCCGATTTCCTCTTTTATCTCAAAATTGTGGCGGATCAAAAAATACGCCTGGTTTTTTACAGTCTCTCTTATCGCGTTTCTAAGGCAGATCTTCTCATAGCGGACATCATGTTCCGGGCGGTGGAGTTTGCTCCCTAACATCACAGTGTGGACCAGACTTTCCAGCCGGACAATACTTTCTTTCATCTCTCTTCCGGTCTCCTGATCCCGGCTGCGTTCATTGATCAGCTTCATAGCCGCCAGGGGCAGTTTTGCTTCATGAGACCATCTGGCAATATAGTCTGTCAGTTCTTCCTGCTCTCGGATCAGCCCCTGGATTTCCTTTCTGTGAGCTTCCTCTTTTCCATAGAGATAAGCATATACATTCTTTCCGAAAGCTTTCTCCTGCTCCCAGGGTTCCAGTGAAATTTTTCCTTCCAGGTAGTCTCTTCCTTTCTTCCAGCGGCAATAGTCTTTCCATCCACCCGCTGCGGCAGCGGTCAAAAGCAGGAAATTCAGATACAGCAGGTCCTGAAAATAAAAATGAGAAGCGCATAAAAAGACCAGATAAAAGTTTCCGAAACACCACAGGCATATAAGAAGCAGAAAGCTTTTTCCTTTTTCTTTCATATATCCCCTCATTCCAGATAGTACCCCTTTCCCTTTTTTGTGTGGATGCAGGAAATCCCCTCTGCAAAATCCAGGATCTTCGCTCTGAGTCTGGAGACCAGCACTGTGAGGGAGGCGTCTGTTACATATTCGTCTGTGCTCCATAAATATTCCATCAGCCTCTCCCGTTCTACAACTTTCCCTTTATGATCCGACAAAAGGCTCAGGATTTTATTTTCTGACCTGGTCAATTCTGTACTTTCTCCCTTGTATACCAGTTTTCCCTGTCCTCTGTCGTATAAAAGGCCCGGCGCCAAATATTCCCGGTCACTTGCCGTATATTCATAAGCCCTCCGTAAAAGCGCCCGGATCTTCACAAGAAGCAGTTCTCCGTCAAAGGGCTTCTCTACATAGTCGTCCCCTCCGGAAACCATCGCCATCACCTTATCGCTGTTCTGATCTCTGCTGGAGAGAAAAAGGATAGGCACCTTGGAGAGCTTCCGGATCTCCCTTGCCCAGTAAAATCCATCATAATAAGGCAGGTTAATGTCCATCAGAATCAAATCCCCCTGCCTTTTCCTCCATTCCTGGTCTACAGCCCTAAATTCATCCAGATATTCCGCCTCAAAACCCCATTTTTCACAAAGTCTTACAATCTCCTGAGCCAGGACCAGATCATCCTCAACTAATAAAATTTTCATTTTCATCACCCGGAAATATTGTAACCTGTTTCCGGAAAAATTTCGATATAAAACACCAATGTTGCAAAAATGTTAGATTGTCTCCCAATCTTTAGGAAGCAGGATTTTTGCCAGAAAGCCTCCCTGAGGAGAATGATCCAGCACAACCCTTCCCTCATGTGCCTGGGCGATCTGTTTTACGATCAGCAGGCCAAGGCCATGGCGCTGTTCCCCGGTGTTGCTGTCGCAGACCATATAGTGAGGGGCGTTCCGGATAGACTGGAGTTCTTCTTCAGTAACTCCCACTCCGTTATCAGAGACGATCAGTGCATACATTCCCTCTTCTTCTCTTACCTCCACTCCAATAGTACAGCCCTTGGGGTTGTGGACCTGGGCATTGGTGATCAGATTGGACATAGCCCTCTTTATCAGATCCGGATCGCCATAGACCATAAGGGGACCGGAATCCGCCTCTGTATTCCACTCAATAGGATAGTCCCCCTCATTGTCCAGGTTCAGGAAATCCACTGCTACAGATCTGGCAAGAGCTACCAAATCTGTTCTTTGCCGTTTTACCGGCTGTACATTATACTCCAGCTTGGAAGCCAGATTGAGATCATTGATCAGATTTTTCATCCGGATACTCTGCTGCCGGATGATCCCTGCCTTTTGCCTGACTTCAGCAGGCAGAGAAATGTCCTCTTCCAGGGTGCTGGCATGCCCCAGGACCATGGACAGAGGAGTCCGGATATCGTGGGATACTCCGGCGATCCAGTTGGCCCTGGCGGTCTCCTTTTTTCTCAGGGCATAGCTCTGGGTCTTCAGTTTTTCGGACACACGGTTTATGGAAGCCGCCAGCTGGGACATAAGTCCCTTTTCCGGAATATATACGTCTTCCTGATTGCCCAAGGCTTCAATTCCATGGACAATAGGTTTCACAGAGCGGATGATCCCGGAAGTAGCCACCCCATAGACAATAATGATAAAGACCAGATTAAAGATCAGAAATTCCAGGATCAGATAGAAAAAATTCTGGATCAGGTCATAGTCAAAAGTAGGCCACATCAGTTTATAATACCGATCCTTTGGGAAGCCCAGAAATAGGAGATTCTCCCCCTGTGCCGCTGTTGTGGTAGGATAGTCCTGGATATAGCCCCGGACAGCCCAGGAAATTTCTCCCAGAGTATAATGCCGGGGGATTTCCTGAGGCAGGTTTCTGCTGGCCCAGATCACATTCCCTGTATCATTCTCCACCAGGATTCCCCAGGCTCCGGTCTGTTCCAGTGCTTTCTCCCCCTCTTCTGAAAGGATATAGTCTCCGTTTTCGGATAGGGTAAGGGCAGCCGCGATCTCCTCAGCCTGTTTCCACCCGCTGGAATTATTGTCCTGACGGTTCCAGGTCACAATAGCCAGGAACAGTAAATTCAGCAGGATTCCCAGGAAAATAGAAAAAATCAAAATCGTGCAAAATTTCCGGATAAGTTTTATAGTACTGTTCATTCCCTACTCCTTTACCATCAGCTTATAGCCCAGTCCTTTTACAGTGATCAAAGACACTGGTTTTGAAGGATTTTCTTCAATTTTTTCCCGGATCCGGCGGATGTGGGCCATCAGAGAATTTTCATATCCGTAAGGATTGTCTCCCCATACTGCCTGGCAGAGCATATCAATGGTGACGATCCTGCCCCCGTTCCTGTAAAGAGCCGAGAGGAGGGCAAATTCCTTGGCGGTCAGAGGCAGGGTCTCCCCTCCCTTGATCACCTGGGCTCTTTCAAAGTCAATGCTGCAGCCTGCCAGGCGTACCAAAGGCTGTTCCCTTTTATAACATCTTCTGAGGATCACTCCGATACGGAGGATCAGCTCTCTTGGGAGGAATGGCTTCACAATATAGTCATCTGCCCCAAGTCCCAGACCCAGGAATTTATCTTCCTCCTCTCCTCTTGCCGTAAGAAAAAGCACCGGGATATCTGAGCTCTCCCGGATCTGCTCAAACAATCTAAAGCCGTCTCCGTCAGGCAGCATCACATCCAGCACAGCCATTTCCGGCTGCCACTCCTGAAATACCCCCAGGGCTTCTTTTACAGTTCCTGCCCTGCGGATATTCCGGTAGCCTTCTTTTTCTAAAATCTCTTCTACCATTGCCAGCAGCTCCGGTTCGTCATCTACTAACAGTATCTTTTTATTTTTTAAATATTCTAAATCCATAAGATTTCCTCCTGTAGGTTCTTTCCATATAGTATCATATATCTTGCTCTTATGTAGCCCTTCCAGGTAAAATGTAAGGTAATTGTAAGGCAGGGAGAATGTTGCTGTAAGGTTGCTGTTCTATACTGAGGATCAGCAAAAGAAAGGAGCAAAAACAATGAATATCATCGAAACCCATAATCTCACAAAACGATACCGGGATTTTACCGCAGTAAATAAGCTGAACATGCATGTGCAAAAGGGCCAGGTCTATGGATTTCTGGGACCAAACGGAGCGGGCAAATCTACGACCATGAAAATGTTCCTTGGGCTTACCCGCCCTTCCAGCGGCGATTTTCAGATAAAGGGACTTTCTTATCCCAAAGACCGAAGAGAAATCCTCCGGCAGACAGGGGCCTTTATCGAATCTCCCTCCTTCTATGGGAATCTCACCGGCGAAGAAAATCTGGACATTATCCGCAGGATCCTGGGACTGCCTAAGGACAGCATCAAAGACGCCCTGGAGCTTACAGGTCTCTACGAATTCCGAAAGCGGCTGGCCAGCAAATATTCTCTTGGAATGAAGCAGCGGCTGGGACTGGCGGAGGCTCTCCTGGGAAGACCACCTCTGCTGATTCTGGACGAGCCTACCAACGGCCTGGATCCCGCAGGGATCCATGAAATCCGTACTCTGATCCGTTCCCTGCCCCAAAAGTATAACTGTACAGTGCTGGTTTCTTCCCATCTTCTCTCGGAAATTGAACTGATGGCTGATGATGTAGGGATCCTGAACCACGGCCGGCTTCTTTTTGAGGGAACTTTGCCGGAGCTGAGAGAACAGGCAGCCCAGATGGGCTATCCCGCAGACAATCTGGAAGACACCTTTCTGACTATGATCCAGGAAGACAATCTGAAACGAGGTGGCAGAAAATGATCCTTGTCTTAGAAATCAAAAAAATAAAGCGCACCGGACTTTTCCCTGCTTTTCTGGCAGGATCCCTGGCCGCTTCCGCTTTTCCGGTGATCAATATGGCCTTCCGTACAGAGTTATTTACAAGCCAGGATCTGCCACCGGCAGACATTCTTCTAAATGGCAACTGGGAGATGATCGCTACTTTTCACTGCTTTCTGGCAGTATTGGGAGCCTGTATCCTCTACCACACTGAGTTTGCCAACCGTGCCATAGAAAAGCTCCATATGCTGCCGGTAAGCCAGGGAAAGGTGTTCTTCTGTAAGAACCTTCTTCTCCTGCTGCTGTTCCTGCCGGTGTTCCTTATAGAAACCTGTTTTCTCCTTTTCTGTGCCTGGCACTGGTTTCCGGGAGAAACTCCGGGAGCAGAAACTCTCTTAGAAAATATGGGCTTTTCCCTGGCGGCCATCCTACCGGTCCTGGTTTTGTCCACGCTCATCGCCTCTCTGGCAAAAAATATGTGGATTTCTCTTGGGATCGGGGTCATCGGTATGTTTCTGGGGCAGATGACAGTATCTTACGACACTCTGTTCTCCAGAATCTATACCTTTTGTCTGCCTTACTGCTGCCTGACCTCTTCCTCCCGGCCAGAGGATATTTTTCCGATCCTGGGGATCTGCGCAGCTGAAACAATACTTCTTGGAGCTATCAAACTTTTTCTTATAAAGATCAGGAGGACACCTGTATGAATTTGCTTACCATCTTTCGCATAGAACTGAAAAAAATACGCAGGACCCATATTTTCTGGATCCTGCTGATTCCTCTCATTTTGTTATGGATTCCTGCTGTATTAAATGCTGGCTCTAGCTTTGGCAACGCCGCCGGTCTGTCTCCGGAAATGAACTTTTTCTTTCAGAGCTATCTGGGAATGTCCTGGTTTATGTATCCCGCCAGTCTGGTGGTGATCACAGTTATGCTGAACCAGCTGGAGAGGACTAATCAGGGAATCTTAAAAATGCTGTCTCTGCCTGTATCCACAACAGGTCTGTGTCTGGGGAAGTTCCTGGTCCTGCTGCTTTTGTCTGCTATTCAGATGGGCATGATGGCAGTCCTTTATTATCCTGCGGCGGCCATAGCTTCCCACAGCACAGGTTATGACTTTATTCTTCCACTATCCACAGTGCTGTATGAAACTCTGGTCATATATATCAGCTCCATACCTATGGCTGCCTTTTACTGGCTCATAGCAGTATGCATCCGGACCTCTGTATTTTCTGTGGGGATCGGACTGGCGACTATCGTGCCGGCAGTGCTTCTTATCAATACGAAGATCTGGTTCGCCTACCCTATGTGCTATCCCTTTTACATCATGTCACAGCTGCTGAGCCAGCCCCAGGCAGAGGTATATAGCCTATCCATAGACCTGTTCCCTCTGGTCCCCGTAGCCGTGGCCGTAACCCTTGTATGTCTGACTATATCCTGCCTGTGTTTCGGCAGAGCAGAAAGGAGATAATCTTACAGGATCTGCTTTTTCAGGTAACGGCCCACTACATTGGCAAAGTTGGAAAGATCCCGGATATAGACAAAGTCCTTCCCGAAGATTTTCTTCTCTGCGGCCAGGTCCTCCTCTTCTCCGGCAAAGACGCCCAGCACAGCGGTCTTCCGGTTTCTCAGCTTTCGGATCTCTCCTGCGGTATCCCGGAGGGCGAAGTCCAGGCAGTAAGGCTCTTTCTCCGGTTTTTTTGCCCCGGGAAGGGTATATCCGGGATTCTGAGTTCCTGCCATAATGTCGTTGGGCCTGCCGTCGCTTAACAGGATCAGGATCTTGTTTTCTTCCTTTCTCTGGTCCAGACCGGCGGCAGCCGCCCTTACTGCCAGGCCGTCCCGGTTGTTGGCGGAACCGTAAAATTCAAATATCCTTTGATCCATTTCCCGGTCCTCTTCAAAATCCCGGAACAAATTCAATACTGTATATGCTCCCAGAGTGCAGAAGCCCATGACCTGATGGGGAATTCCTGCAATGCTGAGAGCCACGCTTAAGATATAGCCCTGAAGAGCCACCTGGCTCTGTCTGCTTTGCTGAGAGCCGCTGGCATCTATCAGGATCTCTACAGCAAAATCTGTGTCTTCTCTCCGTACTTCCCTTTGAAAGAGTTTTCTATTTTCTGTTCTTCCCAGATTCCAAAGCTTATTGACCTGGATCCGTCCGTATTCACTGGAAAGCATTTCTTTCTCCGATCTGGTAAGGAGGGCGCGCTTCAGGGTGTTGGCAAGAGCCTGGATATTCTGGCGGGTGATCAGTCTGGTGCTTTCCAGCGCCCGGAGATTTTCTTCCCTGACTTTCTTCACATACTCCCCTCTTCCCTTGTCTTTTCCCTGGCCATGGAGAATTCCTCTGGTCATGTGGAGCCGGCAGTCCTTATGTGCGCCTGTACAGACCTGCTGCTGGAACTCTCTCAGAAGCCTGGCAGGGATACAGCTTTCTCCATAGCTTTGAACAATATATTCCTCCATTTTGTCAGAAGATTCCTGATCCAGAAAGATCATGGAAGATCTGGGTTTTTCCCTGTTTCCATTATCCTGGGGATCTACATGGCCGCTGAAAAGATTAACCGGAGCCTCTTCCTTTGCTTCCTTCTCTTCTTCCCGGGCTTTTTCCTTGTCTGTATACCCTTTCATATCCTGGTCCGAAGTCTTTATTTCCCGATCCAGCCCTTTAAAATTCTGAGCCAGTCCTTTTTCATAGGCCTCACGGTATACTTCCTCCAGACAGCGGCAGATTTCTTCTGGGGAATCCGTATCTTCTATAGCAGAGATCCTGTCCAGGATCCTTCCGGCTCTTCCCTCAGGTCTTTCTCCATAGAGGGCCTTTCTCAGGTAGCATTCTTCAAGGCGCCCCCAGTCTGTGTGGGTAAGACGAAGAGTGTCCTTATCAAGAGTATCCTGAAAGGCTCTTTTTCTCAGATTGCTTACTCCCGGGCGTTCTCTTACCGCTTTTTTCCACACGGCGCTGTCAATACAGAGATTCCCCAAAGCTTCCAGCACAGAGGGGATCATCCCCTGATAAACCTTTTGTGCGAAAAAATCCTGATATTGTTCCACATCATAATATTTCCGGAAAATCCCCTGGCGCACCGCCTCATAAAGGGCTATATCCGGAGATTTCTCCCAGGCTTTCAGATCCACGGGGATGTCCAATTCATAGTCTCCGCTTACTGCCCAGAGAAGGTTTTCTATCCGGCTCTGAACGTCTGGCAAAGTTTTCTCCGGAGATTTTTTTTCATTCATCAAATACATCGCTCCCGTCCCAGGTTTCCGGTATCCTGGTCATTACCAGGTCCCCGATCAGTTCTCGTTCAAAGGCGTCAAAAGTTTTATTGGTGATTCCCATGTCAATGGCTTCCAAAGGCGTCAGCCCGCCTCTCACCATGCGGAGGGCTCCGATCAGACCTCTCATATCCACTGCCTTTGTAGAAATTTCTCCATTCTGAGCCTTCAGCTGAAGGTCCAGGAAGAGTCCTGCAAACTGTTCCTCCGCCTCTCTCCGGATAGAAGGGAAAAGATTTTCCAGTATCTGATACATTCTCTCCATAGTAAGAGAGGGCATATTGATCACCATAAACCTGGATACCAGGGCTTCATTCAGTTCCTTTGTCCCTGCATACCCATAGTTCATAGTTGCGATAAATCTGGCGGCAGGGTGCAGAGATATCCTGTCATATCCCGGCACATCCAGGATCCTTCGGAAATCCAGCACTCCGTGAAGGACAGAAACTGCATCACTTTTCGCCATATTGATCTCATCCAGGATTCCAAATCCGCCCCATCTGGCACACTGATAGATGGGACCTTCCCGGAGCTTCACCTCATTATTCACAAAGGTATCTGTGCCGATCAGACTGCTGCTGTCTGTGTTCACATGAAAGGAAATGTCATAAACAGGCCTTCCAAAAATCCAGGCCAGATTTTCCGCCAGTATATTTTTTCCTGTAGCCTTATCTCCGCAGAGAAGAAGGTTTTCTCCCTCCAGCAGGGCCGTCACCGCCCGGTTTAAGATCTCCGTTCCATAAAAAGCCATGGAAGGCTGTGTGATCCTGGATTTCACCTGTTCATCCACGGGGTAATTCTTTTTAAACTCCTCTACTTTTTTCTGCAGGCTCTCTTTCAGCTCCATAATCCGCCTCCTCCTTATCTTATCTCTCCTGTTTTTATCTATAGCAATCCAATAATTTATTGCACATAACCACACGCACGAAACCATCCAATGCAATCTGAAATGTGGATGGTAGAAAACGCTTTCTCGATAGCCTCAGGTAACAGGGCTGCGGCACGTACTTTTTGCT